>CAUJFI010000066.1 GCA_963170125.1 Deinococcota bacterium | reverse complement strand
TGGCGACGAGCACCGGGTCGGCCCCGAGCGCGGCTAGGCGCCGCAGGAGCGCGAGCTGCGCCTCGTCGCCGGAGGCGTTGACCGTGGCGACGACGACCTCGCCCGGCTCGCCGGCGGCGGCGCGAGCACCACGCCACCGGGCCACGCGTGCCACGGCGGCGTCGATCTCGCCCGCGTTCGCCCCGCGCGGGACGCGCACCTCCGTGACCTCAGCGACGTGCGCGCGCAGCGCGTCCGCCAGCCCCAGCTCTTGCCCCGAGGTGGTCTCGGCGGGGGTGAGGTCGCCCGCATCGACGCTCACGACCAGGACGGAGTCGAGGGACGCGAGGCGCGGCTCGCCGCGCACGGCCGTGACGGCCGCCTCGGCGGTGGCGCGGGCCACCTCGCGGTGGAGTTCGGAGCCGATGACCGCGAGCGGCGGCAGCTCGCGCGGCAGGCGCTCGCGGACCGCCATGACGCGAGCCGAGCTCGCAGCGTCGGCACTGCCGAGGAGGCTCGCGACGATCTCCGCCTGGCCTTCCAGGTGCCCGAGGAGGGCCAGGTCCGCGCCCGCGGCGACGGCGCGACGGGCCCGTTCCACCCCCGACATGGCGCCGAAGGCGTGCATGTCGAGGGCGTCGGTGATGACGAGCCCGTCGAAGTCGAGCTCGCCGCGGAGAAGGTCGCCGAGCACCGCGCGCGAGTGGGTGCCGACCGCGTCGGGGTCGATGGCCGGGTAGTACGCGTGGCAGGTCATGACGGCGGCAACCCCAGCGGCGATGGCGGCGCGGAACGGCACCAGCTCGCGCCGCGCCAGGGTGGCGAGCGGTGCGTCGATGACTGGGGCGCCGTGGTGGCTGTCCTGATGGGTATCGCCGTGGCCGGGGAAGTGTTTGGCGGTGGCGAGGACGCCCGTCGACTGCATGCCGACGATGAGCTGAGCCCCGAGCCGGCCGGCCAGGTCGGGGTCGGAGCCGAACACCCGCACCCCCATGACGTCGCTCCCTGGACGGGTGGCGAGGTCCAGCACCGGCGCGAAGTTCATGTTGCAGCCCAGCGCTAGGAGCTCCACCCCAAGCACCGCGCCGGTGGCGCGAGCGGCTTCCTCCCCCGTCGGCACGGAGCAGCCCGCCGCCACCGCCCCCAGCGCCATGTTGCCTGGCAGCTCGGTGGCGCCGCCCGTGACCGCCATGAGCTGGCCGCCCTCCTGATCTACGCCGATGATGGGAGGCGGGAACCCGCCCTCGGCAGCCGCGGCCATGAGCGAGACGTTCAGCGCCCGCAACTGCTCGAGCGAGGCGAAGTTGTACCTGAAGAGGCAGACGGCGCCGACGGAGCCGCGCCTCAGCGCGTCCAGCACCCACTCCGGCGCCGTGTGGCCGCGGAAGCTGACCATGCACGGGGCGGCACTCCTGCTAGCCATGGGGCCTAACCTTTCGAACCGGTCAGGGCGATGCCCTCGGTGAAGTAACGCTGCGTGAGGATGAAGATGACGAGGACGGGGATCACGAACAGGACGCTGGCCGTCATGATGTCGTGCCACGGGATGGGAGACTCCTGCAGGTTGTTCTTCTGCGCCACGTAGATGGGCATGGTGAAGAGCTCGGCCTTCTGCAGGTAGAGGAGCGGCTGGACGAGGTTGTTCCACTGGCCGACGAAGAGGAAGACCGTCACCGTCGCGATGGCGGGGCGCGAGAGCGGCAGGATGATGAGCCACAGCATCTGGAGCGGGTTGGCGCCGTCGATGGCGGCGGACTCGTCCAGCTCGCGCGGGAGCGTCAGCATGAACTGGCGCAATAGGAAGACGAGCGACGCGCCCCCGGCGAAGAAGCCGGGCAACGTGATGGGGTTGAACGTCCGCAACCAGCCCAGCTCGTAGAAGAGGACGTACTGGGGAACCAGCGTCGCCTGCGCCGGGAGCATGAGCGTGCCGAGCATGAGCGCGAACACGACGTTGCGGCCCGGCCACTGCAGGCGGCTGAAGGCGAAGGCGACCACCGTGAGGCTGGACACGGTGCCAAGGAGCACCACCAGCACGGTGTAGATGCTGTTGCCGTACGCGCGGTAGAAGTTCCTCTCGCCCAACTGCTTCGTGTAGTTGCTCCACTGGGGCGTCTCGGGGAAGAGCGAGAGCTGCGCCTGGCTCACCTCGTCGATGGTCTTGAGCGACGTGCCGCCCATCCACGCGACCGGGAAGAGGAAGAAGATGCACGCCGCGATGAGCACGGCGTAGAAGAGCGTGACGGCCGTCGCCTTCCCGCCGCGGCGCCAGAAGACGCGCCTGCGCTCCTGGCCCGGCGCGCCGCCGGCGTGCGCGGCGGCCGTGGCGGCGTTCCCGCCCTTGCTCACTACCGAGACGTCACTCATAATGCACCCACCTGCTGTAGCGGAACTGCGCGACCGTGAGCAGCACGATCAGCACCGCGAGGATCCAGCTCGCGGCCGCGCCCTGGCCGATCTCCAACTGCCTGAAGGTACGGACGAACAGGAAGTAGGCGGCCGACGCGAGGCTCTGCTCCGTCTGCGTGTTCTGGATGATGTAGACGGACTCAAACGTCTGCAGCGCGGCGATGAGCCCGATGACGACGTTGTAGAACATGGCCGGCGAGATCATGGGCAGCGTGATGCGGAAGAACTTCTGCCAGCCGGTGGCCCCGTCCACGCTGGCCGCCTCGTACATGCTCCTCGGCACGCCCTTGAGCGCGGCGAGGAAGATGAGCATGCCCGCGCCCGAGCTCCACATCGTGATGAGCACGAGCGAGGGCTTCGACCAGAGCTCGCTGGAGAGCCAGAGCGGCACGCGGTTCGCGTCCGGGAACTGGGCGACGACCTGCCGGAAGAGCGAGAAGTGGTGGTTGGCGGTGCCGGCAGCGGCCGACGCGGCGTCGAACGCCTGGAAGTACCTCACCCCGTCGACGGTGGAGCCGAGCGCGAGGAGGCCGAAGAGCAGGCCCACGCCGCCGAAGAGCCATTTGCGGCCCCCGTCGCCGAGGCGCGTGTACCCCACGAGCGCGCAGGCCGCGACGAGCAGCCCGAGCAGCCAGAGGGGCGAGGCCGCGTGCTCTGCGAAGCCGGTGCGCAGGTAGTCGAGGCTGCCGGCCTCGCGCACGCTCGTACGCTGCGTCAGGAGGTCCGTGAAGGTGCCGAGCCGCTCGAGCACGTGCGGCACGAAGCTCCCGCCCGTTATGGCCCGCACGCCGAGGACCACGACCAGGATGGCGCCGAGGACCTCCACGACCGTGCGGGCGACCTGACGCCTGGTGGCCTCGGCGCTGCCGAACGCGAGCGCCGCGCATACCAGGACGCCCAGCAACGCCGGCAGGACGTACATGAGGGGACCGACGGGATCGGACCGCGTGACGCCGATGAAGAAGGCGTTGAAGCTCTCGACGGCGAAGATGAACGAGCGGTAGAGCCAGCCGAACGGCGGGATGAGCTCGGCGAAGCGCTGCAGCGACACGTTGATGAAGCCGCCGTTGCTCGCGAGCATGTAGCGCCACGCAAGCAGGATGGCGGGGCCGCCAGCCAGGATGACCGGCATATAGAACACGAGCCGGAAGAACGGCATGCCCCTGAGGGGCTGCGCGACCATGACCGCCATGGCGAGCGCGGTGCCGATCTGCAGGGGCACGCCGACGAGCGCGTAATAGAAGGAGTTGTACATGGCCTGCATGAAGCGGCGCCCTTGCGCGCCGAGCCCGCCGAGCAGGGTCTTGTAGTTCTCGAGGCCGATCCACTCGATCGAGCGCCCGAGCTTGTAATCGGTGAACGAGTAGTAGAGAGATAGGAGCGCCGGCCCGACCACGAAGATGACGAAGCCGATCAGCCACGGCGAGACGAGCGCGTAGCCCCAGAAGACGCGGCGCCGCTGCAGGACCCCGGCGCCGCGCGCGCCGGCGACCCCTTGGGCGAGGCGGCCGACCAGGTAGCTCCCGACGACGATGAACGCCACCGTGCCGAGCGACCAGTAGAAGTTGTGGAGTCTGGCTACGACTGCGGGGTCCACGCGCGGTTCGTCCTCGTCAGGAAGATAGGGCGGGGCCGCCGGCTAGCTGCGTGCACGGCGGCCCCGTGAGGCCTAGGACCTAGAGGTAGCCGTTGTCCTCGAGGATGGAGTCGTACTCCTCCTTGAGGGCGTTCTGCGTGTCCTCGAGGCTCTGTTGGTCGGACAGGTACATGCTCACCTGCTCGACGATGAGCGGGCGGAGCTCCGCACTGGCGCGGATGTCGGAGAAGGCGCGGCCGTAGTCGACGGCGGCGTCGAGCATGCTGTTCCAGACGGGGTTGGCGCGCAGCGCTTCCCACGCGTCCGTGCGCACGGGCGTGAAGCCCGCGACGTTGCTGAGGGCGATGGCGTTGTCACGGCTGCCGATGAACTTCAGGAAGTCGACGGCGAGTTCCTTGTCCTTGGCGTAGGCGGGGACGGAGAGCCAGTCGGTGAAGACCTGGATGAGCGGCTGGCCGTTCTCGCCGGCCGGGTACGGGCCGATGACGATGTTCTCCCAGAGCGGGTCGCTCGTCGGGGGCATGTTCCACATCGGGAAGATGCCGCTGACCACGAGGCCGGAGGCGATGGGGTAGCCGCTGATGGGCGGCAGGCCGGCCGTCAGCTCGGTGGGGAGCACGGCACGGCGCCTGTCGTACATGAACTTGAGGGCCTCGGCCGTCGCCGCGCTGTCGAAGGCGCTGCTGCCGTCGGCGTTGTAGAGCTCGCCGCCCGCGCTCCAGATGTAGGCGATGAACTCCTGGGCGTCGAACAGGCCGCCGCCGATGTCCATGAAGCCCATCTTCGTCATGGCGTTGTTCTCGACGCCGGAGTTGGCCGCCACGAACGCGACGGAGTCGGCGAACGTGAGAGGCGGGATGGCGCCGGCGTCAGCCGCGAGGTCCGGGCGGAAGAACATGGGGCGCGGGCTCATGAGGAGCGGGAGGCCGACCATGTGGCCGTCGAACTTGGCGACGTCGAGGGCGGCGGGCAGGAACTCGCCGAGCTCGCTCCAGTCCGCGAGGTACGGGTCGAGGTCGGCGAGCAGCGAGCCGAACGTGGCCGCGTACTCGGAGCCGAGGTAGACGATGTCGGGGCCGTCGCCAGTCGTGATCCAGCCGGCCACGGCCGCGTCGAAGTCGCCCCAGCCGCCCGTCAGGATGTCGAGCGTTACGTCCGGGTGGGTCTTCTGGAACTCGGGGAAGGCCGTGCCGCGGAACCAGTTGAGCGTGTCGTCCGTCAGGCCGGTGATGTAGATCTCGAGCGAGCGCTGCGCGTTGACGGTGCCGAGTAGCAGCCCGGCCAACGCGATCAGCATCAGGAACTTCTTCTTCATGCTTGCCTCCACGGTCTTCGTTCAGCGTACCTGGGTCCTGCTCGTTACTTGGCAGGCCCGTTCGTCGCCTTGAGCCGCTCGGCCTTCCGAGCAGGCCACTGTCGCAAGTCGCTGTTCCTCGTCACCTCCCTAGGCGGGGCCTCACGAGACCGGTCGGTTAGTAAGGCCAGGTTACTTACTATGCTTGGGTCAAGGTTAGGGGGGCGACGTGCGGTTGTCAAGTGAGTTCAAGGGGGGCGCTCCTCAACCGAGCGGCGCCGGGAATCTCACCGTCACGACGAGTCCCGAACCTGGGGCGCTGTTCAGCTCCCACCGCGCGTCGTGCCACTCCACGATGCGCTTCACTATCGCGAGCCCCAAGCCGCTTCCCGTAGGGCCGCCTCTCCCGGCGCGCGTGCGCGCCGAGTCGGTCCGGAAGAAGGGTTCGGCCGCCCTGGGCAGACTGGCCTCGTCGATGCCAGGACCCTCGTCGCTTACGCACAGCACAGCTCCACCCTCAGGGGACCGCCAGGTACTCACGTGGGTCGGCGCGCCGCCGCCGTGGTGAGCCGCGTTGTCAAGTAGGTTGCCGAGTAGTTGGGCCAGTAGCGTCGCGTCGCCTGCAACCTCCGGGGTATCCGGGGCGAACGAGGTCGTTAGGAACACGCCAGGACGGGCCGCGCGAGCCGAGTCGACTGCCTCTCCCGCCACGCTCACGAGGTCCAGCCTCCGGAGGTCGTTCGGCGCCCCGTCGTTGGCCAGCATGAGCAAGTGGTTGACGAGTCGCACCATCCCGTCGACATCGAGCCCGATCTCGACCAGGGCTGCGCGATAGGCGCTCGCGTCGCGCCTGTTCGCCAACACGCCTTCTACCCTCGTCTTGAGCGCGGTGAGGGGGGACCGGAGGTCGTGCGCCGCGGCCCGCAAGAAGGCGACCTCCCGGTCCATCCCGTCCGCCAAGCGCCCGAATGCCGCCTGCAACGTGTTGGCGAGTCGCCCCAGCTCGTCGGTAGCGTCTACACCCTGGATCGGCGTGCGCAGCTCACGGGAGCTGGAGATGGCCGCTGCGGCGCGCTCGAGGCGGGCAACGGGAGTCAGCATGTTGGCGGCAAGTAGGTTGCTGAGCAGCGCCACGAGGACGGCGGCGACCGGCACGATGACGGCCAGCGCCATCACGTAAGCGCGGAGCGCCAGCTGGGTACCTGTGGGGTCGCCCGCCAGCTGCAGCGTGTAGCGCACGCCGTCCTCGCGCAACTCGCGCGTCAGCACCTGGTGTTGCGCCGACCTCGAGCGCCCGAGGCTCGAATCGACGGGGATCGGCGGGAAGCCGGGCGTCGCCGCGAGCACCACGCCCTGGTGCAGCAGGCGCACATGTACGTCATCCGGAAAGTCGTGGTCGAACTCGAGTACGTCATGTTTATCGCTGGCCACGTGGACACTCACCTGACCAACGAGGCGCTCGAGGCGCTGTGCCTCACCCACCTCGAGGAACTGGCGCAGCACGAGGAACAGGGCCAAGGCCGTGACGAGGAGCACCACGACCGTCTGCGCCAGCAGGGCGACCGCCAGGCGGCGGTGGAGGTTCGGACGCCGAAGCCGTGCGAGGAGGCGCACCCTCATGAGGCTCGGTACCCCCTGCCCCGCATACTCTCGATCACCGAGTCCGCCAGCTTCTGCCGCAAGTACCTGACGTACACGTCCACCACCCGGGGCTCCCCGAAGAAGTCGGGGCCCCAGACGCGGTCGAGCAGCTCCTGGCGCGTGAACCACCGCTCGGGCGCGCGCAGCAGAGCCTCGAGCACGTCGTACTCACGCCCGGTGAGCGCCACCTCGTGACCGTCCCACAGAACGCGGCGCTCACCGGCGAGGAGTTCGCCGCGCCCGCTACCGAACCCGATGCGCTCAGGAGCCAGCTCGTTGCCGCGCCGCACCAATGCCCGTAGCGTCGCCTTCAGCTCGGCCAGGGCGAACGGCTTGACCAGGTAAGCGTCACCGCCGAGGTCGAGGCCCGTAACCCGGTCGGTCAGCTCGCCCCGCGCGCTCAAGAACAGGATCGGGGAGGCGACGCCTTCACTGCGCAAGGTCCGCGCCACGTCGAAACCGTCCAGGCCCGGCAGCATCACGTCCAGGATCAACGCGTCGAACTCCCCCGCGCGGGCCTCCGCGAGCCCACCAGGGCCGTCTTGGACCCATGCGACTCGGTGACCACCCTCCTCCAAGGCCTCGACGAGGGGGGCGCCTATACGCGGGTCATCCTCGATGACCAGCAGCCTCATGCGCTCCGGCCTCCAGCCTCGGGCACCGCCCCTCCGCGAGCCGCACCGAGACGGTGAACGCAACCAACGCCAGCCCTGCAAGGTAGAGCCACGCGAGTCGGTCGCTGCCTATCAGCATCCCATGCAACGTGCCAGCAGCGAACCCGGGGTAGGCGAACAGGTGGAACACCTTCACCCAGCGACCGCTCAAGACCCTGCGCCCGGCGAAGCTCAGGTACGGCGCGAGGAGCAAGTAAGTGCCGATCGTGCCGAGACCCATGGCGAAGGGCGAGAACGTGGCGAGCCCCGGCACGAGCACACCGTCCAGCGACTGCGGGTAGTGCGCGCTCACGAGCGACAGCGCCACGTGGATGCCGACCAGTGCCAGACCGCTCCCGGCCGTCAGACCGTGCCACCCGTACTGCAGCGGCTTGGCCAGCCAGGCGGGTGGCGCGAAACGCGCGGCCAGGAGAGCGCCGCTCGCCACGCTCAGGGCCAGGAGCGCGTAGCCGATCACGCCCGTGAGGCGGAGGAACCCCCAGGTCCACTCGCCGGGTGCCAGTCCGGCGTAGGCCAGAAGCCAGTAGAGGCTCAGGGCCGCGAGCGGCAGCCACACCAGGTAACGGTTCAGGCGGGAGGCGCTGGTGGTAGTGGTCACGAGAACGGTCCAGTCACGCTCGTCACCGGAGGGTGCCGTCCCGGTCGACGACCCAGGCCTGCTCGACCTGGAGCGTCTCCGGGACGGGCACGCCCAGGAGCAGCAGTTTCGTGGCCAGCTCGGCCAGGGCGAGCGAGCGGCCGACCACCGTGGCCTGCGTCCACCGTCCACGCACGGGCCTGCCGGTGCGCGGGTCGATGAGGTGATGACCACCACGCCAAGCGCGGCGCGCCACACTCGAGGTGGCTACCGCCCAGGCGCCGGGGGGCAGCTCGAGGTGCCAAGGCTCGGCGGCGCCCATGACGTTCACTCGGCTCGGCGCGGCGGAGCGGATGAGTACGTCGCCGCCGGCGTCGATCACGACCCGGTCGAGTCCTGTGGCCACGCGCTGCACGGCCCACGACTTGGCGGTGCCGCCCAAGTCGAGGGCCGCGCCCGGCGGCAGGACGATCTCGTCGGCAGACACCACGAGCTGCTCGATAGGCGGCACGGGTGGTGGCTTGCCCTCCCGAGCCTGCCAGTCGACGCCCTCGCTCCAACTCCCGGAGTAGCCGTGCCACTCGAGGGAGCGCCCCACCAGCGGCGTGACCAGGCCGTCCGTCAAGTGGCACGCCTCCACGGCCCAGCGGACGGCCGCCAGGAGTTCAGGCGCCGGGTCGCGCAGCCGCCCGGTGCGGTTCAGGCCCGCGACACCCCCGGCGGGGTCGAAACGCGTGAGTAGCGCCTCGAGGCGGCGCAGCTCGGTCGCCAGGCGCCGCGCTTCGGGTGCTTGCACCGCGATCGTCGTGCCCATGCCGCTGAACTCGACGCGCACGGTAGACGGCGGGGGGGCGGGGCGCTGGCGGCCGCCGGTGTGACTTGGGCGTGGGCCGAGCGAGGGGAAGTGCGCTGTCATGACGCTCGCGTGCCGGCTACGGCGGAACGCGACTCACCGCGGCGCAACGTTGCCCCTGTAGCGGCCGGCGCGACGGTTGCGTGAGGGGCGAGGTCCGAGCCGTCGTAGGTGCCGATCACACGGCCGCTCGGGTCCACGACCACGACGCGCACGCTCGTCCCGGCAGCCGCGAGCGGGGGACGTTCCCCGCTCGTCAAGCGCGCGGCTACCGCCCCGTCGCGGTCGTCCATCG
The DNA here is from genome assembly GCA_963170125.1 of Deinococcota bacterium. Lineage (GTDB taxonomy): Bacteria > Deinococcota > Deinococci > Deinococcales > Trueperaceae > JAAYYF01. The sequence goes on along the minus strand of CAUJFI010000066.1, from coordinate 9,014 downwards.
CGAAGCGCAGCGTCGCACCCGCGCCCAACCCGATCAACACCGCCAGCAGCCAGGTCGTCGAGGCCGTCTTGTCGAACTTCGGGCGGCGAGGCTTGGGGTTCATCGCTCGCTCCGCACCAGGGTCGTCGCGGGCCGGCTGCCGGTGACCCGGTAGCGCAAGCCTTCCCGGTCATGATCGTCGTCGTGATCGTCGTAATCGTCGTCGTGATCGTCGTCATCGTGCCTGCGGTCCGGCTCATCGCAGTCGCTTCCCCGCCCGTCCCGCGTGTCGCGTCCAGTTCGGACGGCAGGGTCGAACGCGGCGGCGATCCCGACCACCGCCCCCGCGTCGAGGACATTGGGGGTCGCCGGTGGCCTACCGTCTGGCCCGGCGAGCACCGTTCCATCCGGACCAACCAGCATCCACCCATCCTCACCACCGTTCACGGGTACGAGGGCGGACCCCGGGGTAGCGACGACCTTGGTCGGGTCGGTGGACTGGTCACTCGCCGGGCCGGACGCCGTGCCGGGCCGCATGGCGCCCATGAGCGTGTTACCTCCTGCGAAGGCCACCGCGGCGGCGAGACTGGCGATGATCAAAGTGCGTCGTGTCATGTCGAACCCTCCTTGCGGCATAGGTTGCGACGGCACGGTTAGGCGGGGGTTAACGCCGGCCGTCCGGGTAGCTACCGACAGCCGGCGACCCCGGTCGATGGTCAGAAGGAGTAAGCCACCGCCACCCGCAGCTGACTGTTGTTCCGCCAGCCACCGAACTCGGTGCCCGCGCCGCCGTAGAAAACGTAGGCCTTCGCCTCGCCCGTCACCCCGTCCGCGAACGTGTACGCCACGCCCGGCACAATCAGGCCACTGCCGTCCAAGCTCTGTAACCAAACGAGGTCGAAGCTCGTGCGTGCATCCGACTGGTACGCGAGCACGGTCATGGTCTTGAAGGTCGGGTCGGCCTCTCCACCAGCGTCGGGAGCGGTGTAGTCGAGCACGCCCTGCAGCACTACCCGCGGGCCGCCGGGGATGAGGTACTCCCCGCCCAGCACTGCTTGCAGCGAATGGTTGCCCACCGCCGGGTCGGTGCCGTCCGCATCGGCGGTGAACTCGTAGGCCGCCTCGCCGCGCACCACCACCGGACCGATGGCGCCGGAGAAGTCGACCCCCACCAGCTGCATGCGGTCGTAACGGATCACCGGCTGGAGGTGGAACTGGCCGGGGGTGCCGGTCGGCACCAGACGCGCGCTCGCCGTCGGCTCGGTGCGGAAACCGGTGAAGTACGTGGCGCTCACGTCGAACGCGCCAGCCGCTAACGTGGCGCGCGCGCCGAACTGCACGTTGCCGAGCTCGGCCGTGGGCACGTGTACCTCGGGCGGTAGCACCCCGACGACCGTCGCGCCAGGCGGTAGGGTCGGTGTCGGGGCGGTGCGCCACGCCGTGCCCGGCTCACTGGAGGGGGTGAAGAGCGGCACAACCGCGAGCTGCACGCGCGCGTCACCCGCGTGAACGGAGCCGTACAGCATCGGCACGGCGATCTTCTCGCTATCGGGTGGGAACGTGAGGTCGCGGGGGTTGAGCACGTCGACTGGGTTCACGCCGTCCGTCGAGCCCCACGCCCTGCGCTGCTTGCCGACCGTGATGTCGACATCGGTGAAGTAGAGGGTGACATGCGCCTCGTCGAGCTCGAAGCGAGTGGTGCCCGTCGCCGCGTCGTAGCCCGCCTGGATGGCGGCCGTGTAGGCGGCGTCGGGGAAGAAGCCGGAACCCACCTCTCCTTGGAGCCGCAGTTCCAAGTCGGCGGCGGCTACGCTCAGACCGCCGTCGACCGCGACGCCGAACAGGGCCGACGCGCGCCCGCTCAGCTGCGGCGCCTCGGCGCGCACGGTGCCGACGGCCCAGGTCGGCGCCAGGATGAACGCAGCCGTCAGCACCCTGCGTGCGATGGTGGCAGCGCGCACGTCAGCGCCTCAGGAAGCGCTCGGTGAAGAGGTCGGCCGGGAGCGCCTCGTCGAGCACGAGGTTCGACTGGGTGATGACGGTGACGGTGGTCGCCTTGCCGTCTCGCACGCTCTCCATGCGCCGCTCGGTGGCCACGGTGTACCCGGCCACCTCGGCGAGGCCAGCGACGGTGAGGACCTTCACGAGCTCGCCCGCCCGGTAGTACTCGACGCGTTGCGGCACCAGCGTGGCCTCGGGCACCTCGATGACGAGGCGCTCGTAGCTCGAACCGCTCGCGGGTGTCGGGACGGCCTCGACCACGTACGTCGGACCGTCCCTCACCCCGAGCAGCTCGTGGGTGTAGTCGGCCTGGTCGAGGCCAGTGATGTCCTCGTAGGTGAAGTCGGAACCGAAGAACGAGTCGCCCTGCTGCCCGCCGGCGATGCGCCGCACGCGATCGAGCGCGGGTAGGTAGACGAGCTTCTCCTCGCTGCCGTCGGCGGCCGTGAGGGTCAGGAAGCCCGAGCCCTTGATGTCTGCGGGCGCCGTGAACTTGATGATGCGCTTAGTGGTGCCCTCACTCCACGTCTGCATCTCACGCGTGAGCGTCTGCCCATCGGCGGTCGTGATGGTCATGGTGAGGGTGGCCTGGCTGGTGGTGGGCTCGGGACGGGCATCGATGGCGGTCGTGAGGGCAGCGGCGTCCGCGTATCTCTGGGCAGAGCCGAGGCCGACGGTAGCGAGTACCAAGACCAGCGCGAGGGTGGTCCGCGCGAAGCTGCGGAGTTCAGGCTTCTTCATGGGTCAACTCCTTGGAGAGGTGGACGCGAGCGTGAGGGTTGCGCAGGAACCTGAGGCTGGCGGCAGGCAGGAGGGTGAGGGTTGCCACTCCGACGAGGCCGACGGTGAGCAGCATGAGCCGGCCGAGGGTGGCGACGGGGACGAAGCTGGCGAAGGCTAGAGCGCCGAAGCCGGCGCCGAGCGTGAGGGCCGTGAAGAGGATTTGCCTGCCCGTGCTGTAGAGGGTGTGCATGACGGCCTGCTCCGGGTCGCGGCCGTGCCGGCGCTCCTCCATGTAGCGCACGGTGAGGTGGATGGCGTAGTCGCCAACACCGATGGCGAGGGCGCCCATGAGCATGGTGGCGAGGTTGAGGGGCAGCCCGAGCCAGCCGAGGAGGCCGTACTGCAACGCCACGGTGGAGAGGAGCACGATGATCGTCACCGCAGCCGCACGGAACGACCGCACGAAGCTGTCTATGATCAGCACCAGCGCGATGGCGAGGGTGAGGCTGATCACGAAATCGTGGCGCATGGCCTGCTCGATCTCGCGCTCGAGCAGGGGGTTGCCGGTGAATCGAACGGCCGCGAGATCACCGAAGCGCGCTTCGGCCAGACGAGTCATCTCGTTCGTCACCGCCGCGACGCGCTCGGTCGACATCGACTTGGCCACGAAGTTGATGACGCCCTGCTTCTGATCGAGGGTCATGAAGCGCGTCAGGTCACTCACGTCACCGGAGGACTGGTAGAGGAGCAGTTCCTGCGCCACCGCCTCGCGCGTGCGGGGCAACGCGTCCTCGCCGGTGAGCGTGAGGTTGAGGGCGCGGATCACGTTCACGATCGACTGCCCGGCCCCCAGTTCCGGGAGGTTCGCCACGTCGTGCTGGTAGGCCTCCATGGCTGCCAGGAGCGCCGGGTCACCGAGGTCGCCCTGCAACCACACCGTGATGGTAGAGGAGCCCCCCAGCACTTCCTCGACGGTGGCTACGCTGCTGCGCGTGGCGCCCCCTTCAGGGAAGAACGCCAGGATGGAGGTATCGGTGACTATGCGTGGGACGCCGACCAGGCCTGCCAGGACTACTGCGACCGCGATTAGGACGACGACGCGGGGCCAGCGGGTGGTCAGCCGCCCGAGGCTGGCGAGCACCTTGGCGAGGCCACCCGGGTGCTCCGGGTCACCAACGTGATTCGGGACCGGAAGCACGTTGAGGAGGGCCGGCAGAAGGACCATGCTCGCCAGGAGCGACGCCAGGACGCCCAACAGCGCCACCAGGCCGAGGCCGCGCACCATCTGGAGGCTGGAGAGCATGAAGGTGCTCATGGCGGCCGAGATCGCGACGCCGGATACGATCACCCCGAGGCCAGTCTCGCCGAGCATCCTGTCGACGGCCACCCTCTTCCCTGCCCCGTGCGCCAGCTCGAAGTAGTAACGGCCCAGCATGTTGATGATGAACGAGCTCGCCACGGCCATGACGGCGATGGGTCCGATGACCGTCAGTGCCATGAGCTTGCCGCCCAAGAGCCCGAAGAGGCCCATGCCCCACACCACGCCCAGGAGGATCAACGCGAGCGGCAGTAGTGTGCCCTGCAGCGTGCGGAAGTTCAGGAAGAGCATCAGCACGATGACGACGAGTGCCAGCCCGCCCAGCACGGGCAGGTCGCGACCGATGATCGACTGCAGCTCCATGCTCGTGAACGCCTGGCCGGCGAGCGCGTACTCGCCCACCCATTCGGTCCGGACCGTCTCAACGACGCTCTTCGAGAACGCGTTCGCGTCCAGACCATCGGCCATCTCGATGATGAAGCTGGCATGACGCCCATCGCTGCTGACGAGGGTGACGTTCTGATACATGGGCGACTCGGCTAGGTAGGCACGGGCTGCTTCCAGCTCCTCCGCGTCGGGCTCCACGCCAGGGGCATGTCTGGGTATGAGGTCGTCGACGATCAGGAAGCCGTCGTCGTCGACCATGCGCTTGGCCGTTGCCACGGAGGTGACGTCCTCGACGCCCGGTAGGCGTTGCAGGGCCGCCGTGAGAGCGGTGACACGCGCCATGGTGGGGCCGGAGTAGATGTCGCCACTCGTGACGAGCAGCAGGCGGTCATGGTGCCGGAACGTGGCCTGGAGTTCCTCGGCGATGGCGTCGACGCTCGAGTCGTCCGGATAGAGGGACTCCGTCGCGCCGGCCGTCTCGATCCGGGTGGCGCTGATGGCCAGGGCCACCGTGACCGCCAAGAAGACGCCGATGACGACCCGGCTGTGCTGCAACGCGAAGCGGGCGACGTGGGTCATGCGGGGCCAAGTCCGGTGGAACGGGCGCGGCGCGCGCGCTCGGAGCAGGCGCCGGTGCGGAGATGGTCGTGAGGTTCCGGAGTCATGTTCAGCGCTTCTCCATTCTGATGACCAAGTACTCACTCAAATAACAAGCGACGGCCGTCCGCCGCTGCGGTGCCCCCTCGTTCAGGCAGGCTCGGCGGTTCGACCGGCGGTGGGCGCGAGTGCCCCGCGGAACCAGGTATCTAGCATCTCGCCCGTGAAGCGCGAAGCGCGCGCTCGCCACTCCTCTGGCGGCAGGCCGCGGTTCGTCAGGAAGAACATCATGAGCGACGAGAAGAACATCAACGCGCTCGCCCGCACCGGAAGGTCGGTGCGCAGCTCGCCCGCCCGAACGCGCGACGTGAGGTAGGCCGACAGCGCCCCCGCGAGCTCGTCGACGACCCCGCGGAACGCCCCGCCCAGCTCCGCGTTCGTCTGCGACTCGGTGAGGAGCATGGTGACGATGTCCGCCTGGCTCTGGATGACCTCGACCCAGCCGAGCACGATGCTGCCGAGCACCTCGTGCGCCGGGAGGTCGTCGAGACCCGCAAGGAGGTCGAGCGCCTCGGCAAGGAACGTCATGCGCTGCCGCGCCACGGCGATGAGCAGCTCCGCCTTGGTGGGGAAGTAGTGGAAGATGAGGCCTTCCGTAATCCCGACCTCCTGCGCGATCTGCTTCGTCGACGTACCCGCGTAGCCATGCTGCGCGACGAGATTGAGCGCGGCGTCGATGATCTGCAGGCGCCGCGCCTCGGCCTGCTCGCGGCGGGTGGTCCTCGTCGTCCTTCCTGTCTCTGGCACCTAACCCCTTCTCTCGTTAAGTATTCACTCAGTCATTTTCTAAGTAGCTTACGAGCCGGCGCAGCATCCGTCAAGACCACGTACGCGTTCTGGTTCCGTGGCTCGTGGGCGGGTCAGAAGGTCGGGTTCCGGCTCACCGGGAGCCCACACGTGAGGGTCACGCCCTCCCCCCGCCGGTCGTTACCGCCGGCCAGGGCATCTTCGGGTCCCGGTTCCCGCCGCCCGCCCCGCCAACCTGGTACCGTCATGGCGATCCGCTGTCGGGAGGTGACCGAGCACACTCCTCTCTCGGAACCAAGCGGGACCCGAGCCCCGACGACGTAAGAAGGGTGGCGCATGACAGTCCAAGAAGCCAAGACCTGGCTGCTAGCCGCGGCCGCCAAGCGCGGCGTCGAGCTCGAGGTCCTCTCCACCAGTGAGCGCCAGCTCATGCTCGAGGCGCGCGGCGGCAAGCCGTCCGAGGTCAAGTCGTCCACGCGGGCCGGCATCGGTCTCAGGGTGGTCGACGACGGCCGCACCGGTTACGCCTCGACGGAGGAGCTGACGACGGACGCCCTCGCGTGGGCGCTGGACGAGGCGGTGGCGAACGCCGCCATCACGCCGGCGGCCGGCGGCGCTCTGCCGAGAGGCCGGGCCCTCGGACGCACGGACCTGCTCGGGGAGGGCCTCTCGGCCCCCCTCGCCGACAAGATCGCCACGTCCGTGAGCTTCGAGCAAGCCGTCACCGCAGACCCCCGTGTGCAAGCCATGCAGTTCGGGCGCTACATGGAGGCGGAACAACAGGTCGAGATCGGCTCCACCGCCGGGGTCGATGGCGGCTACCGCGCCGGCATCGCGCTCCTGCTCGGCGGCATCGTCATGCGCGAGGGCGAGAGCGTGAAGCAGGGCTACCACGTCGACCCGGCCGGCGATTACCACCAGCTCGACCCCGGCCGCACCGCCCAGACCATGCTCGCGCGCGTCGGGAGGCAGCTCGGCGCCAAACCGTTGAAGACCGGCAGGCGCCGCGCCGTGTTCGAGCCGGAAGTGGTGGCTACCCTCCTGGAGCTCCTCGTCTACTCGCTCTCCGGCAAGTCCGTGGTCGAAGGCAAGAGCCGTCTGGCGGGCAGGCTCGGCGAGCGCGTGGCGTCGCCGCTCGTCACCCTCGTCGACGACGCCACGCTGCCCGGCGCCCTCGGCAGCCGCCCGTTCGACTCGGAAGGCACGCCGAGCGCTCGCCTCACGCTCGTCGAAGAAGGCGTGTTGCGCTCGTTCATGCACAACTCCGTCACCGCTCGGCGAACCGGCCAACCCAACACGGGTCATGCCAGCCGCACCTACTCGAGCACCTTGAACGTCAGCCCGACGAACCTGTTGCTCCTGCCCGGCGCGGGCATCGGACAGACCGACGGCGTGCTGGTCACCGACCTCATGGGCGTGCACGCCGGCGCCAACCCCATCAGCGGCGAGGTGAGCGTGCAGGCCATGGGCATCGAGACGGTGGGCGGCGAGCCCCACCCGGTGGACGACTTCGCCATCTCGTTCGACCTGTTCGAGCTCTTCGAGCGCGTGAGCGCGGTCGGCGACGACCCGACGTGGTCGACCGACGGCAACACCATCGTCAACGCGCCGAGCTTGTGTGTAGAGGACGTCAGCTTCGCGGGAGGCTAGCGCCTCGCCAGAAGCTGAATGCTTCGCGGGAGGCTAGCGCCTCGCCGGAAGCTGAATGCTTCGCGCTAGGCTAACGCCTCGCGACCGGTCAATCCTCGGCCGCGCCCACCGCCCCGCCGGGCTCGGGCTGCGGCCCGACCCGCTCGCCGCCCTCGCCGACGATGGCGCCGGCGTTGAAGCGCTTCACGATCGCCAGAGACACGAGCGTGATGCACCCTAGCGTCACGCCGGCCGCGGCGAAGCCGAAGCGGAAGGACGTCGCGGCCACGACGACCCCGCTCAGCATCGGACCGAAGATCTCCACCGTGCTGTTGAACGAGAGGCGCAGGCTGAGGGCGACGCCGCGGTCGCGCAGCGGCACGTGCGACGCCACCGACACGATGCTCAGCGGGAAGGCGATGCCCGTGCCGAGGCCGACCGTGACGGCCAGGGCCGCGAAGCCGGCCACGCTCTGCGCCAACGAGAGTAGGCCTACGCCAACGGCTACGGCGACCATCGAGGTGACGAGCGCGTTGCCGGCGCCGCCGAGCAGCCGGATGACCGCGGGCATGGCCGGCCTGATGAGCACCGAGGTGAGCGAGCCGAGGCTGACGAGCGAACCGATGACCGTGGCCGACATGCCCATCCCCTCGAGCATCACGGGGAGGAACGCCTCGCGCATCGTCAGGGCGAGGAAGACGCCGGCGCTCGTGAGCACGGCCATCTGCAACCCGACGTTGCGCAGCGTGGAGCTGACCGCGCCCTTGCGCAGCGGGCTCGGGCGTAGGCGCCCACCGGACGCTCGCGGCGCCGCCCGAGCCACCTGGTAGGCGAGGGCCGCCGCTACCAGCACCATGGCGAAGACGGCCGCGAAGCTGACGCGATAACCGGCACTGTCGATGATGGTGCCTACCAAGATCGGCCCGACCATGCGTCCGCCGGCCAGCCATGTGGACTGGACGCCGAAGTTGCTCTCGTGCGACCTGCTGTTGGCGAGCGACGCCACGAGCGACTGCGACGCGAGCGTGAAGACGAGCACGAACAGGCCCAGCAGCACCCTGGCGGCCGCGAGCGCGGCGATCCCGGGGAACACGATCACCGTGAGGGGCGAGAGGAGCAGGCCGGCGATGCCGAGGAAGAACGACCTAGCCACGCCGATGGAGTCGACCCACCGCCCGACCTGCAGCGCCAACAAGACCGGGATGATCCCTGGCAACGCCATGAGGAGCCCGAGCCACTGCGCCTCCACCCCCAGGCTGACGGCGTAGAGGGGCGTCATCACGGCCACCATGCTGGAGGCAGCCGTCACGAAACTGGAGGCGAGACATTGGTAGAGGAACGAACGAGATGGTCGCATCGTGCGGTAATGAAGTCGCGTGCCGGTACTGCTCGAGCGTCACGCGCGGCCCCACCGCCGGACTTCCGGGACAGGGTAACCCCGAACGGACGGCGATGGGAATGAGCGCGCGCTGGACCAGTAGCCATGCCGATAGTCCGGCCCTCACCCCCACAGTCCTAGGCGCGAGACGCGCTTTGCCCCGGCGCGAGCCTAGAATCGACGGGTGATGAGCGA
>CAUJFI010000065.1 GCA_963170125.1 Deinococcota bacterium | reverse complement strand
GCCGCGTTCGGCGGCGCCGGCGAGCTGGTCCTGCTGGCCGGCATCTACCTCCTGACGGCGAGCCTCGGCCAGCTGATGTCGAACACGGCCACCGCCGTGCTGCTCGCCCCGGTCGCCCTCGGCGCGGCCACCACGGTCGGCGTCGCGCCGGAAGGCGCGCTGATGATGGTGGCGCTCGCGTCGGCGGCGTCGTTCTGCACGCCGATGGCTACGCCGGTCAACACGCTCGTCGTGGGGCCGGGGGCGTACCGCTTCGTCGACTTCGTGAGGGTCGGTCTGCCGCTTCAGGTCCTGATGGCGGCGGTCGGGCTGGCGCTCATCCCTTGGCTGTTCTAGGACGGCGGTCGGGTCGCGGGCGCTCGCCGGTCGGGTCGGGGTCGCTGTGCGGACGTCCGCCTAGAGCTGGACGGCGGTAGTCTTGCGTGGCACGTACAGGCTGCCTTCCGTCGTGGCGCCGACGGCGCCCGCCAGGCGTTCCTCCAGGAGCGCCGGGCGGTAGTCGCCAGACGCGGCGGCAGCAAGCGCGTCCGCGAAGGCCCGCGTGACCGCCCGGACTGCCCCAGCGTCCTCGTGGACGAACTCCAGCCGGTAGTCACGGACGCCGGCCTCCCACCAGGTGGCCAGGTGCTTCGTGGCCACCTGCGCCTCGCCGCTGAAGACCGTGTTGCGGCATCCGACGTCTGCGAGGACCGGGTGCTCGCGCCCGCGCGCGTCTCGCAGGGCGAGGCGGTGCGTCTCGCACGGGTGACCGCAGTCGCGGAAGTCGTGCCCGTCGGAAAGGAACCGACAGAAGACGCAGTGCTCCGTGTGGAAGACGGGCAGGTGGTGGTAGGCGATGGCTTCGACGACCTCGCCCCCAACGGCGGCGGCCAGCTCGGCGACCTGCTTGCCGTTGAGGTCGTGGCCGGGCGCGAAGCCGCTCAACCCGAGGGCGAGGTAGGCGTCGGCGGAGCCGGCGTTGGTGACGTTCAGGCTGAAGTCGCCGTGCAGCTCGGGCCGCTCGTCGGCGTTCAGGCGCGCGAGGTCGTGCAGCAGCCCGCCGGAGCGCACGAGGATGCCGGCGCCCAGCCCGAGGAGGAACCTGACGACGTTCTGCTCCGTTGGCTTCAGGACACGGGGCGACGCGACGCGGACCGCGATCCCCGCGGCGTGCGCGCGCTCCACCGACGGCCTGAGACCGTACAGCTCGAGGTAGTCGAGGGTCACGCTGGCGATGGGCAGGGCGGCCGAGCGGTTGGCGACCGCCTCCAGCACGGCATCGAGCTGTTCGGGGGTGCGCACGAGCAGGTGCAGGCGGCCGCCGGTGCTCGGCACCCGCGCCGCCGTCCTGGGCGCTCGAGCGGTGCCGGTCTTCGGAACGCCGGCGGCCGCCGCCCGTCCACCGGACGCCGGGGTCGGGCGCCCTGCCACGGCGCCCGGCGAGGCGTCGCAGGCCGGGCCGTCCACTGGTCGCACGCTGACGTCCAGGCGCGCCGCCTGCAGCCGCGCGACGAGCTCGCGCCTGAGCCGGTTCAGCTCGCTGACCGGCACGAACGGCTCGCCAGCGGCGGTGAGGCTCAGCTCGCCCAGGTGGTACGGCGTGCCGCCCAGCCGCCCGAGCTGGCGCCGCGCCTGCTCGAGGTCCAGCCCGTGGCGCGTCGCGGCGGCCACGGGCGCGTCTCCGGCGACGGTCGCGCTCACCACGCCCCTTGGGCCGGTGGCGCGCCCGGTGATCACGAGCGGCTCTCCGACGCGCGCGCCGACCTCCAGGCAGAGCGCGCGCGTGTACAGGGGCTCGGTGGCGCTCAGGTAAGGCCTGGCCTTGGCGTCCACGTCGGCGTCGTGGGTGCGCCACAGCCAATCGCCGGGCGCGACGCGGCCGAGGTCGACGCTGCCGCGGAGGAACGTCAGCCTCACCTCGCCGCTGCCGGCCGGCTCAGCGCGCACGACCGGGCCGCCCTCCTCCCGCTCCTCGGGGCTCCGGCGGTGGGCCGCGTCGAAGACCACGCCGTCGCCGGGCTTGACGGCGCCACCGCTGAGCTCCGGCGCGACATGGGCAGCGGTCGCGGTGGCCGCGGCGACGGCCCGCACCCTGACGCCGTCCGCCTCGACCGCGGTCACCTCGCCGACCCTCACCCCGCGGTGGCGCGGCGCGCGCCCGATCACGACCTGCTGATGGTCCGTGCCCTGCATGAACCACGGTCCGAGCCCCCGCGAGTAGACCTGCGCCAGGTCGCGCTCCTCCGCCCCTCCGATCAGCGGCGGGCGCGCCGCGGCGTACGCGTCGAGCGCCTCGCGGTAGGCCGCGGTGGTGAGGGCGACGTAGTCGGCGTCCTTGTAGCGCCCCTCGATCTTCAGGCAGCTCACCCCGATGCGCGCCAGTTCGGGCACCTGGTGGAGTGCGTACAGGTCGCCGGGGGAGAGGAGGTAACGGTACTCGCCGAGGTCGCGCCGTTCGCCGTCCACGAGCAGGTCGTACGCCAGGCGGCAGGCTTGGGCGCACTGGCCCCGGTTGGCGCTCCGGCCTCCCCACGCCTCGCTCGAGAAGCACTGCCCGGAGTAGGACACGCACAGCGCCCCGTGCACGAACACTTCCAGCTCCACGTCCGTGGCCTGGCGGACGCGCGCGATGTCGGTCAGGCTCAGCTCGCGGCCGAGCACCACCCGGTTGCAGCCGAACGAGTGTGCCAGCTCCGCGCCCTGGGCGCTGGTGATCGACATCTGGGTCGACCCGTGCACCTCGACGTCGGGCGCCACCTCGCGCGCCAGCGCGACGGCGGCGACGTCCTGCACGATCACGGCGTCGACGCCGGCGGCTCCGAGCGCCTCGAGGGCGCGTCTGGCCGCCGCCAGCTCGTCGTCGAAGACCAACGTGTTGAAGGTGACGTAGCCGCGCACGGCGCGGCCGTGCAGCTCGCGCATCACGTCCGGCACCTCGTCGAGTGCGAAGCCGACCTTGGAGCGGGCGCTGAAGTGGCCCAGACCGAAGTACACGGCGTCGGCCCCCGCTTCCACGGCGGCGCGCAGCTGCGGCCAGTGGCCCGCCGGGCTCATCAGTTCGGGTACGCTCGTCCTCGTGCCAGCCTCGAAGTCTGCCATCGCGTAGCGATGCTATAGCACCGGGCGCGGCGCTCTTCTGAGCTCAGTTGTCATAGCGCCCTCTTTTCCGCTACAATGCCAGTTCTGGTATCGGGTCGCCGTGGCTAACGGCGAGTCCGGTGCGAAGTGTTCAGAAGGCGTGGGCCTGCTAGCGTCGCTTAGCGTGCCGCGGGCCGGAGGTCGAGAAGATGTTCGCAATCGTTGAAGCGGGTGGCAAGCAGTATCGCGTGGCTGAGGGCGACGTGCTGAAGGTGGAGAAGATCGCGGCCGAGCCCGGCGCCACCGTGGAGCTGCCCGTACTGCTCATCGGCGGCGAGACCGTCAAGGTCGGCGCCCCGCACGTCGCGGGCGCCAGCGTCACGGCCGAGGTCGTCGGTCACGGGCGCGGCGAGAAGATCCATATCTACAAGTTCAAGGCCAAGGCCAACTATCGTCGCCACACGGGCCATAGGCAAGAGTTCACCAGCGTGCGGATCACGGGCATCCGCGGCTGAGGCGACGAGGAGAGGCTCGAGATGGCACACAAGAAAGGCGTCGGTAGCACCCGCAACGGACGCGACTCCACTTCCCAGCGCCTGGGCGTCAAGCGTTTCGACGGCCAGGTCGTCCTCGCGGGCAACATCCTGGTGCGGCAGCGCGGCACGCGCTTCCACCCCGGTCGCAACGTCGGCGTCGGCTCGGACTTCACGCTCTTCGCCCTGCGCGACGGCGTGGTGCGCTTCCACGACAAAGGCGCCAAGGGCCGCTTCGTCAGCATCGAGGCGAACGCCGGCGGCTCCGACGCGGTGGCGGCGGACTGAGCGCGTCTCCGGCGCTTGGTGGCGCCTGGGTGATCATCAAGGTTTGAGTCCTCAAGCGCGGCCCCAGGCGGGGCCGCGTTCTTCATGGAGCGAGTGGGAGTCGTGGCGTTCAGGGACGTCCTAGACATCGAAGTGCACGGCGGCAAGGGCGGCGACGGCGGCCTGTCGTTCATGCGCCTCAAGTACATACCCAAGGGTGGTCCTGACGGCGGGCACGGCGGCAAGGGCGGTTCGGTCCTGCTGCGCGCGGTGGACGACATAACGTCGCTTGACCGGCTCGTTGGCCGCACCCATTTCAAGGCCCCCGTCGGCCAACAGGGCGAGGGCCGCAACAAGGCCGGCTTGGGCGGCGGCGACCTCTACATCGACGTACCCGTCGGCACGCTGGCCACCGACCGCGACACGGGCGAGCTCGTCGCCGACCTCGTCGAGGTCGGCCAGACGGCCGTCGCCGCCGGCGGCGGCATCGGCGGGCGCGGCAACTCGACGTTCGCGACCAGCACCAGGCGCGCCCCGCGCTTCGCCGAGAAGGGGGCGCCGGGCGTCAGCCGCCGGCTGCGCCTGGAGCTGCGCACCATCGCGGACGTGGGGCTCGTCGGCTACCCCAACGCCGGCAAGTCGAGCCTTCTGGCCGCCCTCTCGAACTCCAAGCCGGCCATCGCCTCCTACCCCTTCACGACGCTCAGCCCGAACCTCGGCGTCGTAGACCTGGACATGCGGCGCCTCACCATGGCCGACATCCCCGGCATCATCGAGGACGCCCACAAGGGCAAGGGCCTTGGCCTCGAGTTCCTGCGGCACATCTCCCGGACCCGCCTCCTCGTCTTCGTGCTCGACGTCTCCGACACCCCGGCCAAGACCCTGGCCGCCCTGCGTTTCGAGCTGGGCGAGTACGACCCCGAGCTGCTCGAGCGTCCCGCGCTGCTCGTGTTCAACAAGACGGACCTGGTGACGCCCGACGAGCTGGCGTTGGCCGAGACCGAGTTCGACGACGTCGGCATGCCCTTCGCGGCCGTGTCCGCCCTGGACGGCACCGGGCTCGACGACCTCAAGGAGCGCCTGTTCGAGCTGTTGCCACCCCGGCCGCGGCCAGTGGCCGAGACGGCGACGCCGCGCGTGCTGCTGGAGCCGGTGGTCGTCAAGCGCGACATGTCCGGCGCGGGCTGGCTAGTGACCGGCAGCGAGCTCGAGGCCGTGGTCGCGCGCTTCGACCCCGCCAACCCGGAGGCGGTCGCCTACCTGCAGCACACGTTCAAGGCGCAGGGCGTCAACCAGCTGCTCAAGCGGGCCGGCGCCCGCTCGGGCGACGAGGTGCAGATCGGCGGCGCCATCTTCGACTACTTCGACGACACCGCCGCCGAGGCTGCCGTGCCGTCGCAGGCAGACGCCGACCGCGCCGGCAAGCGCTACCTGGAGGGGTTGGAGGGGGAATCGGGCGGCGAGCTTGACGAGGGCGGCCCCACCGACGGCGAGCTCGCGGGGGAAGAGCCCGAAGCGGACGAGGACCTGGACGGGACCGAGTAGGCGGTTGCCCGGGCCCTACCTGCCGGCGTCCGAGCGCATGCTAACTTCACGTCAACGCCGCCCAGCCGCCACGGCGGGGCGCCAACGAGGAGAACTTGAGACCTAGCACCGACCACGCGACCTCGCCAAGCACGCGGCAGGCCGAGGCGCCCTGCGACAACCCCCTCGTCGCCCCTTACTGCCGCCTGGTGCGCGCAGCGGTCACGGAGGAGCGCTTCGGACACATCCTGCGCGTCGCGCAGACCGCGCTCGCCATCGGCAAGTCGAACGGCTTCTCCGAACAGGAGCTCGAGGAGGTGGCGCTCGCCGCCGTCTTGCACGACGCGGCCCGCGACATGGGCGACGAGCAGCTCAAGCGCCTCGCCCCGCCGGAGTGCGAGTTGGAGGCCGAGCATCCCATCGTCCTACACGGTCGCGCGGCTCGCACCCTGGCCGAACGGTGGGGGATGAGGGACGCGGTGGTGCTCGAGGCGGTGGAAGGCCACGTCTTCGGCGTGCCGGACGGCCACATGGTCGGCATGAGCGTCTACGTCGCCGACGTGTGCGAGCCGGGTCGCGGCGTCAACGACGACCTCAGGGAGCTGGCCATGCTCGACCTCGGGGCGGCGTACCGGCAGGCGGTCGCCTCCAAGGTGGAGTACTTGCGCCGCACCGGCAAGCCGGTCCACCACGCCACCTTGGCAGCCTACGCCAGCTTCTCGTCGGCGGGTCGGCATGACGCGTAGACGGGCACGCCTGCTCTCGCTCCTCGGCATCCTGGTGGCGGTCGTCGGGTTGGCGGGCTACTGGCTCACGCGCGACGTCGACCGCAAGGCCCTCAGCGACGATCAGCGCCGCCTGATCGGCCTCAAGGACGACGAGTTCCACGCCAGCTTCCTGGTCGCGGGGCGCGATGTCGTCTACAACGGCACCTCCACGCCCGTGTACGGGGCCGACGGGGAGATCGTCGCCTGGAACTTCCGCGGCTACCACGGGACCGAGGGCACGCTTACGGACACCATCCTCTACGTCGACATCCAGGGCGACGACATCTCGGTCGTCGCCATCCCCCGCGACCTCTGGTTGCCGGCCGAGGTCGCCAGGATCAACTCCATGTACGCCTGGTACGGGGCTCAAGGGCTCCTGGAGCACGTCGAGGCCATCCTCGGGGTCCCTATCGACTACTACGTGATCATCAAGCTCGACATCTTCCAGAACCTCGTCGACGCCCTCGGCGGCGTGGTGGTCGACGTGCCGTACCGCATGGACTACGACGACAACGCCGGCAACCTGCACATCCATTTCGCGGCCGGCCCCCGCCTCATGACCGGCGAGGACGCCGCCAAGTTCGTCCGCTTCCGCCACTCGCTGCGCGGCGACATCGACAGGATCGACAACGTCAAGCGGCTCGCGTACGCGCTGCTCCAGAAGGTGAAGGAGCTGAACGTGCGCGCCGTCACGAAGGTGCCGGAGTTGATGGACACGTTCTTCAGCGACGTCGAGACGAACGCGACCGTCGCCATCGCGCGCGAGCTGGTCCAGCGGGTGGGCGGTCTCGTCCTGGCCAACACCGCCACCCTGCCCAACTACGAGAAGGAGGGGGGCGTCCCCGGGGTCGTGTACCACGATCCCGCGGCCGTCAACGCCTTCATGGCCGCCACGTTCGGCGGCGAGGCCCGCACGTTCGAGGCGGCGCCCGACGCCACGCTCCTCGTGACGGACAGCAGCGGCCAGCCCGGGGCGCTCGAATGGTACGTCGACCACCTCCTGGCCCTCGGCGTTAGCGAGGCCAACATCATCACGCGCACCGGCTCGGCGGGCGACCAGTCGCCCACGCGCCTCCTCGCCACGCTCGCCTCGTGGGGGGACGCCGGCTACTACGCCGACATGCTCAACGTCGGCAAGCAGCAGATCGACCGCTTCCAGCCCGTCCAGCGGCGCCCGGTGCAGCTCGAGCTCGTGCTCGGCGCTGACGCCATCGCCAGGACGTCCATGGGGACCGACTCGACCGTGGCCAGCGTCGCCGCTGGCGAATGACAAGTGCCAGGCGGGCAGCCGCCGGAGGGATCTTGACGAGAGAACAGCATCGGGAGGCCGAGGGCCTGCCAGAAGGCGTGCAGACGATAGTCGACGCGCTCGACGACAAGCGGGCGGTCGACATCAGCGTCCTCGACCTGCGGAGCGTATCCGATACGCTCGACTGCTTCATCGTGGCGAGCGGCGAGTCCAGCCTCCAGCTCAGGGCGTTGGAGGAGGAAGTGCTCATGCGCTGCAAGGCGGAGGGCCGGCTGGCGCGAGGCGTCGAGGGACCGTCCGAGCGTTGGGTGCTCATCGACTACGGCCCGGTCGTCGTTCACCTGATGAGCCCGGAGGCCCGCGACTTCTACGACCTCGAGGGCCTCTGGGCCGACGCCGAGCGCGTGGAAGTGGCGCCGAGCAGATGAACGGCGCGCGCCCCGAGCGGCATTGGGCCGAGGCGGCGGCGCGTGATCACCTCGAGAGGCTCGGCTACCGCCACCTGGCCAGCAACTACCGTTCGCGCGGCGGCGAGCTCGACCTCGTCATGGAGGACGGGTCCGTCATCGTCGTGGTCGAGGTCAAGCAGCGCAAGGACGTGCGCTTCGGGCACCCGCTCGAGGCCATCGACGCCCGCAAGCTCCGGCGGCTGAGGCACGCCGCCACGCACTACGCGCACGCGGCCGGTGGCGGGGCCGGCGCGCGGCTGCGCCTCGACGCCGTCTTCCTGCTTGGGGACGAGCGCGATTACAGCCTCCAGCACGTCCGCGACGTGGGGTGGTGAGCGTGGCCGAGCGCGCGGTCGGGAGCGGGGTGCCGGTGCGGGTGAAGGTCTGCGGCATCACGTCCGTCGCCGACGCCCTGGTGGCCGAGGCGGCGGGGGCGGACGCCGTCGGCCTGATCTTCGCTCCGGGCTCGAGGCGGCGGGTGACGCCAGAGGTGGCGGCGGAAGTCTGCTCGGCGCTCGGCCCGTTCATAGCGCGGATCGGCGTGTTCGTCGACGCCGACCTCGCGGAGGTCGTCGGCCTGGCCCGCGGCCTGCGGCTCACCGGCGTCCAGCTCCACGGCGGCGAGTCCGCCGCATACGCCAGCGAGGTGGCCAAGGCCACTAAGGTCCTGCGCGCGCTCCCCTTCAGCCCCGGGCTCACGCCCGCCGACCTCGCCGACTACGGAGCGGACGCCGTCCTGCTCGACGCCGCCATACCCGGTTCCGGCCTCGCGTTCGCCTGGGACGCCGCCGCCCCGGCCTGGCGCGCCTGGCCGCGGCTCGTGCTCGCCGGCGGCCTGACGGCCGACAACGTCGCCGCGGCGGTGCGGACCCTCGAACCGTACGCCGTCGACGTGGCGAGCGGGGTGGAGGCGCGCCCCGGCGTCAAGGACCCGGAGGCCGTCAGGGCCTTCGTGGCGGCGGCCAAGTGCGCGAGCGCCGCCCCCGTCTAACGGTCGCCAGAGCGCCCGCCCGTGCGCGCGGTCGATGCCGTGGCGTACCGGCGCGAGCGGCTGCTCTCCGCGCGGCCTCGCGGGCGCGCGGTCGGTGCATACGGCGCCAGGGCGCATGCAGTGGTTGGACCTGAGGAGCGCCGTCTTGGCCCCTCGCCCCGTGTTCATCGGGCTAACGGAGTTATCCACAAAGAGGCCCTGTTCTCCACAGGCTTGTGGACAAGCGGCGAGCGCGGAACCGGGCCTTCGCCAGCCGCCCGATGGGCACGAGATGTTTGCGAAGTTCGCGTCCCTGACGGTATCTCTCGCGGTTGTCCCGAAGCCGCCCCGCCCTACCAGTCGGAACGGGTGCTTGTCAAGACCGCCAGGTTATCCACAGACCTTGCCCCTATTGCCACATGCTCTGGCCAGCGGAAGACCGCGAAGTGGCGCCCAGGTAGTACGCTAGCTCCGAGAGATTCGCTAGCACCATCGTCCTGGGAGGCGAACGTGAAGACGGTAACGATCAGCGGAGCCAGGCGCTTCTCACTCGAATCCGTGCAGCGCCGGACCTTGGTGGAGGAGGCGGAGCTGCTCGTGGAGCTCATCTGCTTCGAGGCCGGGCAAGGCGATGAGCCGAGCAGCCCGGCCGGGAGCGTCGTCTACCAGGTCCTGGAAGGCGAGGCGCTCGTGCGCTCGGGGGGCGCGACGACCCGCCTCGGCAAGGGCAAGCTCCTGAGCCTCGCGGCGCACACCGAGCACGCGCTCGAGAACGCGGGCGGCGGTCTGTTGGTGGTGCTCGCGACCTCGGCGCGGTGAGCGCGAGCCGGCGTTCCGCCGGGCAGCGTTCCGCCGGGCGCCGTCCCGATGGAGACGGACCGGAGGGGCGCTTGCAGGGCGGCGCCGGGCCGGACGGCCGCGCCGGGCTGGGCGAGGGCATCGCGCTCGAGAAGCGCCGCGCGGCGCCCTTCCACACGAACAGGCGCGCGTGGGCCGCGGAGCGGGAGCGTCTGAGCGCGCAGCGCGGCGCGGTCGCCCTGGGCGGGGGCCTCGCGGCTGCGGCCAGGCAGCACGCGAAGGGTCGCCTGACGGCCCGCGAGCGCATCGCGCGCCTCCTCGACGAGGGTGCGGGGTTCGACGAGCTCATGACCTTCGCCGGGTTCGGCATGTACGCCGATGAGGGCGGCGCGCCGGCCGGCGGCGTGGTCACCGGCATCGGCAAGGTGGCCGGGCGCGATTGGATGGTCATCGCCAACGACGCGACGGTGAAGGCCGGCGCGTTCTTCCCGATAACGGCCAAGAAGGTAATCCGCGCCCAGACGATCGCGTACGAGAACCGCATCCCGACCGTCTACCTCGTCGACTCCGCGGGCGTGTACCTGCCCATGCAGGACGAGATCTTCCCCGATCAAGACGACTTCGGCCGCGTGTTCTACCTGAACGCCAGGATGAGCGCGGCCGGCATCCCGCAGCTCGCCGCCATCATGGGCAACTGCGTGGCGGGCGGCGCCTACCTGCCGGTCATGTGCGACACGCTCGTCATGACGGAAGGCTCCGGCCTCTACCTGGCGGGCCCGGCGCTCGTGCGCGCCGCCATCGGCCAGCAGGTCGAGAGCGAGGAGCTTGGCGGTGCCGCCATGCACTCCGACATCTCCGGCACGGTCGACTTCAAGGAGCCGGACGATGAACGCGCCATCTGGCGCCTGAGACGCCTCGCCGCGACGTACGCGGTGCGGCCGTTGGCGCCGTGGGCGGCGGGGCGCAAGGCCGCGGTCGCGCCGCGCTTCGACGGGGACGAGCTGACGGGCATCCTCCCGGTCGACGGCGGCACGCAGACCTACGACGTCAGACAGGTGCTCGCGCGCCTGCTCGACGGCTCGGAGCTGGACGAGTTCAAGCGCGACTACGGACCGACCCTCGTTACCGGCTGGGGGCGGATCGGCGGTTACGCCGTCGGTGTCGTGGCCAACCAGAAGCTCGTCGTCAAGCGTTCCGGCCGCCTGGAGGTGGGGGGAGTGATCTACGCCGACGCCGCCGACAAGGCGGCCCGGTTCGTGCTCGACTGCAACCAGGCCGGCGTGCCCATCGTCTTCTTCCACGACGTCAACGGTTTCATGGTGGGCCGCGAGAGCGAGCAGGAAGGGATCATCCGGCGCGGCGCCAAGCTCGTGAGCGCGGTGAGCAACAGCGTCGTGCCGCGCATCAGCGTCATCATGGGCGGCTCGTACGGGGCTGGTCACTACGCCATGAGCGGCAAGGCGTACGCCCCGCGCTTCATCTTCGCCCTGCCGAGCGCCCGCTACAGCGTGATGGGCGCCCAGCAGGCCGCCAAGACGATCATGGACATCCAGGCCGCGCGCCTCGCGCGCTCCGGCGCAGAACCGGACGACACCGCCCTCGCGGAGCTGTACGAGCGCGTCAAGGCCGACTACGCCGCCGCCCTCGACATCCGCTACGGCGCCGCCCGGCTGTGGGTCGACGAGGTCGTGCTGCCGGACGAGTTGCGTGCCAGGCTGATCCGCGCGCTCGACGCCTGCGCCACTGACACGCAGGCCGGCGAGATGCGCCTCGGCGTGTTCCAGACCTAGGGAGCCGGGCTCGCGGGCCCGTCGCCGGGGTCGGGGCCGAGCGACGCTAGGCGTATGCCTAGCGGGCGGCACGACCCGCCGCGGTTAGCCGCTAGACTGCACGTCGATGGCGTTCCTCGTCCCCCAGGCGCTCTGGCTACTCGCGCTGCTGCCCGTGGTCGTCGCCCTGCACTTCCTGCGGGCGCGCCGCAGGCGGCGCGACGTGTCGGCCCTGTTCCTCTGGCGTAGGGCCCAGGCGAGCGTCGCGCGCAGGCGCCGCTTCTCGCCGAGCTGGCTCCTGGCGTTGCAACTCCTGTTCGTGGCGGCCGCGGCCGTCGGGCTGGCCGGGCCGTACCTGAAGGGCGCGGAGTCCGGCGCCCTCGTCGTGGTGATCGACGCTTCCGCCAGCATGGCGGCACGCTTCGAGGGCGGCGCGCGCCTAGACGCGGCGGTGGACGCCGCCCGCGGCCGGCTCAGGACGAGCGGACCCGTCGCGCTCGTCCGCGCCGGCCTGGCGCCGCGCCTGCTCGCGCCCCTGGCGGCCGACGAAGGGGAGCGCGCGGCCGCCTTGGCCTCGTTGCGGGCGGGTGACGCGTCGGCGGACCTCCTCGCCGCCGTCGACCTCGGCACGAGCCTCCTGCCCGGCGCGGAGGTCCTCGTGTACACCGACCGTCAGGTCGCCCTCGGCACGGCGCAGGTCGTGGTCGTCGCGGCCGCCGAGTCGGCCGACCCGGACAACGTCGGCATCAGCGCGTTCGACGTCGGGGTGGGCGAGGCGTTCGTCGCGCTCGTCGCGAGCGGCCGCCGGCCGGCGGAGGCCACGGTCGGGCTCTTCGGCGGCGGGGTGGAGCTCGCCCGGAGCACGCTCCTCGTGCCGGGCGGAGGCACGGCCGCGGTCACGTTCCCGCTGCTTACCGATGTCGCCGAGGGGGAGGGTGTGCTCGAGGCTCGCATCCTGGCCCCGGTAGGCGACGCGCTGCCGCTCGACGACGTGGCCTTCGCCGGGCGCCGGGCCCTGACGGTCGTCACCGACGACCTCTACGCTCCACTGTTGCGCGCCCTCAACGCCGTGCCGGGGGTCGCCGTGTACGGCGCCGTCGACGCGGTCGGCCGGCCCGCCGACCTGCACGTGCTCACCCGCCACCTGCCCGACGAGGCGGCCATCGCCGCGCTCCCGCCCGGCAACTACCTCTTGCTCCAGCCGCCGGCCCAGGTCCCCGTCTACCACGTCGTGCGCGACTTCGACCGCGCGGCCGACGTCATGCGCTTCGTCGACCTGCACGACGCGCTCGTCGGGCTCGACCCCCAGCGCCCGAGTTGGGAGGCCGCGCCCGACAGGCCGATACCGCCGGAGGCGACCGATGGCCACGGCGCGTCCGAGACCGGCTCGGCGAGCGCGCCCTGGGGCGTCCTCGCCAGGGCCGACGACCTCACCTCGCTGCTGCGCACCCGACGCACGGAGGCGGGAGCGGTACTTCAGTTCGCCTTCCACCCGAGCCAGTCGGACCTCGTGCTGCGCCCCGCCTTCCCGGCGCTGCTCGCCAACTGGGTCGGCTCCCTCGACGTGACGCCCCGGGTGCGCCTCGGCGAGGCCTTGCCCGGCGGCGAGGTCGTCCTCGAGCCCGGCGTCTACCCGCTCGGCGCCGGCGCGGAGTCTGGTTCCCCGACCGCCTCGGTGAGCCCGTCAACGCGCGGGGCCGCGGTGGCGCTGGCCTCGCTGCTGGCCCCCGACGAGTCGCGCCTCGGCGGCGCCGCGGCCTTCGGCGCCACCGACGCCGCCGCCGTGGAACAGGGCGCCGCCGGCGCGGTGGAAGGCGCATCGGGAGCGCTGGACGAGGAGCGCGGCGTCGGAACGGCGCCCACCCCCCTCGTGATCGGCCTGATCGCCGTGGCACTCGCCGCCCTGCTGGCCGAGTGGTGGCTCTACGCCGGTTCGCGCAACGTCGGTGCCCGTGCGGGCACCCGCAGACGGTTGGTAGGCTGGCGGGCGTGACGAGAGTCGACCTCGCCCTACCGTTCGTCACCCTGCTGATAATCACGGTCGGGCTCTTCACGCTCTTCAGCGCCGCCCCGAGCGACGAGTTCATGCGCCAGGTCGTCTTCCTCGGCGCGAGCGTCGTCGTGATAGGGACGACCCTGTGGGCCGGTAAGAACAGGGTCCTGCGGCTCACCCCGTACGTCTACGTGGCCAGCCTTGGTCTCCTCGCCCTCACTTTCCTGGTAGGCACGGAGGTCAACGGCGCGAAGTCCTGGCTCTACCTTGGTCCGCTCCCCGGTTTCCAACCGTCGGAGCTTGCCAAGCTGGCGCTCATCCTCGTTCTCGCCCAGAGCCTCCACGAGCGCCCCATCCGGCGACTGCAGGACTACGTGCGAGTAGCGGCGTTGGCCCTACCGCCCATCGGCCTCGTCCTGATCGAGCCCGACCTCGGTAGCGCGCTGGTGCTCGTCGCCATCACGGCGGGCGTCGTCCTCGTCCGGGGGCTGCCGTGGCGTCACCTCGTCCTCGGCGTGCTCCTCGTCGGCATCGCGGTACCAACCCTCGTGCTCCCGAACCTGAAGCCTCACCAGGTCGAGCGCCTCGTCTCGTTCGTCGACCCGTACCGCGACCCGCAAGGCACGGGTTACCAGGTCATCCAGTCCACCATCGCCGTAGGGTCGGGCGGCCTCCTGGGCAAGGGGTACCGCGCCGGCACCCAGTCGCAGCTAGGCTTCATCCCTTACCGCCAGACGGACTTCATCTTCCCGGTCCTCGCCGAGGAGGGGGGCTTCGTCGCCTCCGTCGCCCTGCTCGTGCTCTACGGCCTGCTCTTCTGGCGGCTCCTCGCCATGGCCGCCGAATGTCCGTTCGAGCGCGACCAGCTCCTCATCACCGGGGTGGTGGTCCTCATCGGCTTCCAGGTGCTCGTCAACGTGGGCGTGACGTTGGGGGTGGCGCCCGTCACGGGTATCACGCTGCCGCTCGTCTCGTACGGCGGCACCAGCCTCCTCAGCACGCTCGTGGCGCTGACGTTCGCGTGGGTCGTCTACCGCGACCGCTTCGCGAACTGGTGATGCTGGGCAGCGAACTCCGGCCCCGGCATGCGGCGGAGCCGCCGCCCCCGAGCCGCCGCTCGTGCCCGCGTTCCGACCATGAGGCTACGGCGCGGCGCACGCCGTTCTGCTAACTTCACGGGTATGAAGAGCAGCGACGAGACTACCGCCGCCCCGGTCGGGGCCGGCGAGGGGGTTGGGCAGGCCGTGAACCCGGACCAGGCCTCCGGCAACGAGGCGCTACGCGCGCAGGTCCTGGAAGCCCTCAAGGTCGTTCACGACCCCGAGATCCCCGTCAACATCGTCGACCTCGGCCTGGTGTACGACCTCGAGATCGACGGGCAAGGGAACGTGAGCATCGAGATGACCCTGACGAGCATGGGCTGCCCCGTGCAGGACCTGATCCAATCGGACACGGAGCTGGCGGCGATGAAGGTCGACGGGGTGAACTCCGTGAGCGTCGACTTCGTCTGGTCGCCGCCGTGGAGCCCGGCCAAGATGACGGACGACGGCAAGAAGCAGATGCGCATGTTCGGTTTCAACGTCTGAAGTAGGCGGTTCCGCCCAGGCGCCCGGCTCCGCGCTCAGGCGGCCAGGCGGGCACGGCTGAGCGTGTGCGACCACGCCAGCCAGACGCCGAAGAGCAGCAGGGCCATGGCCTGATGCATGGCCGCCAACCAGACGGGCACGAACGCGAGCAACGTCGCGATCCCGAGTCCCGCTTGGACGAGGATGGCGACCAGGAGCGCCACCGCCAGCGCTCGGTTGCGGCCTCCGGCGCCGGCGACTGGGCGCCAGGCCGCGATCAGTAGGCAGAGTGCCATCACCAGGAGCAGGGCGGGCAGCGTCCGGTGCAGCCACTGCACGGTCGCGATGTTGTCGAGCAGGTTGCGTAGCGGCGGCTCGAGGCGCCAGGCGCCGGGAGGCAGCCAGCCGCCCGCCATGCGCGGCCAGGTGTTGAACGCCAGGCCGGCGTCCAGGCCGGCCACGAAGGCCCCGTAGGTCACCTGGACCACGAGCAGCACCCCGAAGACGACGAGCCAGGCGCGCGTGCGCCGGGTCCAGCGCCAGGCGTCGCCGCCGCGGACGACGAGGCCGGGCCACAGGTCGGCCGCCGTCCACAGGCAGACGCCGAAGATCGTGAACGCCAACAGCAGGTGTGCCGCTAGGCGTTCGTGGGCGACGCTGGGCCGGTCGACGAGGCCGCTCGCGACCATCAGCCAGCCCATGAGGCCCTGCAGCGCCCCGAGCCCGAACAGGAGGAGTAGGCGCAGGAGCAGTGGGCGTCGCAAGTAGCCGCGCGCCAGGAACGCGAGGAACGGCACGAGGAACACCACCCCGATGGCGCGCGCCAGGAGGCGGTGGGCGTACTCCCAGTAGAAGATGAAACGGTACTCGGCGAGCGTCATGTCCGGCCGCAGCTGCTGGTACTCGGGGAAGCGCTTGTAGGCGTCGAACGCCGCTTGCCACTGGGCCTCCCCGACGGGCGGGAACACGCCCATGAGCGGCGCCCACTCCACGATCGACAGCCCCGACTGGGTCAGGCGCGTGATGCCGCCGACCACGAGCATGGCGAAGGTCAGGACCGCCCCACTGAGGAGCCACCACGTCAACCGCCGCCGTCGCGGCGGGCTCAACTCGGCTCCCAGCGCAGGCGTGGCATGCGTGGCTCCCGGGTGCGCGGGCGCCCCGTGCACCCGAGTCGTGTGCGCCCCCGCCGGGCGACCGCGTTCGGTCCCGTTCATCCGACCAACTCTACTTCGCCCGAGTGACCTTTCCGCTAGGGGCCGGCGGCGGCCACAGGCTAGCGTTTCCGCCGTGGCTTTCTGGCGGCCAAAGGACCGCGACCTGCGTGAGCGCGAATGGCGGGCGTTCGCCGGCGCCTTCGAGCTCGAACCGGCGCCGGCGCTGGCCGAGACCCTGCGCGAGGACCTCGACCTGGGGCCGGGGGCGATCGCGACCGTCTACGAACGCGCGCGCCCAGACCAGCCCGACACCGTGGTGTTCGAGCAGGCCAACGATCGCGACGGGCCGGCCGGGACGCTGGCGGGGCTGCGCATAGGGGTCGTCGTGCGCTCCAGCGTCGAGCACTCCTCCGTCTCGCTAAGGGCTAGTGCGAGAAGGCACAAGATCCTCGAGGGGCTGGCGGCGGGGCGTTCGGGGGCCCAGCGGCTCGACGGCGCGTTCGACCCGGAGTTCGACACCGCCGTGAGCGTCTACGCGCGCGAGGTCGACCGGGCCACGGCGCTCCTCACGCGTCCGGTCAGGACGGTGCTCGCGCGGCTCCTGGGCGAGGCCGACGAGGTGGTGGCCTCCGCCACCGCCAGCCATGCGAAGGGGAGTGTGCCACGCCACGCCAACGGCGCCCCGCCGAGCGTCGCCATCGGCCCACTGAACCTCTACCTGGCCCTGGAGGTGGGGGTGCCGTTCGAGCTGGACGCGCTCGGCCCGCTGATGGCCGACCTCCTCAGCCTTCACGCCGCGCTCCTGAGCGCATCGGGCAAGGGGCGCTGACCGCCCGCTCAGCCGCGGTGGTACGGGTGGCCCGCCCGGAGCGTCTCGATCCGGTAGAGCTGCTCGACGAGGACGAGCCGCGCCAGGTCGTGGGGGAGGGTCAAGGGTGAGAGGCTCCACGCCTCCGCGACCGCCGAGCGCAGCTCGCGTCCGTGCCCCTCGGCGCCGCCGACGAGGATGGTGACCTGGCTGACGCCCCGGTTCTCCAGCGCCCCAACGCGTTGCGCCAGGCCGTGCGTGTCGAACGCCTTACCGCGCTCGTCCAGCGCGACGGCGAGCCCTTCCACCTTGGCGAGCAGGGCGGCGCCCTCGGCGAGTTGCGTCGTGCCCGCGTCGGCCCCGCGCCCCTCGCGCACCTCGACGACCTCACAGGCCGCCAGGGGGGCGAGGCG
Organism: Deinococcota bacterium; assembly: GCA_963170125.1. Taxonomy (GTDB): domain Bacteria; phylum Deinococcota; class Deinococci; order Deinococcales; family Trueperaceae; genus JAAYYF01. The sequence continues at coordinate 31,926 of CAUJFI010000065.1, read as the reverse complement.
TTTCAGGTAGTGGGCGCAGGCCTCGCGGTAGAAGGATGACTTGAGCTTTCCGACGGCGACGACGCGGTAGCGCACCGTCTGCTCCTTAACCCGCCGCCTCGCCGGACCGGGGTTCGGGTGCGGCGCCGTTCGCCGCGTCGGCGCCGCTGCCACCGGGAGCGCCGCCAGTCGCGCGCGCGCCGACGGGGCCGAGCTTGCGCATGAACTCGTCGCGTCGCGTGGCGCGCAGGCCGCTGGCGGAGAGGGCGTCGTCCAGACGCCGCGGGTCGATGGCTACGCGCAGGATGTCGAGCTCGGAGCGCGAGAAGGAGCGCCCGTGCAGCTCGTGCTCCTCGAAGGCCGCGTACGCCATGGGCGCGACGGCCTGCGCGATGCGCGCCATGGCGTCGCCGTAGGCCCTGATCTCGTACTGGGCGTGCCAGTCGAGCCGTAGCCTCAGGAAGTGGAACAGGTTGTTGAGGTCGATCTGCCAGTACATCTCTGTGTAGAGGCTCAAGGGCAGGTTCACCCGGGCAAGCTCGCGGGCGATGTCGTCCTCGAGCAGCTCCTCGTACTCGGCGTACGTGCGTTCCTGGCCGGAGCGCAGCACGGAGATCACGCGCTCGCGCAGCTCGGGCGGCACGTCGCGTCCGTCGCCCCCCTGGCGGTTGCGCTTGTCCTGGAACCGCACCTCGTGGGGGCCGGGGACGTAGAACTCGTCGCGCATGACGGAGTAACGCCCGCTAATCTCGTTCAGGCGCGCCGTGCGGTGGCGGATCCACTGCCTCGCGACGAAGATGGGCAGCTTCACGTGGAAGGTGAGGATGACCTGCTCGAACGGGCTCGTGTGCCGGTTGCGCAGCAGGTAGTCGATGAGGGCGCCGTCCTCACGCACGGTCTTCGCGCCGTCGCCGTACGAGACGCGGGCCGCCTGGACGATGCGCGCATCGCCCCCAAGGTAGTCCACGAGGCGCACGAAGCCGTGATCCAACACCCGGAACTCCTGGTCGATGAGCGCTTCCGCTTCGGGCGCGGTGATTCGGGCCATGGGGTCAAACGATACCAGGTGGGCGCCGCCGGGGGCCTTCTCATGAGGCGGGAATGAGTGACTCCCTTCACTAACTGACGATTTGCCCGTCGGGAAGGCCGTAACCCTCTCTCATCGTGGCCACATGCGCCTTGACACACGCTCCACCCGCGTGGTCTAATCCGCATGGACCTGTGTCGTCCGTGGCCGCACTGGAAGGAGGTGCTACCTTTTGAACCGGCCAGGGAAGTGCAGGAACCCAGTGAGCGACGCGAGATCAAGCGGTGCACCGCCGGCGAGGAAACTCGGACACTCACGGTGGTCGCGCCCCGAGGCTCGTGAAGCGCGCTGAGCAAGAAGACTTCACCAGTTCAAGGGGTAAGAATTCATGAAGAAGCTACTCATCACGCTCCTGGCGGCGATCACGGCCAGCGGCGCCTTCGCTCAGTACTCGTTCCCGGACATCCCGGCGAACCACTGGGCGGGCGACGCCGTCGACCGCATCTCCGACCTCGGCATCGTCATCGGCTTCCCCGACGGGACCTTCCGTGGCAACGAAGCCTTCACGCGTTACCAAGCCGCTCTCGTTGTCAGCCGCCTGCTTGACGTCATCAATGACAACCTCAACTCGGCGCTCGCCCTCACGCAGGCTGACGTCGACTCGCTGCGCAACGCCGTGCAAGAGCTCGCCTCTGACGTCGCTGCCCAAGGCGTGAGGCTGTCCGCCGCCGAGAGCGCCATCGCTGGCCTCTCCGACGACGTGACCGCCAACTCCGCTCGCCTCGACGACCTGGAAGCGGCCCTCGCCGCTGACAACGGTGGCGTCGATCCGGCGGTCCTCCGCGATCTGCAGAACCAGATCGCCTCGCAGCGTGTCGCCCTCGACACGGCGCAGGCCCAGGCCGACGCCGCTGCCGCGCGCGCCGACGCCGCTTACAGCCTGGCCAACCAGGCCAACACGCTCGGTCGCCAGAACGCCGACGACATCGCTGCCCTCAACCGCGCCCTTCAGCTCCTCCAGGCTGACGTGGCCGGCCTCAAGGGTGGCTCCTCGTCCGCCGGCGCCGCCCCGGTCGATCTCTCGGCCGTGAACAGTGCCATCGAGCGCAACCGCTCGGACATCGCGAACATCCGCGAGTTCGTCCTCCTCATCCGCAGCAACCAGATCGCCATTCGCGACCGCGTCTCGGCCCTGGAAGCTTCGGATGCCGCCCAGAACGCCGCCATCGCGGACCTGCAGGGTCGCGTCGCCGCGCTCGAAGAGAACCCCCTCGGGATCTCCGGCAGCATCTCGGTCACGTACTTCGTCGGCCGCGTCATCGGCCAGGAGTTCGACGTCGACCGCGCTTACGGCCTGAACAGCCTGCGCAACATGGGCGCGTCGGTCTTCTCGTCCGGCGCAGCTGAACTCGACGGCGACCGCTCGGGCACCCGCAACTACCGCACGGAAGTCGGCGAAGTCGCCCAGGATCGTCACGACATCGAGCACACCCCGGGTGCGGCCACCGCCGTCTTGAACCTGAGCTTCGCTGCGAAGTTCGGCTTCGATGGTGAGGGCAGCCCGAACAAGCTCAACAGCTTCAGCGGCGTGCTTTCGATCGCCATGGATTCCCAGCGCGTCACGGGCCCCATCGTCTCCGGCTCCGAACCCCTGCTCAACTGGTTCGAGATCCGCAACTTCATGACGACGTTCGAACCCATCGGCGCCGTGCCGCTTACCTTCGCGTTCGGCACGAACGTCGAGACGAGCTTCACCCCGTACGTCGTCGGCACGGATGACCCGGGCTTCGTCGCTACCATCGGCGCCCCGAGCTTCCTCGCCTTCCTCAACCCTGGCATCACGGCCGTCTACGTCAGCAGGAACGACTCCACGGACGTGAACTACAACCAGGAGTGGTACGGCAACTACCTGCGCGGCGCCCGCCTCACGGTCAGCCCCCTCGAGGGCCTGACGCTCGGCGGTAGCTTCGCCCAGTACGCCGAACGCGCTGGCGACAAGGACGACTACCTCGCCGACAACCAGCAGATCACGGTCTGGGGCGTCGACGGCAGCCTCTCGCTGTCCATCTTCGACCTCGGCTTCGAGTGGGCCAACGGCTCCGGCGGCGCGACCGCCGAGTCGGTCCTCTACGCCACGCTCGACGTCGATACCGCCGGCATCCCCATCCTCTCGAGCCTTGGCGCCAACTACCGCGACATCAGCGATGCCTGGACTGCCAACGGCTACGACCTCGGCGCTGACGCCTCGGGCTTCCCGTTCGCGGAAGACCAGAGCGGCTTCGGCGTGAACGCTGGCCTCAGCCTGTTCATCGTCGACCTGAGCGCGTACTTCGACTCCTACGGCACGGTCGCTGGTGACAGCGCCATGTCCTTCGGCGTCGACGCCTCGGCCAACTTGTTCGCGGGCTTCAGCCTCGGCGGCTGGTACCACTCGGCCTCCGTCAACGGTACGACCGTCGATGACCTCCGCACGTTCGTCGATGCGAGCGAGGCCGCTGTGGCCCTCGCCGGCGCCGACATCGAGCGCGACAACAACTACAACACCGGCTTCGGCGTCACGCTCAAGCACGACGGCGCCGCCGCCAACGCCCTCATCAAGGGCCTGAACATCTCGGCGGGCTACTCGCAGACCGAGGCGGACTTCAGCAAGACGACCCTGTTCGTCGATGCCGACTACGCCCTCAACGTCTCGATCCTCTCGCTGACCCCGTACGTCGGATACCGCATGGTCAACGACGCCGATGCTGGCACGGATGACACCACCACGCTCCGCGTTGGCACGGGTCTCTCCACCACGCCGCTCGACGTCTACACCAAGCCCAGCCTCATCGCCGCGGTCAACTACCGCACGACCGATCACAGCGATGCCGCCGTCTACACGGCGAGCGAGCTGCAGTGGAGCGTTGGCCTCGTCCTGAACGAGTTCGTCTTCGACCACAGCAAGCTCACCGCCAAGTACGGCAGCTGGACCGGCACCAACATCAACAACGCGACGAACACTCGCGGCGCTGGTGACGGGGCCACGGACATCAGCGCTGGTGACGTCAACGGCACCGGCACGCAGTCCGTCTCCGGCTACGAACTCATCTGGAACTACTACGACCTCGAGTTCGCCTACGGCACCTACGAGAACGACAACAACGGTGTCGCCTCGTCCGCCCAGGCGTTCAAGATCAGCTACACCGTCACCTTCTAAGGAACGGTCGACTGATCCGGCGTAAGCCGGGAGTAAGTAGTAGGGAGCCCCGCGCAAGCGGGGCTCCTGCTTTGGCCCGGGGGCCGCCCTGCGGCGGCGGTTCGCGAGGGTCGCCTGGCGGCGCTGTCGGGCTCAGGCCAGGACAGGCAGGGCGCGATGGTGCAGCGTCACTTCGTAGACGGCCGTCGTGGGGAGCAGCTCGCCGTCGGCGTGCGCCGGGCGCGGCTCGGTCCACTCGACGCGCACGCTGCGCCCCCGAGACAGCGTCACGGCGGGGTGGCCGAGGTGTTTGGCCTGCAACACCTTTGGCAACAGCCCGAGAGCGCCAAGACGGCCGACCTTGCCGGCGATCACCACGTCGAGCAGGCCGTCGTCCGGCTGGGCCTGCGGCGCGAACACGAAGCTCCCGCCCGAGCGCGGTCCGTTCTGCGAGGTGACGAGCAAGGTCGGGCCGTCGTGGACGAGTGCGCCGTCGACCAGCACGCGCGCGTGCGGCTCGCGCAGGCGCGCCAGCGAGGCGAGCACCGAGTAGAGGTAGCCCGAGAAACCCTTCAGGAAGCCGGGGGACGTCCTGACCCGCTCGGCCACCTCGGCGTCGAAGCCGGTCCCGACCGCGTTGAAGAACGGCTCGCCGTTCACGGTCCCGAAATCGACCAGCCGCGGCTGCGCGGCGAGCAGGCGCTCCAGCGCGCCCGGGAGGTCGTCTCGCGCCAGGCCGAGGCTGAAGGCGAAGTCGTCACCGGAGCCGAGTGGCAGGACGCCCAACGCGCGACCGCCCGCCGGGTCACGGGCGGTGCCGGCCTGCAGCAGCCCCTTGGCCACCTCGTGGACGGTCCCGTCGCCTCCGATGGCGACCACGACCGAGCCGGGGGGCGCGGCGGCGGCGAGCTCCGTCGCGTGCCCCGCACACCTCGTCGTGTGCAGCACGTACGCCACGCCGCGTTCGTCAAGGCGCGCGAGCGCCGCCGCCAGGGCGGCCTTGGCGCGGCCCTTGCCCGCGGCGGGGTTGAAGACGAGCTGCAGCACGTTCGCGCTAGATTCTACACGCCGGGCAGGGCGGGGACGGCGGTACACTCGCGGCATGTTCGACCCCGTCCAGCTCTTCGACATCGCGCGCCTGCCGGCGGAACTGGCCGACCTGTTGGACTGCGAGTTTGCCTGGGAGGCTCTCGTGCGCTTGGACGCGCTCGGGGAACGCGTGGGCAACGAGCGTCTCGGCAGCGTTCATCCGACTGCTATCGTGGAAGGCCCGCTGACCATGCTGGAGGGGGCCGAGGTCGGCCCGCACGCGTACCTGACGGGGCCGGTCTACCTGTTCCCCGGGGCGAAGGTGGGCCACGGCGCCTTCCTGCGCGGGCCCGTGGTGTTGGGGCCCGGCGCGCACGTCGGCCACGCCACGGAGGTGAAGCGGTCCGTGTTCCTCGGCGGCGCGAGGGCGCCGCACTTCAACTACGTCGGCGACAGCGTCGTCGGTCACGACGTCAACCTCGGCGCCGGCGTCAAGCTCGCGAACTTCAAGACGTTCGGCAGCGCCATCACCATCGGCGGCACGGCCACCGGCCTGCGCAAGCTGGGCTCCATCCTGGGAGACGGCGTGAGCATCGGCTGCAACGCAGTCCTGGCGCCCGGGACGGTCGTCGGCCCGCGCACGATCATCTACTCGGGGGCTACGGCGGGCGGCATCGTGCCGGGAGACAGCGTCGTCAAGTACCGCTCCGAGCTGGAGATGGCCCCGAGGCGCGCTTGACGGCGGTGGCGACCTGATCCCACTGCGAGACCGAAACCCGCGCAGCGCCCTGCCGTACGTCACGTGGGCGCTGGTGGTGGCGAACGTGGTCGTCTACCTCTACGAGGCCTCGCTCGGCACCGGGCTGGCGGGCCTGCGCTTCCTGTTCGACAACGGCTTCGTGCCGGCGCGCCTGGTGGCCGAGCCGCTCGCCGCGTGGCCCACGCTGGTCACCTACGCCTTCCTGCACGGGGGCCTGGCGCACCTGCTCGGGAACATGCTCTTCCTGTTCGTCTTCGGCGATAACGTCGAGGACAGGCTCGGTCACCTGCGCTACGCGCTCTTCTACGCCGGCGGCGCGGCGATCGCTGCGCTCGTGCATGGCCTCCTCGGCGGCGACCCTCGCACTCCGCTCGTCGGCGCCTCGGGCGCCATAAGCGCCGTCCTGGGCGCTTACATAGTCATCTACCCTCGGCAGCGCGTACAGGCCCTCATCCCGGGCCTCATCGCCCCGTGGCTGTTCCTCCGGGTCTTCTCCCGCCAAGCGCCTTGGTACGCGCCGTGGCTGCCGGCCTGGGCGTACATCGGCTTCTGGGCTGCCATGCAGGGGCTGTCGGTGCTGACGGACGGCGGCTCGACCGGCGAGGGCGTCGCGTGGTGGGCGCACATTGGCGGCTTCGCCTTCGGGATGACGGTGGCCAACGTGAACGCCCGCCGCGAACGGCGGGCGGACGCGCCTGGGGACTGATCCCGGCTGCGCGCTCAGTTAGCCGGCTCGATCAACCCGTAATCGCCGTCGTCGCGCAGGTAGATGACGCTGACGAGGTCGGTCTCGACGTTGCGGAAGAGGAAGAAGCCGTGGCCTAGCGCCTCCATCTGGACGGCGGCGTCCTCGGGCGCCATGGGGCGCAGCACGTGGCGCTTGACGCGCGACACGCGCGGGGCGCGCTCCTCCGGCTCGGTCTCCTCGGGTAGCGGGATGCTCTCGCCGCGCTGCGCGATGAGGCGACCCTTGAAGCGCTTTAGCTGCCGTTCGAGCTTGGCCATGACGAGGTCGACGGCGGCGTACGTGTCCAGCGCGCGCTCTTCGGCCCGGATGATGCCGCCGGGCACGTTGAGCTGCACCTCGACCTTGGCCGGGTTGGCGGCGTTCTCGCTGTTGTCGTAACCCATGACCACGCTGGCGTCGATGATCTGGTCGAAGTAACGATCGAGCCGGGCCAGCTTGTCCTCGGCGTACTGACGCATGGCGTCAGTCACTTCGATGTTGCGACCCATCAGCTTGTAGATGTTCATGTAGCTCCCTTCGGGCGAACCTACCGCTCCTGGCAGTAGCCTTCAGGCCGCCTTACCCCCTGGACGCCGGTGGTGGCTGCCGCAGCCGCGCTAGCGCCCGGGAAGTCATTTTACCATCACGCCGCGGATCGGCCGGAAGTGGCTAGGCGGAGGCCGGTGTCGTGTAGGCCGCGATAAACCCCGCGCGCCCCGACGGTGGTATCGTCATCGACGTGGTGAGTCGGAGTGAGGCTGTCGGCGGTCGTGCCGCCGATGCGAGTGCGGTGCGCGGCGTGTCCATCAGGCGCTGCGCGGCCGGTTCCGCCATCGAGATCCTCCAGGAGAAGTGGGTCCTGCACATCGTGCACGCCCTGCTCGATGGCTCGCGCTGCTTCAACGAGCTGGGGCGCGATGTCGGAGGCTGCAACCCGACCACCCTGGCGCACCGCCTCGCCCGCCTCGAGGGCGTCGGCGTAATCCGCAAGGAAGTGCTCCACGACGACGCTCACGCCGCGGGCCTGCCGCGCTGCAGCTACGAGCTCACGGATGCCGGTAGGGAGCTGCAGGAGGTCATAGACGCCATCCGGGTGTGGGCCGTCGCCCACCTCGGAACGGCGGAGCCGAACGGCGAGCCCGGTACGTTCGAGGGCGACGCCGGTCGATCGTAGGCGGCCGCACCACCCCACCTCCGCGTTCGCACCACTCCGCGCCAAGCCCGACGTTCGCTTGCCTTGTCCAAGCGTTGCCCTGCCTAGCGTTGCCTTGTCCAAGCGTTGCCCAGCCTAGCGTTTGCCCGGCCTGCCGACCTGCCGCGCCTCGTTCAACTCGCGCCTCAGGCGCTCGATGCTCGCGCGCAGCTCGCGGTTCTCGTTGCGCAACGCCTCGTTCTCCCGCATGAGCGAATCACGCTCGGCCCTGGCGAGGTGGGCCTGCGCAACGGGCGGCTGGTCGACGTGAGGCTGCGGACCGCGAGCCTGCGCGCCCGCCGCCGCTTGCGCGTCGGTGCCGCCCGCCGCCACGTCCGGAGACCCGGATGGGGCGGGGCGCAAGGGGGCGGTCGCAGGTGGAAGGGGCAGACGCTCGATCGCCTCCTCCAACACGAGGGTCGTGGCGAGCTGAGGTTTGTCGGCCCGCTTCCGGCCCGCGCCGGCGCCGTGCTGCAACAGCCGCAACGCGCGCTCCTTCAGGTTCTTGTCGCCCAGCGGCCGCGGCAGGAGCAGGTCGACCTGCGCCTCTTCCGCTCGCCGCCTCGTGCGTTGCGATAGGCCCAGGCCGGCGTCGGCCTCCGTGGTCAGGATGACGGGGACGTGCGCGAGGCGCACGACCCGTTTGACGCGCGAGACGAACGAGTAACCGTCCAGGTCGGGCAGGTCGGCAGCGGCGATGATCAGGTCCGGGGTGTTGGCCTTCAGGTACTCGAGGGCCGCTCTGGCGCTGGCCGCGCGCGCCAGGCGGAAACGGGGGTCGGAGAGGAGGACATCGACGAGTTGGAGCTGCAGGTCGTCCGCCTCCGCCACGAGCACCGCGAACGCGGGGCGCTCGCTTGCCAGGTCTCCCGCGGTCACGCGCTCTCCCTCAGCCGCGCTGGACGGGCAGGTTAGCGACCAGCACGACGCGCTCGCCCTGCTGTTCGACCTTCACGTCGAGGTCGCTGCCGTCGGAGGGGAAGTACTTCTTGATAACCGTCATGAGCTCGCGCTTCAGAGCGTCCATGTTGCCAGGCGAGAGCTTCGCGCGGTCGTAGGAGAGGACGAGCTTCAAGCGGTCCTTGAGCTGGTCCTTGCTCTTGCGCCTACCGAAGAGCCCCTGGAACATCAGCTGCCTCCGAAGAAGCGCCTGAGGGCGGCCAGGAAGCCGGTCGGCTGGTCGAACGAGGGGTAGGGCACTTCCTCGCCGCGGATGCGCTGCGCGATGTCGCGGAAGGCGGCGCCGGCGGCCAGCTTCGGGCTCTCCTCCAACGAGGCCGGGTTGCCGATGTTGGTGCTGACCAGGATGCGCTCGTCCTCGGGGACGATGCCGATGAGCTTCACGCCGAGGATCTCGAGGACATCGTTCACCTCGAGCATGTCGCCGCGCTTCACCATCTCCGGGCGGAGCCGGTTGACGATCAGCCGGACCTCGGTGATCTCGCGAGCCTCGAGCAAGCCGATGATGCGGTCGGCGTCGCGGACGCTCGAGACCTCCGGGTTGACGACCACGAGGGCGCCTTGGGCCGCGCTCGCGGCCGTCTGGAAGCCGGACTCGATGCCGGCGGGGCTGTCGATGAGAACGCGGTCGAATCCTTCCTCGAGGAGCGCCTGGACGGCGTCCCTCATGCGGTCCTCGGAGAGCGCCGACTTGTCGCGCGTCTGTGAGGCGGCCAGAAGGTGCAGCGTGTCGACGCGCTTGTCGCGGATGATGGCCTGCCTGAGCTTGCAGCGGCCCTCGAAGACGTCGATCAGGTCGTACACGACCCGGCCTTCCAAGCCCATGACGACGTCGAGGTTGCGCAGGCCGACGTCGGTATCGATGACGCAGACCTTCTCTCCCAAACGCGCCAGCGCCGCGCCGACGTTAGCGGTGGTGGTGGTCTTGCCTACGCCGCCCTTTCCGGACGTCACCACGATGGCTTTGGCGTTCACAGTTTCCGATCCTCCAAGGGGGTTGTTACCTCGGTGGAGCATACCACCAGGCTATGAGGGACCAATGGCCGTTGGCACGAGCGGCCGAGCGCCGCCTCACGCCGGGGTCAGCCCCGAGAACTTGAGCAGGAGGCGCTTGGCGCCCGCCTGTTCGAACACCACGGTCACCTCGGCCTTGGCCCCCTGGCCGCTCACGCCCACGACGGTGCCGACCCCGAACTTAGGGTGCCTGACGCGCTCGCCGCCGCGCACGCTCAAGCCTCCCGAGGTCGAGGGCGCGTCCGGAGCCTGGGCGCCATCGCCTTGCGCCCCCGCCTGCGCGCCGACGACCGGCGGCTTCCAGACGGTGCGCGAGAACTTGCCGGCGTCCTGCAGGGGCTCGAGCTTCCGCCCGAACACGTCCGTCTCCATGAAGAGGTCGGGTGACAGGTCTTCCAGGAAGCGGCTCGGGCGCGCCGGCTCCGTGCGCCCGAACGTCAGGCGCGCTTCGCAGTGCACCAGGTAGAGCTCGTCCTGCGCGCGCGTGACACCGACGTACAGCAGCCGCCGCTCCTCCTCGATCTCCGGCAGGGAGCCAACGGAGCTGCGGTGGGGGATGAGGTTCTCCTCCATGCCGACGAGGAAGACGATGGGGAACTCCAACCCCTTGGCGTTGTGGAGCGTCATGAGCGTGACGGCGTCGTCCACCGTCTCGCCGTTGACGGCCTCGACGGCGCGGTCGTCGTTGCTGCCGAGTAGCGCGGCCTCGTCGAGGAACTCGGCGATACTCCCGCCCTGCTCCTCCTGCCACTCGGTGACGGCCGACAACAGCTCCTCGAGGTTCTCGATGCGCCCCTCCGCCTCGTGCGTGCCCTCGCGCTTGAGCGCCTCCACGTAGCCCGTGGCGTCGTACACGAACTTGAGGAAGCTGGCGGCCGGCAGCTCGTCGGCCGCGGCGGCGAGGTCGTCCATCAGCTGCACGAACTCGGTGACGCGCTTGGCGCCGGGCGTACCGGCGAGGACGTCGTCCGCCGCCCGGCAGGCCGCCGAGAAGGGGCGGCCGTTGCGGCTCGCCCATGCTACGAGGCGCTCCTCGCTCGTGCCGCCGATGCCCCGCTTCGGACGGCCGATGACGCGGCGCCACGCCACGTCGTCCGCCGGGTTGAGGGCGGCGCGCGCGTAGGCGAGCGCGTCCTTGACCTCGCGGCGCTCGTAGAAGCCGACGCCGCCCACGATGCGGGCCGGGATCGAGGCGCGCCTCAGCGCCTCCTCGAGCACGCGCGACTGCGAGTTCGTGCGGTAGAGGACGGCGAAGTCCTGGTAGTCGAGCGTGCGCTCGGCGCGCAGCCGCTCGATCGTGCGGGCCACGAAATCGGCCTCGGCGTGATGGTCGGTCGCGCGGTAGAGCCGCACCTTCTCGCCCTCGGCCTTCACGGGCTTCAAGCTCTTCTCGATGCGGCCTTGGTTCTGCCCGATGACGGCGTTGGCGAGCTTGAGCACGCTGCCGACGGAGCGGTAGTTGAGCTCGAGCCGGTAGACGGCGGCGTCCGGGTAGTCCTGGCGGAAGTCGAGGATGTTGCGGACGTCGGCGCCGCGGAATGCGTAGATGCTCTGGTCGGGGTCGCCGACGACCATGAGGTTGCCGTAGGTGTCGGCCAGCAGGTTCGTCAGCCGGTACTGGGAAGCGTTCGTGTCCTGGTACTCGTCGACGTGGATGAAGACCGCGCGCTGCTGCACGCGCTCGAGTACGTCGCGGTGCGTCTCGAACAGCTCGACCGTGCGCCCGAGTATGTCGTTGAAGTCGACGGCGTTGGCGCCCGTCAAGCGCGCCTGGTAGCGCCTGAAGACCTCCTCGACGAGCTCGACGCGCAAGCCGGAGACGAGCGGACCCCAGACGCGCTGCGCCTGGTCGCCGAACGTCTCCGCCGTCCAGAGGTTGGACTTGGCGCGGTCGATCACGGCGCGCAAGGCGCGCGGGTTCGCCTCGCTGAGGCCCTGGACCGTCCCGAGGATCTCCTTGAGGAGGTCGAGCTGGTCGCCGTCATCGTAGATCGCGAAGCCGCTCCTCAGCCCGATCCTGTCGCCGTACATGCGCAGGACGCGCAGGCACGCGGAGTGGAACGTGCTCACCCAGAGGTCGCGGCCCGGCGGGCCGATGAGGTGCTCGACGCGCTCGCGCAGCTCGCCCGCCGCCTTGTTCGTGAACGTGACTGCGAGGACCTGCTGGGGCAGCACCCCGTGCTCGCCGAGGAGGTAGGCGATGCGGTGGACCACCGTGCGCGTCTTGCCCGAGCCGGCCCCCGCCAGGACGAGGGCGGGGCCGTCGTAGTGCATGACGGCGCGGCGCTGTTCCTCGTTCAGTGTGGCTAGGAGCTCCTCATGCGGCACGGTTGCCGAGCATAACCCGGTCGGCCGCACCGCCCGGAGAAGGGGGAGACGTCGCGTCCCCCACGGCGATCCCGCGCCGCTCGGAACGGCCCGGGTGTAGGCTGCGATTACTATGCACGCTGCCTGCTTCGGCCTGGACGGCACGTTGGGCCATCACGCCGCGGATTTCGGCGACTACGCCGCCTGGTTGCGCAACGAGCTGGCCCTCCACCAGTGCGACATGAACGCGTTCGCGCGGGTCCTCGACGAGGAGACGCGGCGCGACGGTCCCCTCACCTTCGAGGTAGCCCTGGGAAGGGTGCTCGACCGGCTGCAGCAGCGCCGCCCGGTCGACCTGGCGGGCGTCGCCGCCGCGGCCGTCGCCGCGTACGCCGCCGACTACCGGGCCCAGCCCGGCGCCGCGGAGGTGTTGGCCACGCTCGACGGGCGCGGGGTGAGGTTGGCGCTCGTCACGAACGGACCCGACGACCTGCAGCGCGCGGCGCTGGCCGCCACCGGCCTGACCAGGCGCTTCCGCGCGATCATCGTGTCCGGCGACCGCGACGTCGCTGCGCGCATGCCTGCGCCGCGGCAGTACGACCTCGCCTGCGCCGCCCTGGAGAGCGCGCCGGCCGCGACGCTCATGGTGGGGTGCGACCCGGACGTCGACGTGGGCGGCGCCCTGGCGTTCGGGATGCGCGCGCTGCTCGTCGGACGCGGGCGCGGCCCGGTACCGGTGGGGGTGCTCGTTGCCGACCGCCTGGAGGGCGTGGTGCGTGCTGTAGGGGCGTGAGGGTCCGCCCAGGCTGCGCACTCCCTGCCGGTCGCGCCGCCCCGGCCGTATGGAGCGCCCCGTGCCGGTCGCGCCTTGCGCGCCCGCGGGTAGAATGAGCCCATGACAGAGAAGGACATGGCGTTCTACCAGGCCTGGGCCGACATGCTCGAGTGGATGCGCGAGTACGCGGTCGAGCACGAGGGCGTCCGGTTCGTGAAGCAGGCGGACTTCACCGACTACATCTACCGCATGGCCCGCCCCTACGACCTCCCGACCACCATCCTCTCGGCGAGCCTCTCCAACGATCACGACGAGCCCATCCTGCTCGCGTCCGCCAGCCAGCGCGCCTCCGTCTTCAAGGAGGTCGTGCTGCACCCCTTCGAGTCGCACGTGTACCGGAAGCTGGCGCTGGCGAAGGACGGCTCCGGCCTGAGCGAGGGGCCGCGGCGCTTCACCAAGGAGGCGCTCTTCCGCCTGGCGGACGAGCTGTTCGCGGTGGCGGTAGCCTGACGGACCTGCTGGGCGCGCTGGGCGCCTACCTGCCTGAGGACCGCTTGGCCGAGCTGGGGGGCGGGCCCGCCGTACCCGAGGCGTGCCGGGGCGCCGTGCTGTTCGCCGACGTTGCCGGCTTCACCGCCCTGACCACCGCCCTGGCCGAGCTGTTCGGCCCGCGGCGGGGTGCTGAGGAAGTCCCCGTCTACCTGAACCGCCTGTACGAGGCGCTGATCGGCGCGGTGCATGCCCGCTCGGGCAGCGTCATAGGCTTCGCCGGCGACGCCATCACCTGCTGGTTCCCGGCCGACGACGGCCAAGCCGCCGTGGCGTGCGCCGTCGCCATGCAGGCCGCCATGGCCCCCTTCGCCGCTAGCGTCATACGTGGCGCGCCTACCGCGACGACCATCGCCCTGGACGTCAAGGTCGCCGTCACCAGCGGCGCGGTGAGGCGCTTCAAGGTGGGCGACGAGGCGGTGCAGCTGCTCGACGTGGTCGCCGGCGACCCGGTGGCCGAACTCGAGGCCCTCAACAACGCGTCGGGCAAGGGCCAGGTCGTGCTCAGCGCCGCCGTGGCGTCGGCCGTCGGCGACCTGGTGGAGCTGCGACCGCTCGCGCACGCGACCGCGCCGGCCGGCGCTATGGCGGTGGGTAAGGTGCTCGGTCCCGACCAGCACGCCCTTGACCAGCACGCCCTTGACCGGCCCATGCCTGGTGAGCACGAGCTCGGCCGCTGGTTGCTGCCGACGGTGAAGAGACGGCTGAGCGCCGGTGGAGGGGACTTCCTCACTGAGCTGCGGCCGGTTGCGGCGCTGTTCCTCGCCTTCGCCGGCATCGACTTGGCGCACGACGAGGCGGCTGGCGGGAAGCTCGACCTGCTCGTGCGCCGCGTCCAGCAGTGCGTGACGGAGTACGGCGGCGACGTGCTGCAGCTCACCACCGGCGACAAGGGCACGTACCTCTACGCCGCGTTCGGTGCCCCCGTGGCGCACGAGGACGACGTGGCCCGCTGCGCCGCCGCCGCCCTCGACCTGCGCGAGGCCGTGCTCGGACTCCCGTTCGTCGACGAGCTGAGGATCGGCCTTGGTTACGGGACGGCCCGCACGGGGGCGTACGGCTCGGCGGCGCGGCGCACGTACGGCGCGCTCGGGCACGGCACGAACTTAGCGGCGCGCCTGATGAGCGCCGCGCCGCACGCGAGCATCTACGTCAGCGGGGCCTTCGTGGAAGCGCTCGGCGAAGGCTTCGACCTGCGGCGGCTCGAGGGTGTCGTCGTCAAGGGCAGCGCCGAGCCCGTGGCGGCCTACGAGCTCACGGACCGGCTGGCGGGCCCCCGCCGCAGACGGGCGGAGGCGAGCGGCCGCTCGCCGGTGGGTCGGGCCGCGGAGCTCGCGGCCATCTCCGCCGGCATCGCGGCGGCGGCGGCCGGGCGCGGCGGGGTGATCCAGGTCGTGGCTGAGGCCGGGATGGGCAAGTCGGAGCTGCTCGGCCGCGCGCTCGAGGGCGCCGAGGGCGTGCGCGTCGTCGTCGGCGCCTGCCAGGCCTTCGGGCGCACGGCGCCTTACCAGTTGTGGAAGGGCGTGTTCCGGCAGCTCCTCGCCGTGGAGGCTACGGGCTCCGCCGAGGAGCGGTCGCGGCGTCTCAGGGCCGCCTTGGCCGCCGTCGACCCCGTGCTCGTCGACCAGGCCGAGCTGTTGGCTCCGCTCCTCGACCTCCCCGCTCCGTCAGCCGAGCGCTCCGTGGCGTCCGACGCCGAGGAGCGTAGCGCCCGGCGGCTCGCCCTGCTGCTGAACGTCTTCCGTCACGCGGCGCGCGACACGGCGCGGCAAGGCCGCACCCTCGTGCTCCTGCTGGAAGACCTCCACTGGCTCGACCCCGCCTCCGCCGAGCTGCTCGCCGAGCTGGCCCGGACGGTGCCCACCCTGCCGGCGCTGGTGCTCACGTCGGCCAGGCCGCTCGACGACGCCCGGGAGCGGGCCGCGGGCGACGTGTCGGGTGCGCAGGTCCTGCGGCTGGGGCCGCTCGACGAGGCGGCGGCGCTGGCAGTGGTGGCCGCGCGGTTGGCCGGCGCCGGGCAGGCCTTCGAGGTGAGTGACGAGCTGGCGGCGCGGATCGTGGAGCGCTCCGGCGGCAACCCCTTCTACCTGGGCGAGCTGCTGACCGATCTGCTGCAGCGGGCGGCGCTGGCCGGTGGGCGCCACGGCCCGACCGAGCTAGCGGAGCTACCCACTAGCTTGCATAGCCTCATCCTCGGGCGCCTCGACCGCTTGGAGCTAGGCGCGCTCCTCAGCCTCAAGGTGGCGAGCGTCGTGGGGAAGCAGTTCCGGGTCGGTTGGGTGAGCGGCTGTCAGGCGGCCGTGGACGACCGGGCCGTGGACGACGGGGCCGCCGCGAGCGCCTTCGCGGCCACCGACCAGGCCGGCTTGACCGAGCGCGTCGCGGCCGAGCCGCCGACGCACGCCTTCAACCACACCATCACACGCGACGTCACCTACGACAGCCTCTCGCACGCCACGAGGCTGCTACTGCATACGCGGCTCGGCCGGTTCATCGAGCGGCGCGTTGCCAGCGCCTCGGAGCCCAACCTCGACCTGCTCGCGTATCACTTCGCGCTCGGTGACGACGCGGCCAAGGCGGGCCACTACCTGGGGGCGGCCGGCGCCGCCGCCAAGGCCGCGTACGCGAACGCCGCCGCCATCGACTACTTCGAGAGACTCCTGGCGCTCCAGGAAGGCGCCGAACGCCTGCCGACGCTGATCGAGCTCGGCGAGGTCATGACCTTCGTGGGCGCCTACCGCGCCGCGGAGGAGCACCTCGAGGCGGCGGCGGCGCTGGCGGCGGCCGTGGGAGCGAGGCCGAGTGAGGCCGCCGCGCTGCGGCTCCTCGGCGAGCTCTACGAGCGCCAGGGCGACCACGGTCGCGCCAAGGCCCGGCTCGAGGCCGCCGCGGGCCTATGTCGGGAGCTCGGCGACGGCGCGGAGCTGACCCGCGTCCTCCTGGCGTTGGGTGGCAACGTGCTGTGGCACCTGGGCAGCTACGACGAGGCGGAGGCGCTCCTCGCGGAGGCGGTGGCGTTGGCGCGCGCGGCGGGCGACGCGCGCGCGGCGGCCAGGGCGCTGCACGGCACGGCGAACATCCACCTCTACCGCGGCGAGGCCGCGGCGGCGGAGGCCGCTTTCCTCGCCAGTCTGGAGCTGCGCCGGGAAGCGCGCGACGAGTACGGCGTCGCGAACGCGCTCAACAACCTGGCGATCGTCTCGGCCAACGCCGGCGACGTGGCGCGCGCGGAGGAACTGTTCACCGAGAGCCTCCAGATCAGGGAGCGCCTCGGCGACGTGGCTGGGGTCGCCGTCGCGCTCAACAACCTCGGCTATATGGTCGCCGAACGCGGCGACCTGGCCGGCGCGCGGGAGCTCTACGAGCGGAGCCTGGCGTCCAGGCGCGAGCTCGGCGACCGGCTCGGCTTGGCCGTCTCGCTCAACAACCTCGCGGGGTTGGTGGCGCGCCTCGGCGCGACCGAGGAGGCCACACGGCTCTACTTGGAGAGCGTCGGGTTCGCGAGCGCCATCGACAACGGCCGCGAGACCGCAGCGGCGCTGGCCGGGTTGGCGAGCGTGGTGGCGGAGGGCACGGCCGCCGCCCGCATGGCGCGCGCCGCGGAGCTGCTCCTAGGGCGCATCGGCGCCGCGGTGGACGAGGACGTTCGCGCGGCGCTGGCCGTCGGCAAGGCGCGCGGCGAGCACACCGCGGTGCCGGCCCGGCTCGGCGACAGGCCGCTCGCCGACGTGGTCGCCTGGGCTCTGCACGGCTAGGTTGGGCGCCGGGGTGGCGTCTGCGTCGTGCGCGCCTTCGCGAGGCTGTATCTTGAAGCGCTAGATAATCTGGCGGACGACCGGGGTAGTTGGATAACGCGTGCGTGGCCCCTGCCGCCCTGTCGGCTGGAGGCCCTCGATGGCTGGTGCGGACCATGTGAAGCGTCGTCGTATGCGGGACTGGCGTCTAGGCGGGCGCCTGCTCGGCCTTGCCTTGGTGCTCGGCCTCGCGTCGTGCCAGACGACGCCGCCACCCACCCCCGCCGCCGACCCGGAGTTCGACCAGGCCGCCGAGCTGGAGGCCCTGAACCTGCCGGTGAACGAGGCGTTGCGGGTGCGGTTCCTCCCCCCGCTCGCCAAGAAGTTCCCTTCAGGCGACTTCGTCGGCGGCCTCGACCTCGAGATCAAGTTCTTCAACGTCGATCCCGCGACGGGCGTCGCGAGCGGCGCGGCGCTTAGCGGCACGCTGTCGACCGCCAAACGCACGATCGTCGCCCAACGCGACACCTACGCCACCATCTGGCTGGCGCTCGGCACCACGATCGATCGCAAGGCGAGTCAGTACCTGCGGGCCGAGATCCGCGCGGCGGGTGCAGGCGACGCGCCTGTCTGCAACGGCGCGTCGCAGGCCTGCCTCGGCTACCTCGACATCTTCGCCTTCAGGGGCCTCTTCCTCGGTCGTCAGGCTGTGCCGGACGGCTTCGTGCCCGTCCCATCCGTGCTCGGCGTGCTGCCCATCGGCTTCAAGGTCCTGGCGCAGGCCACCCCGCCCGTCGACGGCCCGCCGCCGGCCACGCTGGGTGAGCTGACGAGCCTCTCGGGCGGCCCGTTCGCCGAGCAGGCCGGCAACTGCGCCGCGTCGTTCCTCACGCGCCCGGGGCAGGGCCTGCAGGCCGTCGGGGCCGGCCTGCAGGCCGTCGGCGCCGTCGGCGGGCTGTTCCAGGGGCAGACGAGCAGCTTCAACGGCACGCTCGTCACGCCGGCACAAGTGGGCGACGAGCTGTACGGGCAACTCCTCGGGGCCGGGAACAGCAAGCGGTCCGTCATCTTCATCGTCGACGATTTCAGCAACGGCTACGAGTTGCCTGCGGCCGCCCTCCAGCCGGGGACGGACCTCGCTAACCTGACGGGGCAGTTCTCGCACGGCACGCTCGTCTTGCATCACACCCTCGCGGTCCTGGAGTCGATGGACCACGGCACCGCCAACGACGTCTACCTGATCTCCTCAGGCGCCTTCGACGGCCAGCCTTACTACGAGTACGGCTACCTTGGCACCGAGTTCTTCGTCCAGGCCGTCGACGTAGGGCAGCTCAACACAGACAGCGTCGCCGGCAGGCTTCAGGCCGCCATGCTGCATTACGGCGAGGTCGAGGGCGCCAGCGCGATGGTCGTGAACATGAGCTTCGCCGTCGTGCCGTGCAGCGTGCTTCAGGACTACAACTCCACGGCGGGGCTCGCGACCTTCCAGGACTACCTGACGGCGCTGGCGGCGAGCAACCACGTGGGGGCGCAGTACGTCGGCGACCTCGACGAGCTCGTCTCCACGCCCGTCGACCTTGGCAGCGACCCGCTCCTCGCCTTCGCCGCCTGCCCACTGCCGAGCATGAACGGTCAGTACTGCGACGGCACTGGCCTCGACGCTGACTACCCCGGCCTCGCGATCGCGCAGAGCCTGTTCCTGGTCGCTTCATCGGGCAACTACGGCAACAGCTACCCGCTCTACCCGGCCGCGGCGGCGAACGTCGTGAGCGTCGGGTCCCTCGCGGCCACGGCCGGCGGGTACGCCGGGGCGAGCTACTCGAACCTGGCGGAGGTGGCCGCGCCCGGCGGGCTCTTCGAGCTGGCGTCCGGCGGCGATAGCACGGTCGCGTACGCCGGCACGTCGTTCGCGGCGCCCATAGTGAGCCTCTTCCTCGGCATCGACGCCATGAGCAACGTGCCCGTCTGCGGCGCTCCGGCCCCCGGAGAGCATCCGGCGCTGGCCTACGGCGGAACGGGCATGGTCCCGTTCTACGGGCCGAACAGCGCGCTGGCCGCCGGCTGCTACTACTGAGTCCCTGTGCCTGGGTCGGTGCGGCGCAGTGGGTCCCTCCCGGCTTCGGAGGTGGGTGCGGCGGAGCCTCCGATAAGTAAGGCGCGCTCCCGCGTCGGGGGTGCCCACTCCGTGGCCTGGCTCGTGCAGAACACGAGCGTCGGCCTGGTGCTCGGCGCCCTGGCGATCACCATGGACATCTCGCTGGCCGCGCTCCTGTATGGCGGCCAGCCCGAGTACCTCGGGCGCGGCATAGGGCTCGTGCTGCTCGGCGGGGCGATGCTCCCTCTCGTGATCACGCTCCTCACGTCGTTGCCGGGGATATTCGCCAACGCCCAGGACGCGCCCGCCGCGGTGCTCGGCGCTCTGGCGGCGACGCTCGGCACGCAACTGGTGGCTGGAGCCCCGCTCGGCGGCGAGGAGCGGTTCTTCACCATGGTCGCCATCGCAGCCTGCACGGCCCTGGCGACCGGGGTCGTGTTCATGCTGTTCGGCCTCTTCCGGCTCGGCAGCCTCGTGCGCTACTTGCCCTACCCGGTGCTCGGCGGCTTCATGGCCGGCACGGGCTGGCTCCTCCTCACGGGCGGGGTCGGCGTCATGTCCGGTGTCAGGCCCAGCCTGCATTACCTCACCGACCTCTTCGCGGCCGACAGGCTCGTGCTGTGGGTGCCGGGCGTGGCGCTCGCCGTCACCCTGTTGCTGCTCACGCGCCTCTACCGTCACTTCCTCGTCTGGCCCGCCACGATGCTGGTCGTCACCGTCGGCTTCTACGTCGTCATGGCGGTCACGGGCGGCGACGTGGACGGCTGGCGCGCTCGGGGCCTGCTGCTCGGACCCTTCCCCGCCGGCTCGCTGCTCGCCCCGTTCAGGGCCTCGGAGCTGCAGGCGGTGCGGTGGGACGTCGTGCTCGACCACCTGCCCACCATCGCGTCCGCGGTACTCATCTCCCTGATCGCGCTCCTGCTGAACGCCATCGGCGTCGAGCGAGTGACCGGGCGCAAGGGCGACCTCAACCGCGAGCTCCGCGCCGCAGGCCTAGGCAACCTGCTGGCCGGCGGGCTCGGCGGCTCCCCCGGCTACCAGAGCCTGAGCTTCTCGACGTTCAACTTCACCGCCGGCACCGGCTCACGCTACGCTCCCATCGTCGCGGTCGGCGCCATGGCCGCGTGCCTCCTGTTCGGCGCCGGGGTCGTGGCGCTGGTGCCGAAGGCGGTGGTGGGTGGCCTCCTGGCGTACTTCGGTCTCAAGTTCCTCCACCAGTGGCTCTACGAGGCGCTCTTCGACCTGCCGTTCAGCGAGTACCTCGTGGTGGTCGCCATCCTCGCGGTCATCGTCGTCGCAGGGGTGCTGCCCGGCGTCGGGGTCGGCCTCGTCCTCACCGTCGTCCTCTTCGTGATCAGCTCGAGCCGCACGGACGCCGTCAGGTACGCGCTGGGCGGCGCCGACCTGCGCTCGCGCGTCACGCGCGGCGCGGCGGAGTTGGCGCGCCTTGCCGAGCACGGCGGCGAGCTCATGGTCGTGCAGCTCCAGGGGTTCCTGTTCTTCGGGACCGCCACGGCGCTGCTCGAACGCCTGGAGCGCCGCGTGCGCTCCGGCCCGCCCGTGCGGTCGGTCGTCCTCGACTTCTCGCGCGTGTCGGGGGTCGACGCCACCGGCCTGGCGACGATCGAGGATGTCTTCAAGCTCGGCGAGAGTTCCGGGTTCGAGCTGCTGCTCAGCGCCGTGCCCGAGCGCCTCTACCGGCGCCTCGGCCGACGGCGGCAGGGCGGTGGGGAGGCCGGAGCGGCGCCCCGTTTTGCCAAACTCGACGCCGCGCTCGAGCACGCCGAGGAGCGGCTGCTCGAGCGCTGGGACGCGAAGCGCGACGTGCGCGGCACCGAGGCCGACGCCGTCGCCTACTACTCCGGCGCCGGCTTCGACTTCGCCGACCTGCTGCCGTACCTGACCCGCCGGGAGCTGCGCGCCGGCGACGTGCTCATCCACAAGGGCGACAAGGCTGACGAGCTCTACTTCCTCGTCGAGGGCCAGATGACGGCGGTGGCGGAGGCCAGCGACGGCGCCGCCACGCGCCTGGAGACCTTGCGCTCCGGCGGGCTGCTCGGCGAGCTCGGGTTCTACCGCGGTGGGTCGCGCAGCGCCACGGTACGGGCCGACCGCGAGTCGACGCTGCTGGTGCTTGGCGAAGCGGCCCTGGCGCGGCTCACGACCGAGGCCCCGGGACTGGCCGCCGACCTGCACCGTGAGGTGGCGCGGCTCATGGCCGGTCGTGTGCTGCACCTGATGGCGGCCGTCGACGCTTTGGAGCGTTAGCGGGCCAGCTCCGCGACGAGGCGTCGGCCGAGCGCCTCGGCGAGCGTGGCGGCGCGCAGGAAGCCGCGCCCTCCCAGCGCCCCGAGCACGTGGACGTTGCGCGTCAGGCGCCGCGCCACCGGCTCGCCGGATGGGCGCTTGGCCCGCGCCCCCACCCAGTGCCGCACGACGCGCGCGCCGGCCACGCCCGGCACCTGCCAGGCCAACGCGGCCAGGAGAGGGTGCTCCGCGCCGCGCACGAGGGCGCCCGCTGGGCCGCCAACGGGTTCCGACGCTGGCTCCTGAGGCCAGATGGGGGCCGGGGTGGCGGAGTGGCCGCCCGTGACGTAGACCTCGGCCATGCCAGTGGCGCCGACCGTCCCGAACGCCGCGACGACCGCGCCGGCGAGGGGGTAGGGGGCCGCGACAGGTGCGCTGAGGACCAGGGCCTCGCCCCAGACCGCCTCGAACCCCGGCTGCCTGAGGCCGGGGCGCCTCGCGGCGCCCGAGCAGAGGACCGCCTTGCGCGCGACGATGGTGCCGCCGTCGGTCGTCGCGTTCACACCCGTGGGGGTCTCGCTCAGGCCGCCGACGTCGACGCCGCGCAGCGTCCGGCCGCCGGCCGCCGCCGCACCCGCCGCGAGCGCGCTGAGGAGCAGCGCCGGGCGTACCCACCCGCCGCGCTCGACGAGCATGGCGCCGAACGGGGCGTGGTAGACGGGGTCGACCGCGCCCGGCTCGAGCCACGTCGTGTCGGGCAGCCGCCGCCAGGCGCGCGCCTGGCGCGGGTTGTCCGCGACGCGTAGCACGCCGCTGCGCATCGCGCCCGGATCGAGGCCGGCCGCTACGAGCTCGTTCGTTAGGCGCCAGAAGGCGGCCAGGCCTTCCTGGTCGGCGAGCGATGACCGGCCGCTGCGGCCGCGGTTTGGGTTGAGGAGCGCGGCAGGGACGCTGGAGGCGCCGGAGGCGCCGTCTGCTCCGGCATCCACGAGCAGCGAGCTCACCCCTGAGCGCGCGAGGTGGTAGTGCAGGGTGGCGCCCGCTATCCCGCCGCCGATGACGAGCACGTCCACGGCCGAATGCGCGGTCCCTTCGCTGCCTAGCCTACTCATGCGGCCGGCCTGCGTGCCACCAGGACCTCGCGCTTGCCACCGGCCGGCCCCGCGGCCTTCTTGACTTGCAGGCCCTCGGCCGCGAGCGCCCGGCGCACGGCTCCGGCGACGCAGAAGCTGACGAGCCGGCCGTCGGGCCTGAGCAGGCGGGCCAGGCGGGCGAGGAACGCCCCAGACCAGAGCCCGGGCGCGTTGGCCGGGCCGAAGGAGTCGTGGTACACGGCGTCGACCTGGCGGAGATCACCGGCCTCCCACGCCGAGGACAGGGCGTCGCCGACGAACAGCTCCAGCGTGACGCGGTCGTGCTCGAAGACGTTCCAGCCCGCCGGCGCGCTCATACCGAGACCCGCGCGCCAGGCGATCAGGGCCCCGGGCAGTCGGGACGGGGCCAGCAGCTCGGCGTAGCGCAGCTCGCTGAGCGTCGCGGCGCTCGGCGGCGCCAGCTCCAGCGCCCGGTAGCGCAGCGCGGCGCCGCTCTTCACCGCGGCGGTCGCGCTCACGAGGAAGTTGAGGCCGGTACCGAAGCCGACCTCCAGCACGTCCGCCGCGGAGCCGGCGGCGAGGCGGTCGCCGACGCCGCTCCCCTCGAGGTAGACGCTCCTCGCCTCGCTGATCGCGCCGCGGAGCGACTTGTACGCCTCCCCGGTAGGAGAGGCGAGCGTACGGGAACCGTCGGCCGTGACGACCACCGCCGGTCCGCGCAGGTCCGTCATGGCGAGCTCACCCGGCGATGCTACCGCCTCACCCGGGCGCAGTGTTCTCACCATGTCGGGCGCTAGACTTGGAACGTCCGGTAGTGCCGGGCAGAATACGAGAAGATGCTGCGTTTCCTCCAGCTAGCCGGCGAAGCCGTCGCCAACACTTACCGTGCCGTTGCCGACTGGGTGTCGACGACGCTGGGTGCCTCGTCCGACCCGACGACCTGGACCGCGACGGCCTGGTCGGTCGCCGGCCTCGCGTTCTTGCTCGTCGTCCTCGTGCTGCTGCTCGCCGCGGCGGCCAGGCGGCGCAGGCGCCGTCGCCTCGTGCCCGAGATGTTGCTGTCGCACGGCGAGATCGTGCTGCTCGGTGACGGGGGTCGGGCGTTCGTCGAGAGCAAGGTCGACGGCAGCCTCGACTCGCGTCTCGAGCCGCCGGCGGGCGGCAAGTACCTGCTCAAGCTGGCCCTGAGCAACCTGAACCCCTACCCGGTGCAACTCCTGGAGCTCTCGGTCCGCGCGGCGCGCGGCAGGCTGCCCGTGGTCGCCGAGGCGGGCGCGGTCGTGCCGCCCAACGGGGCGGTCGACGTGGCCGCCGATCTCTTCGATCTCCCGGGCGACGGCGGCGTCATCGAGCTGTACCTCTACACCAACAAGCTCCGGACCAGGATCTTCAGGCTGTCCGCGCCCCTCGAGTGGGAGCCGTGGGCGAGGCGCTACCGCGTGAAGGCGCTCGCAGGGCGCACCGAGGCCGTCCAGAGGCTCGCTTCGGAGGACCGCAGGCGGTTCGAGGGGCTGGAGTACGCGCGCGAGCGGCGGCAGGCCAGACGCGCGGCCTTCGCCGGGGTCGTCCGGGAGCGGGCGGACGGTCTCAGGCGGCAGGTGGAGGGTCACCGCGCCGCCCCCGCCACGGACGAGACGCGGCTGCCCGTCGGTGGTTCCACGCCGGCTCCCGCCACCGGGTCCGAGGCGGCGGCGCCAACGTCGGGTGCGCCCACGCTACAGGACGCCCCGGTGAAGCGCGGCCTGCAGTTCCCGGACGAGTTCTAGAACCGGTTGCCGCCTTGCCGCCGGCACGGCGCCGGCCGCATATGCTGTGCGGCCCGAGGCACCTCAAGAAGATCGAACGCGTGGAACTGCGCGCCCTGGCGGTGGACATAAAGTTCCGTTTCGAGACCAGCTTCGGCGTCGAGGGCGACCTGCACAAGGTCCTGCTCGTCTTGCACTCTGACGGGTTGGAAGGCTACGGCGAGGTCACGGCCAACCGCGTCCCCGGCTACAGCTACGAGACGGCGTCCGTTGCCTGGACGGCCCTCGAGGAGTACGTCCTCCCGCGCGTCGTCGGACGCGACTTCCAGACGCCTGCCCAACTCCTAGCAGCCATCAAGGGCATACGGGGCCACAACATGGCGGTGGCGGCGCTCGAGACGGCGTTCTGGGACCTGCAGGCCAAGGCGGCGGGGCTGCCGCTCTGGCGCCTCCTGGGCGGCGCGCGCGAGGTAATCGAGGTCGGCGCCTCGCTCGGCATCCAGGCGACGACGGAGGCGACGGTCGCTGAGGCCCAACGTCACGTCGCGGAAGGGTACAAGCGCCTGAAGTTCAAGATCAAGCCGGGCTGGGACGTGGTTCCGCTCCGCGCTGTCAGGGACGCGCTGCCTGACACGCACCTGACGGTCGATGCCAACAGCGCCTACCGACTGACCGACGCGCGCGTGTTCCGCGAACTCGACGAGCTCGGGCTCGACTACATCGAGCAGCCGCTCGCGCACGACGACCTCGTCGACCACGCCAAGCTCCAGTCCTTGCTCCTCACGCCCATCTGCCTCGACGAGTCCGTACACTCGGCGGCCGACGCCCGCAAGGGGCTGGCGCTGGACGCCGGCCGCGTCATCAACGTCAAGCTGGGGCGGGTGCGCGGTCATCTGGAGGCGCGGCGCGTGCACGACGTGGCCCTCGCCTTCGGCGCGCCCGTGTGGTGCGGCGGCATGCTCGAGCTCGGGGTGGGCCGCGCGCACAACCTCCACATGAGCACGCTCGAGAACTACACGCTCCCTGGCGACACCGCCAGTGCCAGCCGCTACTGGGGAGACGACGACATCGTCGAGCAGCGGCTCGATGCCGTCGACGGCGTTCAGCGCCTGCCGAGCGACGGCCCCGGCCTTGGCGTGACGCTACGTCAGGACCTGGTCGAGCGTTTCACGGTCAGGCGTCACGTCGCTCAGGGTTGAGGGCGCGGGCTCCGCTTCCCACGTGTCCGGCCGCTGCGTGAGGATCAGGCGCGCGTGGCGGTCGTACGTCAAGTACTCGTAGGCCCAGCTGAAGAGGGCGGAGAAGCGGTTGCGGAAGCCCGGCAGGTAGACGAGGTGCAAGAAGAGCCAGCCCAGCCACCCGAGGAAGCCGCGCAGCTTCAGGCCGAGCAGGGCGGGGGAGAGCTCGGCGACGCCGGCGTTGCGACCGATGATGGCCATGCTGCCGAGGTCGTGGTACCTGAACGGCTCGGAAGGCAGCCCTTGCAAGCGGCGGACCACGGCGCGCGCGACGTGCTTGCCGCCCTGGATAGCCACCTGCGCCACCTGGGGTAGGAGCCTGCCGTCCGGGCCCTCGGCCCCGGCCACGTCGCCGACCGCGAAGAGCTCCGGGTGCCCCGGCAGGCTGAGGTCAGGCTCCACGGTGAGGCGCCAGCCCCGTTGCAGGGCCTCGCCTAGGCTCTCGGCCACTACCTCGCCGATAGGGTGGGCACGCACGCCGGCGGCCCACACGACAGTCTGGGTGGGGATGACCTCGCCGGAGCGCAGCACCACGGCCTCCGCGCGTACCTCGGCGACCGTGGAGCCGAGCCGCAGGTCCACACCGCGCCGGCGCAGCACGCGCTCCGCGTAGCGCTGGGAGCTACCGCTGAAGGTGGGCAGCACGCCTGTGCCGGCCTCGACGACGACGACGCGCGCCATGCGCAGGTCGAGCTCCGGGTAGTCGGCGCCGAGGACGCGGTCGAACAGCTCGACGAGCGCTCCGGCCATCTCGACGCCAGTGGGGCCCGCCCCGACCACGACTACCGTCAGGGCGCCGCGCTCGACGCTGCGTGGGTCGGCCGCCGCCGCCTCGAACCGTCCGAGGACGTGAGAGCGCAGGGTCTCGGCCTTCTCCAGGCTCTTGAGCACGAAGGCGTTCTCGCGCACGCCCGGTGTGCCGAAGTCGTGGTAAACGGCGCCGGCGGCGACCACCAGGTAGTCGTAGCCGACGCGCTCGCCGCCTCGGAGCTCGACCTCCTTGGCCGCGGGGTGGAAGCCGACGACGTCGCCTTGCCTGAAGCGGAAGTTGGCCTGGCGCCTGAAGATGCCGCGCACCTGGTAGGCGATGTCGCCGCTGTCGAGCGCCGCCGTGGCCACCTGGTAGAGGAGGGGTTGGAAGGTGTGGTAGTTGTTCCGGTCGATCAGCAGGACGTCGACCGGGGCGTGCGCCAGTCGTTTGGCTGCGTGCAGGCCCCCGAAGCCGGCACCGATGATCACCACGCGTGGACGGCTAGGCATGGACCGCCACCTTTCGAGGGACAGGCTCGTGCGCCGTCTGGGCGCGTCGGCGCCGTGCCGCCGGCTGGCGCCGGCCGGGCACGGGACGAAAGTCCCTTGTGAAAGATTGTACAAGCTCCGGGCGGGCGGCGCGCGCCGTGGCGCACATGGGCGACGGGGCCGTCCCCGCGTCGCGCTCAGAGCATGGGGTCCGCGCTCAGCGGGCCATCTTCAAGGCCACGCGGCGTCCCGTCGGCGTGTCGGCGAGCCCACCCTCGCCCGTCTCCCGCAGTTCCGGCGGGAGCATGCGGCCGACGGCGGCCATGGCGTAGACGACCTCGTCCGGCGGGATGAACGACTCGACCCCGGCGAGGGCCAACTGCGCGGCCGCGACGGCGTGGACGGCGTAGAACGCGTTGCGCGACACGCACGGCACCTCCACGTAGCCCCCGACCGGGTCGCACACCAGGCCGATGGTGTTCATGAGCGCCTGGGCGGCGGCGTGCACGCACGCGCGGGCGCTCCCGCCCAGCAGCTCCGTGACGGCCGCGGCCGCCATGGCGGCGCTCGAGCCGATCTCGGCTTGGCAGCCGCCGGTCGAGCCGGCGATGAACATGCTCTTGCTGATGACCTGCCCGATGCCGGCGGCAAGGACGAGGGGCATCACGAGTTCGGAGTCGTCCCTACCGAGGTGGTCGGCGACGCCGATGAGCGCGCCCGGCACGGTGCCGGCGCTGCCAGCCGTCGGCGCGGCCACGATGCGGCCCATGCGCGCGTTCTCTTCGTTCACGGCCATGGCGTACGCCTGCACGCGTTTGAGGAGGGGCGCGTCCAGGGCGTCGGGCGCATCGTGGAGGGTCTTGGCGTTCCACCCGACCATGCCCGTGCGGCTGGGGGCCGTGCTGGCCAGGCCGCGGCGGATGGAGTCGCGCATCTCGCCGACGCGCCCGAGCATGGTCAAGAGGAGTTGTGTCCTCGCCGCGGCGTCGTCGCCGAGGTCGTCTTGCAAGACGAGCTCCGAGGCCCTGCCGGGGTACAGCATGATGTCTGCCAGGGTCATCGCGTGTCTCCGTCCGCGACCGCGTCCGTTGGACCCGGAGCGTCGTTCGCCATAACGGCTGGCAGCAGCCGCAACCAGTGGATGTATGGCAAGCTGCTCAAGTAGGTGACCGCGTAATCCGCGAGGGGCCTGTCTATCTCCATGGACAGCATGGCGTGCCCGCCGCGCCGCTGGCGGGCGGAGAAGGCGGTGGCGATGTTGCCGCCGTCGTCCGCGACGACGCTGGCGACGCGCGCGATCACGCCCGGTCGGTCCGTGTGCAGCGCCAGCAGCGTGTGGTAAGCGCCGCTCACCTGCACGTCGAAGCCGTTGACCTGACCGACGCGCACGAAGCCGGCTCCGAGGCTCGAGCCGAGGACGACCACGCTCGCTCCGTCGCCGCCGGCGCTGAACTCCATGAGCACGCTGTTCGGGTGGATGTCGCCCAGGTCGGCGGTGGTGAACTCGTAAGCGAGGCCCGCGGCGGCGGCGTACTCGAACGCGTCGCGGATGCGCTCATCGTCGGGGTAGTAGCCGAGCGTCCCGGCCACGAGGGCGAGGTCGGTGCCGTGGCCTCTGGCGGTCTTGGCGAACGAGCCGTGCAGCACGAAGCGGGCATGCTGGGGCTCAGCGCCGAGCACGTTCCGCGCGAGGAGGGCCAGGCGGCAGGCGCCCGCCGTGTGCGAACTGGAAGGGCCGACCATGACGGGTCCGATCTGGTCGAGGAGCGACATGCGGCCTCAAGTGTACTCGCGCCCATGGGCGGTACGCGTGCCGAACGGACGTTGTGAGAAACACGACGAGCGGGGGGACGCGGCGGGCCACGGCCGCGTCGCCCCGCGCGCGGGCGTTGACCGGCACCATCGCCCGGAAGCCGCGCAGGGCCCCGGTGTCGACGCCGCGGCCTTCGAGCAGGCGGCGCAGGCCGCCGCTGGCCAGCGTGAGCACCACGTCGTTCACGGTCGCGCCGCGGCGCTCGCCGGCGGCGCGCACCCGGGCGAGCGGCTGCACGAGGCCGGCGAAGCGGCGGTTCCGGTGCGGGGGCCACGGATTGAGGCCGACATCGGGTGCCGGCGTGAGGCCGCGGACGAGCAGCGAGCCGAGGCCGGCGGCCACCATCGCGGCGTCGCGGACGTCGCCGGGCGTGGCGAGACCGCGCAGCGTCCGCGCCCGGTGCGCCACCTCGGCGGCCAGCAGCCGGACGCCCGACGGCGGCGGCGACGCCGTCCAGCCCGTGCGCGCCGGCATCGCCCGTCCCGGCGACGGCGAGAGCAGCGCCTCGACCAGCCGCACCCCGGCCACGCCGTCGACCAGGGCGTGGTGGACCTTCGCCACGATGGCGAACGCCCCGCCGGCGAGGCCGTCGACGAGCCACAACTCCCAGGGGGGGTGCGCGAGGTCGAGGTCGCGCCCCAGCAGGTCGCCGGCGAGGGCGAAGAGCGCGTCGCGGTCCCCGGGCGGCGGCGCCCGCACGACGCGCAGGTGGCGCGCCAGGTCGAAGGCCGCGTCGTCGACCCAGACCGGATGCCGCAGTACGGGAACGCGCCCGATCCGCTGCCGGTAACGCGGCTCGCGATCGAGCTCCGCCTCGAGCCACGCGCTGAATGCGGCGAGGTCGAGCGCCCCGTCGGGCAGGCGAAGGGGCACGCGCTCGAACGTCAGGAGCGCGCCGACGACGAACGGCGCCGTGGGCTGGTCGAGCGCGAGGAAGGCGGCGTCGAGCGCCGACAGGCGGGCGGGTTCCATGTCACGAGGGTGTTGCATCTTCCGGGCCCGCGCCCCCGCCGCGGTCGCCCCCCCGATGGCGCGGCGATGAGCGACGCCGGGCTCGCCCACGGCACCGGCGCGAGGCAGGCGCGCGACGCCCGGGGCGTGCTGCACGACGCCTGTCGCGCGTGGCACGACGATGGCCGGACGCGCCGCGAGCGCGCCTGGCCTGGCCGCGAGTTCGCGCGCCGGCCGCTGCGTCCCTATCCTGCGGCCGTGCTCTCCGCTCTCGAGATCGCCGGCGTCGGCATGGCCGTGGCCGCGGCGGTGCGTGTGTTCGCGCCGGGACGCGCCGGTCTGGCCGCCGCGCTCGCCGCGGGCGTGGCGGCCGCCGGCGCCGCCCACCTCCTGCGCCCCGCGCCGCCGGCGCCCGACCCCGACCTGCCCGGCCCCTCGCCGCGCGCCGGCTACGCGGGCTCGGACGCGTGCCGCGCCTGTCACCCGAAGGAGCACGCGACGTGGTACGCGAGCTACCACCGCACGATGACCCAGGCGGCGACCCCGGACACGGTGCGCGCCCGGTTCGACGGCGAGCTGAGCGACCGCGGCCTGACGTTCCGCCTCGAGACGACCGCCGACGGGCGGTTCCTCGCGCACCTGCTCGACCGGCCGGGCGGCGAGGTCCGCCGCACGCTGCGGACGGTGATGACCACCGGCTCGCACCACCTGCAGAACTACTGGCTGGCCGAGGACGACGGCTGGTACGCGCCGCTCCCCTTCACCTGGCACATCCGCGACGGGCGCTGGGTGCCGACGCCCGACAGCTTCCTGCAGCCGGACACCGCCGGCACCACCCCGTTCGTCACCTGGAACGACGGGTGCGTCTACTGCCACGCGGTCGGCGGCGCCGGCGGCGTCAGCGACGACGGCCGGCGCGCCGCGACCGGCGTGGCGGAGCTGGGCATCGCTTGTGAGGCGTGCCACGGCCCGGGCGCGGCGCACGTCGCGGCGAACCGCAACCCGGTCCGGCGCTACGGGCTGCACCTCGGCGCGGGCGAGGACCCGACGACCGCCCACCCCGGCCGCCTCGACGCGACGCGCGCGAGCGCGGTGTGCGGCCGGTGCCACGGCATCTTCCTGCGCACGGACTACGCGCGGCTGAACCGCGAGAGCGACGCGTTCACGGCGGGCGACACGCTCGACCCGACGCGGCGGCTGCTGCTGCCGGCGCCGCATCCCTTCCGCGCCGGCCGCGTCCTCGTGCCCCCGGCCGGCGACCCGCGGGCGCGCGTCACGCTCGCCGACGGCAGCGCGGTCGTCGCCGTGGTCCGCGGCTTCGACGAGGAGGGCGTGTACTTCGACCGCGTCCTGCCCGGCGGCCGCGGAAGCGTTGACATCGGCGGGCTGCGCCTGCCCGGCACCCTGTCGACGCATGCGGGCGGGAGCCACCTGCCGCTCGCCCTCGGCGACAATCCGGGGCTCTGGCAGAGCCTCGCCGACGCGCTGGGATGGCGGGGACAGACGCCCTCCGCCTACGACCTCGGCGGCTTCTGGGGCGACGGCACCGTCCGCAGCACCGGCCGCGAAGCCAATGGGCTCGCCCGCAGCGCCTGCGCGACGCGGGGCGACATGACCTGCGGCTCGTGCCATGCCATGCACGGCGCCGCCGCGCCCGCGGACCTGCTCGCGCCGGGCATGGACGGCGACCGCGCCTGCACGCAGTGCCACGCGGACGTCCCCGCGGATCACGCGCGCCACGCCGCGGTCGCCTGTGCCGACTGTCACATGCCGCACACGACGTTCGGGCTGCTCGGCGCCATCCGCGCGCACCGCGTCGACAGTCCGACGGCCGAGATGAGCACCCGGCACGGACGTCCGAACGCGTGCAACCTGTGCCACCTCGACCGCACGCTCGCCTGGACGGCGGAGTGGCTCGAGCGATGGTATCGCCAGCCGCCGCCGGCCCTCTCCGAGGCCGACCGGACCGTCTCGGCGGCCGTGCGCTGGCTGCTCGAGGGCGACGGGGCACAGCGTGCCATCGCGGCCTGGGCGTTCCGCTACGGGCCGGCGCGGCGCGCGTCCGGCGAGGCCTGGGCCGCGCCACTGCTGGCGGCGCTGCTCGACGACGACTACGCGGCCGTGCGCGCCGTGGCGGGCGAGACGCTGCGCGCGCTGCCCGGCTTCGCGGACTGGACCTTCGACTACGTGGCGCCGCCCGAGACACGCCGGGCCGCCGCCGCCGACGCCCGGCGCCGCTGGGCGACCGTCACGCCCGATCGCACCGGCCCCGCGGT
>CAUJFI010000064.1 GCA_963170125.1 Deinococcota bacterium | reverse complement strand
GCCGCCAGCCCATGCTCCGCGTAGTCGGCCGCCAGCGCGCCGAAGACCTCCATGTCGACCGGGGCCGGATGTCCCGCCAGCAGGGCCTCGAGACGGTCGAGGCCGTAATGCGCGCCCACGACGTCGCCGCGCTCGATGGCCAGGTCTGGGTCCGGCACGAAGTAGGTGGCGCGTAGCCGCGTGCCCCCAGCGGTCGGCTCGAGTTCCCACCGCATCCACGAGCCCGGCCCAGTGTGGGTGTGCTCCAGCAGCGTGGGCGGCCGCAGGCGCAGGATCGTGAACTCGAACTTGGGGATGTCGTGCTCGGGCCAGTCGAAGACGATCGAGCCGCCCTCACGGAGGTCGACCGTGATGTCGGCCGCGAACGGGGCCCACCAGTCGGCGAGGTGCTCGGGCTCCGTGATCGCGGACCAGACATCCTCGATGGGGTAGGCGAGTTGCCGGTCGAAGCGGATGATGCCGCCTTCCGGGGTGCGCTCGAGAGTGGCTCGCTGCGTGGGGCTCATGGGCTCTCCTTCGTCGTCTTCTGCGTCGCCTTACGCTCCAAATGCCGCTCGAGGGCGTCGAGCCGGTCCGTCCACTCCGCCCGGTACGGCTGGAGCCACTCGTCCAGTTCCTTCAGGGGCTCCGGACGGAGGCGGTAGAGCCGCCGCTGCGCCTCGCTCCGGACCTGAACGAGCCCCGCGTCTCGCAGCACCCTCAGGTGTCGCGAGACCCCCGGCTGATGCATGCCCACGATCTCGACGAGGTCGCCGACCGAGCGCTCGCCGCCGCGGACGGCGTCGAGGATGCGGCGCCGGGTCGGCTCGGCGATGGCTTCGAGGACGGCGGCGGATGTCATATCGACTAATATATGCCTTCATGTATATATGGTCAAGCATATATAGTAGGGCACGTCACTTGAGGTACACGGAGGGTCAAGCCGCTCGATCTATAAGGCACTTACCGACCCGCGACTCACCGCGCCGGCTGTCAGGAACCCCCAGAGGCGCGGTGCTCGACCAGCCCGACAGTGTTGCCCTCCGAGTCCTGGATGAACGCCTGCCACTCCTCCGCCCCCTTGGGACCAAGCGTGTCGTCGACGTGGTTGAAGATCAGTTGCGGTTCGGACTGGACCGCCACGCCGGCCGCGCGGAGGCGTTCGGCGGTGGCATGGATGTCGTCTACTGCCAGGTACCGGTACGCGCTTCGGGCACGTCAGTCCCGCAGCAGTCGCGTCCCGACAAGGTCGAAGAACACGAGGCCGGGCGGGTCGAAGCGAGCAACGGGCGGGGCGCCGAGCAGATCGGCGTAGAACGCCGTGGCGGCATCGGTGGCGCAAGAGCCAACGCCTCGCGTGACTTCCCCCGCCGGCATGGGTACAGTCATCCGTGCTCGCAACGGTCGCAGCGGGCCTCGGCCTGGGCCTGTCCCTCATCGTCGCCATCGGCGCGCAGAACGCCTTCGTGCTGCGGCAAGGTATCCGTCGCGAGCACATCGGCGCCGTGGTGCTCGTTTGCGCGCTCTCCGACGCGCTCCTGATCGTGGCGGGCGTGGCGGGGCTGGGGTTCGCGCTCGAAGCGGTGCCCTGGCTCACGACCGCGGCGCGCTGGGCCGGAGCCGCCTTCCTCGTCGCGTACGGGCTGCTGGCTGCCAGGCGCGCCTGGCGGGCGAGCGGCGGCGGGCTCGAGGCAGACTCCGGCAACGGCCCAAGGCCACGTGCGGGCATCGGCCCATCAGCCGGAGACGCGGACGCGCGTCACGGCCCCGACGAGAAGAGGCCGTCGACGGGCACGCCCCTCGCGCCGGTACTCCTCACCGCCGTCGCCTTCACCTGGCTCAACCCGCACGTCTACCTCGACACGGTCTTCCTGGTCGGGTCGGTGGCCGCGACCTACGGTCAGGGTCGGTGGCTCTTCGCGGCCGGGGCGATGTTGGGAAGCGTCCTGTGGTTCTCGGCCCTCGGCTTCGGAGCCCGCTACCTCTCCCCCGTGCTGCGCGGTAAGCGCGCATGGCGCGTGCTGGACGGGCTGATCGCGGTGCTCATGTTCGTAGTCGCTGGCACCCTAGTGTTCTCCCGGGCGTGAGCCGTCGACCAGCGCGAGCCTGGTCGCCGATGGCCCTCGGCGTCGCGCCACACGGCCCCGCCGGGCTCTGGACGCTCGATGACCGGCTTGCCTCCAATCGGGACCTGGTGCCGTACGGACACGGCGTCATGGCTGTCCGTGCTCTCGCGGAGCACCACCCTTGGGCACCACGACGTGGGCGCCGAAGTGCGGTTGCTGCGCACGTGAGTCTGGTGGGCGCCGGGCTTCTCCTTCGCCAAGTACCTGGAGGCGCTCGAAGGCCCGGATGCCCAGTCGCGCCGCGGCGAGCAGTTGGCGGCGCACCCGACCCGGCACCTCATCGCGGCCAGGCGGCCAAGCTGACGAGGAGGCGAGGACGGCCCATCTGGCACACGCGCACTGGCCCAACCGCCGAGCCCGGGCGTCGCTCGCTCGCCGCTTCTTGGAGCGCCGCCGGGTATCCTTATCACTAACCGAGACTCGGCCTCCCGAGGCCCTTTGGAGCTGGCATGTCGTTGGAGTTCGCCAAGCCCTCCCCCTTGTGGTGGGAGGACGTACCCATAGGACCGGCGCATCCGCCCCTTACGGAGGACCTGCAGGCCGACATCGCGATCGTCGGCGCGGGCTTCACGGGCCTGTGGACCGCCTACTACCTCAAGCGCCTCGATCCCGGTCTGGACGTGGTCGTGCTGGAGCGCGAGCACATCGGGTTCGGCGCCTCCGGCCGGAACGGCGGCTGGTGCCACCCCGAGTACCCGCTCGGCCTCGCCACGCTCGCGTTCCGCCACGGCGAGGCGGCGGCGCTGCGCTTCCAACGCGCGGCGCTCGACGCCGTCGGCGAGGTCGGCCGCGTGTCCGAGGCGGAGGGCATCGACTGCCGCTACGCGCTGGGAGGCAGGTTCATCGCGGCCCGCAGCGCGCTGCAGGCCGAGCGCGCCCGCGCGGACGTGGAGGAGCAGCACGCCCTGGGCCTGGGTGAGGAGGACGTCCGCTACCTGGACGCCGCGGAAGCACGCGCGCTCACCGGCATGACGAACGTGCTGGGCGCGAGCTTCATGCCGCGGGCAGCGGCCTTGCAGCCGGCGCTGCTCGTCCACGGCCTGGCTCGCGCCTGTGAACGCTTGGGTGTGCGGCTGTTCGAGGCCACGGAGGCGACCGCCATCGAGACCGGCGCCGTGCGCTTCCGGAGCCAAGGCGGCGCGGGCACCGTGAGGGCACGGACCGTCCTGCGCGCCACGGAGGGGTACACGCGCGACCTCGCGGGCGAGCACCGGACGCTCATCCCCCTGTACTCGCTGATGATCGCGACGGAGCCCCTCTCCGACGAGCAGGCGCGCTCGGTCGGCTTCCAGGACCGGCAGCTCTTCGCGGACTACGGCCACATGGTCATCTACGGCCAGCGCACCACGGACGGGCGCGTGGCGCTCGGGGGCCGCGGCGCGCCCTACCACTTCGGCTCCGCCATCCGCCCGGAGTTCGACCAGGACGAGGTGGTGCACGGCCACCTGGCGAAGCTCCTCATCGACCTCTTCCCGGAGCTGGACGGCGTGCGCATCACCCATCGCTGGGGCGGGCCGCTCGGGGTGCCGCGCGACTGGCGGCCGAGCGTGACGTACGACCGGGCCACGGCGCTGGGGCACGCGGGCGGGTACGTCGGCGACGGCGTGGCCCTCTCGAACCTCGCCGGGCGCACCCTCGCCGAGCTCGTGCTGGGGCGCACGAGCGAGCGCACCGACCTCCCCTGGGTCCAACACCGCTGGCCACGCTGGGAGCCGGAGCCGCTGCGCTACGTCGGTGTCAACACAGGGTTGTGGCTGACCCGCTCGGCCGACCGCGAGGAGGCGCGCACGGGCCGGCCCAGCCCGCGAGCGAAGCTCGGGAACCGGCTCAGGGGCAAGGTGGCCTGAGGCCAAGGGAGAGCGCCGCGCCGCACGCCAGGACCAAGGCCGCGAGAGCGCCGCGGGCCAGGCTCACGCCGCCGAACGCGCCCCTCAGCGCCGCAGCCAGGCGATCGTCTTGCTGGCGAGCCGGTCCAGGGCGACGACCGACTGCTCGATGTGCTCTTCCTGCGTGTCCTCGATCTTGTTGTGGGAGATGCCGTGCAGGCTCTGGACGAACAGCATGACCGTCGGGATGCCGGCCCGAGCCACCTCGGCGGCGTCGTGCAAGGGGCCGCTGGGCAGCCGGTGCGAGGCGCCGCTCGCCTCGCGCACGGCCTCGTCCGCCAGCTCGATGAGCTCGGGGTGGAACGGCATGGGGTCGATGCCCCAGATCTTGCTCCACGCCACCTCGACACCCCCCTCGGCGGCGAAACGCCGCGAGGCCTCGACGGCGCGCTCGTACATCCTCGTCAACGCCACGCGGTCGAGGTGCCGCTGGTCGAGGGTGATGTCGCACTCGGCCACGACGGACGTGACTATGCCGGGGCGCGTGACGCACGAGCCGATCGTGCACACACCCCCCAGCTCGTCCGTGATCGCGTAGATCTCCTGGCCCATCTTGCCGGCGGCGAGGAAGGCGTCGCGCCGGCGGTTCATGGGGGTGGAGCCGGAGTGCGCCGCCTGGCCGCGGAAGTGGATGCCGTGGCGCTCGACGCCGAACGTGCCGAGCACGACGCCGAGGGGCAGGTCGAGGTCGAGGAGGACGGGCCCCTGCTCGATGTGGAGTTCCAGGTAGGCGCCGGCGTTCCTCAGCTCGGCGTGCGCGTCGTTCATGGTGTCCAGGTCCACACCGCAACGCTTCAGGGCGTCGACGAGCAGCACGCCGTCGGCGTCCTTGCGGTGGCGCTCCTCGTCGGGCACGAGCGTGCCGCCCGCTGCGCTGGAACCGAGGAGACTGCGGCCGAAGCGGGCGCCCTCCTCGTCGGCCCAGTCGACGAGCCGTACGGTCACGGGCGGCCTGCCGCCGTACTCCGCCTTGATGCGGCGCACGACCTCGAGGCCGGCCAGCACGTTGAGGCAGCCGTCCAGCCAGCCACCGCCGGGCACCGAGTCGATGTGCCCGCCGATGAGGAGCTCCACTGGCGACTCGCCAGGCAAGGTCGACCAGACGTTGCCGGCCGCGTCCATGTGCGCCTCGAGGCCGAGCGCGTCCGTCTTCTCGCGCATGAACTCCCTGGCCTTCAGCCACGTGTCCGTCCAGGCGACGCGCCAGGCGCCGTTCTCGTCGCCCGTCAGGGCGCGCAGGTCCTTGAGTTCTTGCACGGTGCGCTTCGGATCGAGCGGGCTCATACGACCTCCTGGGGGGGACTGCCGGTACGGCGGCGGCGCGGCGGCCGGGGGGCCGCCGCGTCGCCTTGGCACGCATGTCGTGAGGGCCAGTCTACCCCCGCGAACTGGGTTAGTCTTCGCGCCCCGTGGCCACGGTGCGGTTGCGGCCGCCAGTATGCATGCCGGCACGCTCGGGCCTTTACCAAGGCTTCATGCTTTCCGGCCGACTACCTGACTCGGTGGATATCCCTTAGCATCGACTGCACGCGTTCGAGCTCAGAGGCGACAACGCCCCTGCCGGCCGCGACGCCCACCTGGGAGGGTGCATGAGAAGAACCGTCTTGCTGGCCTTAGTCCTACTCCTACCCGCGGTCGCCGCGGCCCAAGGGCGCCTCACCACCGCGATCGGCTCCAACCCGCCGACGCTGGACCCGCAGAAGACGTTCAACGGCTTCTCCTTCGCCGTCACTAACCAGGTCTACGAAACGCTCTTCCGGGTCACCCCGCAAGGCGAGATCGAGGGGCTCCTCGCCTCGAGCTGGGAGTACCTCGACCCGAGCACGCTGCGCGTCACCCTCCGCGCCGGCGTGAGCTTCACCGACGGCACCCCGCTCGACGCCGCCGCCGTCAAGGCGTCCCTCGAGCGCCTGCTCGACCCGGCCACCGCCGCGCCGGGCCGCTTCGTCGTTAGCGCCATCAGCGCGGTCACCGCGGTCGACGCGACCACGGTCGAGATCAAGACGGCCGAACCGTTCGCGCCCCTCCTCGCTCACCTCGCACACCCCGTCACCGCCATCGTGCCCGCGGCGCACGGCGACGACCTCGCCCGCAACCCAGTCGGCTCCGGCCCGTACACCCTCGTGTCGTGGGAGCAGAGCAACCAAGTGCTCCTGCACGCGAACGCCGGCTACTGGGGCGGCGCGCCGGCCATCGAAGAGGTCTTGTACCGCATCATCCCCGAGGTGAGCACGCAGCTCATCGAGCTCCGCTCCGGCGGCATCGATATCCTCTTCAACATCCCGCCCGACGCCTTCGAGGCGCTGGTGAGCGAGTCGCAGCTCGAGACGTCCGCGTACCTGGGCTGGGGCAGCATGATGCTCGGGATGAACATGAGCAACCCCAAGCTGCACGACCTGCGCGTGCGGCAAGCCATCGCACATGCCATCGACAAGAGCCTGATCATCGACGAGTTCCTCCGCGGCCTCGCCGAGCCGGGCGTCGTGCCCATCCCGCCGACCGTCCGCTTCGCCGCCTCCGACCTCGCCGAGCCGTACCCCTACGACCCCGAGGGCGCGCGCGCGCTCCTCGCCGAGGCCGGTGCCGAGGGCCTGAAGCTGACCCTCGACATCTACCAGAACCCCGACCTCGAGGCCGTGGCGCAGGTCCTCCAGTTCATGCTCTCCGAGGTCGGCATCGACCTGACGATCCGCGTCCAGGACTACGCCGCGTACGTCGAGCAGACGGCCAAGGACGACCTCGAGCTCTACGCCTCCAGCTGGGGCACCGTGACGCTCGACGCCGACTACACGCTCTACGCCTTCTTCCACTCCAGCGAGATCCCGGCCAACAACGTCGCGCGCTACCGGGTCGCCGCCGTCGACGCCCTCTTGGAGGAGGCCCGCTCCACGCCCGACGACGCCGTGCGCGCCGCCGACTACCGCGAGGTGCAGGAAGCCGTGCTCGGCGACGTGCCCATGGTGACGCTCTACTACCCCCTCTCCACGATCGCCAAGTGGCCCGTGCTGCAGGGCGAGGTCGTGCGCTTCTCCTGGATCAACCTCGACCTGCGCAACGCCACGCTGGCGCGCTGAGCGCCGACGCGGAGCCAGTAACCTACCCACGCGTGGCCGCCTCTCCGGCGGCCACGCGCCTGGTGGACCGGCCCACTCACAGACCCGATGACGCTCCAGCACC
>CAUJFI010000063.1 GCA_963170125.1 Deinococcota bacterium | reverse complement strand
CGACGTCCACCCATCTGCCCACACTTCTTCCCCGCGGCGTACTGCGCGAACCGGATGCACTCCTCCACGCCCTTCCCTCGCAGGCGCGCTGCCAGGAAGGCGCCGTGGAACACGTCGCCCGCGCCGGTGGTGTCCACCACCGCCACGCTGAAGGCCGGGTAGTGCCTCACCTCGCCCCCAAGGACCGCGTAGACGCCGTCCTGGCCGACCGTGGCGGCCACGAACTCCGGCCCCCACGTGCTCATCTCCAGGAGGGCCTCGCTCAAGCTCCCCTTGCCGGAGACGAGCATGGGGTACACGGAGTTGGTGATGAGGACGTCGGCCATGCCGGCGAGCCTGCGGTTCAGCGCGTTGTCGCTCTGCCGCGTGGAGCCGTCGAGCGAGACGGTCACGCCGTGGTCCTTCGCGAGTGCGGCGGCCCGCACGGCGTTCTCGTAGTGGGTCCCGTCAAGGTGCAGGACCTTGGCTCCGCTCAGCACCTCTCGCTGGCGCTCGCTCCACGCGATGGGCGGCATGCGGTCCTTGAAGGGGAACTTCGTGCGGGTACCCCGCGTGGGGCAGATCATCACGTAGGAGGAGAGGCTCCTGACGCCCTCCAGGCGATCGACGGCGGAGATGTCCACCCCCTCCCGCAGGAGCTCGTCGGCGATCTCGTCGCCGATGCGATCAGCGCCGAGGTTGCCTATCAGCGCGGCGTCGATCCCCAACCGGGCGGCCGCCACGGTGGCGGTAGCCGCGGCGCCGCCGCCCTGGAACTCGATCTCCGTGATGCGCGTGGAGCCGTCCTCGGGCGGGTACGCCTCGACGACGCAGAGGTGGTCCTGGCAGATGTGACCAACCCCGACCAGCTCCGGCACGGAAACCTCCTGGAGGAAGCGTTACGCGCAGCGTAGCAGTCTCATCAGAAGCTGTCAATATTCTGTAGTAAACTTATCATGTTCGGCGCGACGCTCCGAGCCGCCGAGCGCCGGCTGGCGGCCCGACGCGCACCGCCCCGCCGGGAGGGCCTAGAGGTAAGGGTCGCGAGCGTCCCTGAGCCAGTCCCCGATGGTGTTGACCGCCAGAACGGTCAACGTTATGGCCACGCCGGGCAGCGTGGCGAGCCACCATGCGGACGACATGTACTGCCGCCCGGTGGCCAACATGGTGCCCCAGGTCGGGATGGCGGGCGGAACACCCAACCCCAGGAAGGTCAACGAGGCCTCGGCCACGATGACGGCGCCGACCTGGAGGCTGGCGATCACGATCACGGAGGCGAGGATGTTCGGGAAGATATGCCGCCACATGACGCCCGACTTGACCACCCCTAGGGCCTCGGCGGCCGTCACGTACTCGGTCTCGCGCAGCGCCAGGACCTGAGCCCTGACGGTCCGGGCGTAGTCGAGCCAGCCGGTCAGGGCGAGCACGAAGACGATGTTCTTGAGACCAGGTCCCAGGGTCGCCATGAAGACGATGGCGAGCAGCAAGAACGGGAACGCCAAGAAGATGTCGACGGTACGCATGAGCACGGCGTCGACCCGGCCGCCCAAGTAGCCGGCGGCCAGCCCGAGGCCCGTCCCTATGCTCGCCGCGATGACCACCACGGACAGCCCGACCAGCAGCGATACGCGGGCGCCGTGGATGAGCCGACTGAGGACGTCGCGGCCCAACTGGTCGGTGCCGAGGGCGTGCGTCTGCTCGCTGCCGACCAACGGCACGGGCGGGAGGAGCCGGCTGCGGAGGCTCTGCCTGGCCGGGTCGTGCGGAGCGAGGTACGGCGCGGCGACGGCCGCGACGGCCAACACGAGGAGGAACGCCACGGAGAGCGCCGCTGCCGGCCTCCTCAGCAACGCCTTGGAGTAACCGGGCCGCTTCTGCCCGCCCGCGGGCCGGCTCATCGGTACGTCACCCTGGGATCGATCAGCGCGTACAGCAGGTCGACGAGCAGGTTCAGGGCCACGAAGCCGAAGGCGATGACGAGGACGGCCGCCTGCACCACCGGGTAGTCGTAGTCGTTGATGGACTGGATGAGGAGCCGGCCGATGCCCGGCCACGCGAAGATGGTCTCGGTGATGATGGCGCCCCCAAGCAGATGCCCCATCTGCAAGCCGACGATGGTCACGACGGGAAGCAGGGCGTTCCTGAACGCATGGCGGTAGACGACCTTCATGGGCGTCTGGCCCTTGGCGTAGGCGGTCCTGACGAAGTCGGCCCGCAGCACCTCCAACATGCTGGAGCGCGTCAAGCGCGCGACGATGGCCGCCAAGCCGGTGGCCAGCGTGATGGCGGGCATGATGAGGTGACGGAAGGTTCCCGAGCCGGACGGCGGCAGCCACCTGAGCTGCACGCCGAACAAGAGGATGAGGATGATGGCCAGCCAGAAGTTGGGGACGGCGCGGCCCAGCACGGCCAGGTTCGTGGCCACCGTGTCGACGGCGGAGCCGCGGTTCACGGCCGCCGTGACCCCGAGCGCGATGCCGCCGGGGACCCCGACCAAGAGCGCGCCCATGGTGAGCAGCACGGTGTAAGGGACCCTCTGGAAGACCAACTGGAAGGCCGGGAGGCCGAAGGTGTACGACGTGCCGACGTCGCCAGAGACCAGGCCCCTGAGGAACCGCACGAACTGTAGCCACAGGGGCGCGTCCAGCCCCAGCGCGCGCCTGATCGACTCCAGGTCGGCCATGGACCCTTCCGGGCTCATGAGCAGCCGCGCAGGGTCGCCGACCACCCTGAGGAGCACGAAGGCCAAGGCCGTCACCGCGAGGATCACGAGCAGCGCTTGGACGAGGCGCCCCGCGAGGTACTCCGCCATCCAGTCTCCCTCCAGAGGTTCCGAGCTGCTCGGGCGCGCGAGGACGCGCGCCCGAGCAGCCGTTCGTTCAGCGGTGGGCTAGCGGATGGAGATGTCCATCCCAAGCACGTACTCGTCCTTCCGCGCGGACCAGTCGAGGCGTTCGTTGACGCCGTACAGGTTCGCCTGGAGGAAGAGCGGGACCTGCAGCATCTCGGCGTACAGGTAGTCCTGGAGGTCGTGGGCCATGCCCAGGCGGACCGCGTCGTCGCCTTCCGAGGCGAAGGCGTCGATCCGGGCGTCCAGCTCGGGGATCCTCGTGAACGAGGACGTGCCGGAGGTGTGTAGCAGCCCGAGCAGGGCGCTCGTGGCGTCCGGGATGCCGGCGCCCCAGTTGGCAAGCCACATGGGCTCGACCTCGCCGGGCTGGAGGTTGTCGCGGTTGACGTTGGCGATGTACATGTTGCGCCTGACCTGATCGGGCACGACGACGACCTCCGTGACTATGCCCACGTCCGTGAGCATCGACGCGACCGCCTCCGCGACCTCCAGGCCCTTGTTGATGACGATCTCGCTGGTGAGCATCCGCACGGCGAAGCCGTCCGGGTAACCGGCCTCGCTCAGCAAGCGCGCCGACTCGTCGGGATCGTAGGCGTAGGGCTCCAGCGTCGGATCGTAGCCGAACATGTCCGAGCGCCACAGGGTGGCCAACGGCTCGCCGTAGCCGCCGAGCAGCGTGTCGATCAGGAGCTGCCTGTCAACGGCGTGGGCGATGGCTTGGCGAACGCGGGCGTCTTGCAGCGGCTCCAGGCCCGCGATGTGGTCCATGTTCAAGAAGACGGTGCGCCTACCGGGCGCGGCCTCCACCCGGGTGGCA
>CAUJFI010000062.1 GCA_963170125.1 Deinococcota bacterium | reverse complement strand
TGCGCTGCTGCTGGCGGCACTGCTCGTGGTCGCGTGCGGCGGCCCGTCCGCCCCGCCCGGCCCGCTGTTCGTCAACCCGACGTCCGGCTCGGACGCGGCCAAGGGCACGACCACCGAGCCACTCAAGACCCTAGGCCGTGCCTTCGAGCTCGTTAAGGAGGGCGGCGAGGTCTACCTGCAGGCCGGCACGTACCGAGACGAGGCGTGGCCGCTCGCGGTTCCGAAGGGCGTCACCCTCGGGTCGGTGACCGCCGGGGACGCCGTGCTCGTGAGCGCCGTGGCGGGCACGAAGACGGCCCTGACGTTCGCCTCCGGCGGGGCCGTGAAGGACCTGCGCATCCAGGACTTCGAGGTGGGCATCACCGCCAGCAGCGGGGAAGTGAGGCTGGTGGGTGTGACGTTCGTCGGGATCAAGGTCCAGGCGGTCTCGGCGGCCGGCGACAGCGAGGTCACCGTGCAGTCGTGCGTCTTCCAGAACCTGGCCTCGGCCGGCGCCGTCAGGGCGATCGAGGACGCCACCGTGACGCTGACTGGCGGCAGCGTGAGCGGAGGCAACATCGGCCTCTTCGCGTCGGAGACCGCGCGGCTCAGCGCCTCCAACCTGACCGTCGCGAACGCCAACTACTCCCTTTACGTCCCCGGCGGCGAACCGGAGGTGACGTTGTCGGACATGACCGTCACCGATACCGTCCGCAGCGCGGTCTACGTGCATGACTCCACTGCCAAGGTGACCCTCGACAACGTCACCATCGACGGCGCCGGAGAGATGGGGGTGAGCGCCCAGGACTTCCTCGGCGAGCTGTGGCTGAACGGCGGCAAGGTCACGGGGGCGAGCTCCGGCCTACCGGCCGTGCAGATGGTCGGCGACGACGACCTCGAGGAGGGCGGAACCCTCTACATCCAGGGGACACGGATAGTCGACAACCTTGGCTTCGGGCTGCAGGTCGGCGGCTTCGGCAGGGTGGAGGTCCGGGGCGCCACCATCAGCGGCAACGCCGCGGAAGGCGTGTCCTTCTTCGAGCCTGCCTCGCTCCTGCTCAGGGGCACCACCATCCAGCTGAACGGCGGTCGCGGCGTCTATCTGCGGGGTTTCGGCACGGTGACGTCGATGGTGTCGATGGCCGACCTCGGCAACAGCCTCGACCCCGGGCTCAACACGATCCGGGCGAACGGTCTGGCGGGCCTGTACGCCTTCGACTCCTCCATCGGCGCCGTCAGGGCCGCCGGCAACACCTGGAACGCGAACGTACAAGGCGCGTCGGCTGCCGGTCAGATGACTGCGGAGACCGTGCTGACCGGGCCGGTCGACGGCACCAACTTCCACAGCAACAACGCCGTTCTGTTCTGGTTCTGAGGGAGCCCGAAGGACGCGCGGCCCGGCCGGGGCGTCCACCGCGAGAAGCCGGGGGCCCGCGCTGTAACGCGGGCCCCCGGTGGGCAGCTGCCTGGGGCCGGGCCTACGCGGCCCCGGCCGGCACGCCGCCGGGCCGCCTTACCGCCAGACCGCGCCGAACACGCGCATGAAGTTGCCGCCCAGCACCTTCTGCGTGTCCTCGACGCTGAACCCGCGGTGCAGGAGCGAGGCCGTGAGGTTCGGCCAATCCGACCACTTCGAGAACCCCTTGGCGTGCTTCTGGTCCTCCGGGTAGCCGCCGAAGAAGCCGGGGAAGGTCCGCTCGAAGTTGGCGCGGCTGACGCGCACGTAGTGGGTGTCGTACTGGAAGTTGTCCGTGCCGATCCCGGCGTGGTCGATCCCGACGCGCTCAACGACGTACTGGATGTGGTCGATGTAGTCGTCGACGGTGGGCCACTGCTTGCGCTCCTTCTCGACCATGATGGAGTGCGGGCAGAGGCCGATGACGCCGCCGGTGGCGGCCACGGTGTCGATCAACTCGTCCGTCACGTTGCGCTTGTGCGGGTTGAGCTTCTTGATCCCAGCGTGCGAGACGATCACGGGGGCCTTGGAGTGCTTGGCGGCCTCCAGGGCCGTGCGCTGGCCGACGTGCGACAGGTCGACGACCATGCCGAGGCGGTTCATCTCCTCGACGACCTTCTGGCCGACGCGCGTGAGGCCTGTGTCGTTCGGCTCCATGCAGCCGCAGCCGATGGCGTTGCGCTCGTTGTACGTGATCTGCGCGATCTTGATGCCGAGGTTGCTCAGCACCCAGAGGTTGCGCGTGTCCTCGCCGATGCACGCGAGC
Organism: Deinococcota bacterium; assembly: GCA_963170125.1. Taxonomy (GTDB): domain Bacteria; phylum Deinococcota; class Deinococci; order Deinococcales; family Trueperaceae; genus JAAYYF01. The sequence continues at coordinate 11,278 of CAUJFI010000062.1, read as the reverse complement.
CCCTGGGTGGACATGACGATGCCGACCCGGCCGCTGCGCTTGGCCTCGTGGATGTCGTCGACGCTCCTGACGACCAGCGACTTCTCGGGGAAAGCCTCCGCGATGCCGTGCTCGTGGTACAGGTTCATCATCGCTTCTTGCATCGACTGCGGGTAGGCATCGGCCACGATGGAGTTGCAGAACGCCGTGACGCCGCTCGCGAGGATGTGGTCGAACATCAGGTCGTCGATACCGCCTTGCGGCGGGATCGGCGAGTACAGCTTGCAGAACAGGCCGTCGATGACGATGGAGTTGGCGTGTACGCCGTCTGGCGTGGTTGCGACCGTGCTGCTACTCATACTGCTCGTCTTCCTCCTAAGGTCTCATGCCGCCCCGTCGTTCTCGGCCTCGAGCTGCGCCAGGCGCTCGACGAGTCGGGCCTCGCCGTTCTCCAGGGTCTCGGCGATCGTCTGCCGCACCTTGGCAGGGTCGCGCTCGCGCAGCGCGTCGAGGAGGACCCGGTGGCGGGCGTCACTATGTCTGATGTTCTGCGGGGTGAACGGGATGCGCTGCCTGACCTCGAGCAGCACCTCGAACGTCACCTCCCACAGACGCGTCATGACGGGGTTGCCGGCGAGCTCGCTCAAGGTGCGATGGAACTGCCGGTCGAGCTTCACGTGCCGCTGAATGTCGGTGTCCGGAGTGCTCTCCATGCTGAGGCACAAGGCCTCCAGCTCCGCGAGGTCGTCGTCTTCCAGGTTCGTCACGGCGAGCTCGCCCAGCTCGGTCTCGAGGAGGCGCCTGACCTGGTAGACGTGCCGGATCTCCAGCTCGCGCGCCAACATGTCGACGTAGAGCGCCTTGGTCAAAGCCGGCATGCTCATCTCGGCGCTCACGAACGAGCCTTCCTTGCGGCGCGTGACGAGCCCGAGCATCTCCAGGGCCTTGAGCGCCTCGCGGACCGAGGAGCGCCCGACCCCAAGTTGCTCGCTCAGGCCGTGCTCGGTCGGTAGGCGGTCGCCGGACTTGAGCGCGCCGGTGCTGATCAGGGCCATGATCTGGTCGATCACGGTGTCTGAGACGCTCGACCTGTCTACTCGAGTGAAAACGGACATTCCTCATTCTGCAGCAAGCTGCAGCCTCCTCTCTCGTCGCTGCGGTTACCGAGGACACTTCCGTATTGACAACGCCTCGACGCCCCAATATTATCAGACCCACAGATTGTCTGACAATCAGTCAATCAAGCGGACAGCCGACCGTGAGTCGGCCTCCACGACGGGAGCTAGACGACGTGCAGGAAGCGTTCGATCTCGGACTCGACAGAGAGCAGGAACAGCGCGCCACCGCGCTCCACGCACAAGCGCTCATCGTGGACGGCCTCGGGGGCTCAATGCTCATGCGCCCGGCTCCGGACGTCGACGGCGCCGACAGGATCGACCAGTACCGCCGGAGCGGCGTCGGTGTCAGCAACGAGACCATCGCCATGCCGGGAGAGGACGCGCGGACGACGATCCGGCGCGTCTACGACTACCTGTGTCTCGACGAGGTCGCCAGGGGCAGGGTGCGCCGCGCGCAGAACGTGGCCGACGTATGGAGCGCCGACGCGGACGGGGTGCTTAGCCTCGTCTACGGACTGCAGGCTGCCGACCCCTTCGAAGGCGACACCTACCTCGTGAGGATCTTCCAAGAGCTGGGAGTGCGGGTAGCCAACCTCGTGTACAACCAGCGCAACCGTTTGGGCGACGGCTGCATGGAACGCGTCGACCAGGGGCTCACGGCGTTCGGGCGCAGCGTGGTCCTCGAGATGAACCGCGTCGGCATGACGGTCGATCTCTCCCACACGGGCGAACGGACGTCTCTCGACGCGGCGGGTTGCTCGCGCGCGCCCGTCGTGTTCTCCCACTCCTGCGCCAAGGCCCTCACCGACCACCCCCGCAACCTGACGGACGAGCAGATCCGGGCCGCTGCGGGGACGGGCGGGCTGGTCGGCCTGTGCCCGCACTCGCAGTTCTGCGAGAAGGAGCGCGGCCTGCGCCCCACCCTGAACGACTTCCTCGACCACATCGTCTACGTGGCCGAGCTCGTGGGGGTCGAGCACGTCGGCATCGGCACCGACCTGTTCGGCGGCAAGACCCTCGGCGAGTCCGTCTTCCGCTTCCAGTTCGGGAGCCTGGTGCCGGGCGCCTGGGGCGGGTACGGCATCGACGAGAAGTACGTCGCCGGCTTCGACACGGTGTTCGAATGGCCGAACGTCACGCGCGGCCTCGTGGCGCGCGGGTTCAGCGACCAGGAGGTCATCGCCATCCTGGGCGGCAACTGGCTGCGGGTCTTCGAGCAGACCTGGAGCGGCAGATGAGCGCCTTCCGTCACCTGGGGCTCGAGGTAGCGCCCGGCGCGCGCGGCGCGACCCGCCTGCCGGTGGCCGACGTGGCGGGCGGCTACTCCCTGAGCGTGCCGCTCCACGTGCTCAACGGCGCGCACCCAGGGCCGACGTTGATGGTCGTCGGGGTCGTCCACGGCGAGGAGATCTTCGCGATCGACGCCATCCGCACGGCACTGGCGAGTATCGACCTCGCTCGGTTGCACGGGACGGTCATAGCGGTTCCGGTAGCGAACCCTCCCGCGCTGGCGGCCAACACCCGTAACAGCCCGCTCGACATGCTCGACCTAAACCGCCAGTTCCCCGGCAGCGAGGAAGGGTGGCTGAGCCAGCGCATCGCCGCCGCCATCGCCCCGCTCGTCGACCGCAGCGACTGCCTCCTCCACATCGACGGCGGCGCCATCGAGCGCGTCATCCACTACACCTTCGTGAAGTCGGACGGTTCCGGGAACGGCGTAACGGAGCACCTCTCGCGGGCTTTCGGGCTCAAGCTCCTCTACCGCGGCTCGCATTCGGAGGGCTCCATCACGAGCTACGCGGCGTCGCGCGGGATCCCGGCGGTCCTGGCCGAGATCGGCGGCAGCACGCTGTATACCGACCTGCGCTACTTGCAGCGCGCCTCGACCGGGGTGCTCAACGTCATGCGCGCGCTCCACATGCTCGACGGCGCCATCGTCCGGCCCGCAGAGCAGCAGGTGCTGCTCACTAGGCGCACCCTCGTGCGCGTCCCGGTCGGCGGGATCTTCCATCCCACCGTCGGACTCGAGGTCATCGACGGCGAGGTAGCGGGCGGCACCGTGCTCGGCACGGTCATGAACCCTTACTCGCTCGAGCAGGTCGGGGAGATACGCGCGCCTTACGCGCGGTCGGCGCTGCTCCAGATGCGCGTCCTGCCGTCTGCCGTCCAGCCGGGCGACTACGCCTTCATCATCGCCGACCTCGATTCGGCGGAGCCGGCATGAAGCGCTCGGGCGGCTCGGGGAACGGCGAGGCGGGGTACGGACCGGCGCGCGACTCGCCGGTAAGGAGGTTCATCTAGGCCGTAGATAATCGACTCCGTTGATAGGCGGGGGTTGGCAAGACAGACACGCTTCGGAGGTAACGCACATGCGACGCAGGCACTTGATCCTCACGCTCCTGGCTTCACTGCTACTCTTCAGCTCGTTCGTCCACGCGCAGAGCGCCGGGCCTACGACCGTGACCATCGCCCTGACGGACGACCCGCCGTCCGGCGACCCGCACAAGACGAGAGGCGCCAACGGCGGTCACCTCCTGTTCAACCTGTTCGAGGGCCTCGTGCAGTTGAGCGGCGACATGATGTCCGTCACGCCGGCGCTGGCCACCTCGTGGGAGCAGATAGACGACCTGTCGTGGAGCTTCACGCTTCGTGAAGGCGTCACGTTCCACAACGGCGAGCCGTTCACGGCCGAGTCCGTGCGCTACTCGATCGAGCGCATCCTCGACCCGAACGCCGTGCGCTTCAACACCGACTTCCGGCAGATCGGCGATGTCGACGTGGTCGACGACTACCACGTGCTCATCCACCTGAAGACGCCGGACCCGGTCTTCATCGCGAAGATCGCCGGCCTCCACATGGTGCCGCCCGTCTACACCGCCTCCGTCAGCGAGGAGGAGTTCGGGACGCACCCGATCGGCACCGGCCCCTACAAGTTGGTCGAATGGGTCCTCGGTCAGCGCCTCGTGCTCGAAGCCAACGACGACTACTGGAACGGCCGCCCCAGCGTCGACCGGCTCGTGTTCCGCCCGATCCCCGAGGCCTCCACGCGCCTCGCGGAGCTCCAGGCCGGCACGGTCGACATCATCACCGGCCTCAACTACGACGCCATCCCGCTCGTCGACGCCGATCCCAACCTGCGCGTCGAGGCCAACTCCGGGCGCCGCACCGTGATGATGCACATGGACCTGCTCAACGGCGCCAAGCCCCTCCAGGACGTCCGCGTCAGGCAGGCCATGAGCTACGCCGTCGACAGGCAGCTCCTCATCGACGCCGTCCTGAACGGCTACGGCACGCCCCTCGCGACCATCTTCCGCCCCGACATGGCCGGCTACTCCGCCGACTTCCAGCCCTACCCGTACGACCCCGAGCGCGCCAAGGAGCTCCTGGCCGAGGCCGGTTACCCGAACGGCTTCTCCATCCGCTTCATGACGAGCGACGGCATCGTCAACAAGGGCGTCGAGGTGGCCGAGGCGCTCGCCGCCATGCTCGGCGACGTCGGCATCAAGGTCGAGGTCCTGCCCGTGGCCCTGCAGGTCATGCGCGACATGTACATCGGCAACCCCGACCCGGCGGGCGGCAACGTCGAGCCGCTGTTCATGTTCAACTACGGCGCCGCCATCCCCGATGCCACGAGTCCGCTCAAGGCGCTCGTCCAGACGGGCGGCATCGAGGCCTTCTACAACGACCCCGTCCTGAACGAGCTCGTCGACGAGTACGGCTCCGAGGTCAACGTCGAGGCGCGCAACCAGGTCGCCCACGAGATCCAGGAGAAGCTCTACAACGACCTGCCGGTCATCGCCCTCTACCTCCAGCTCGACACCTACGGCGTGAACGAGCGCCTCGACTGGAAGGCCCGCAAGGACGAGTACATCCTCGGCAAGGACATCACGCTCCGCTGAGCCCTCGTTTCCACGGCGCCGGCCGGCCTCCTTCCGGGGCCGGCCGGCGCCCCGGCTTTCCGCCAACTTCCACTAGATCCTTCGAGGAGAGATGGGCCGTTACGTAGTCAGGCGTTCATTGCAGGCCGTGTTCGTGATCCTGGCCGTGCTGGTGGTCACGTTCATCCTCCTGCGCGCGATAGGCGACCCGGCCAGGCTCCTCGTGAGCCCGGAGGGTTCGCGCGAGAACCTGGCGCAGATCCGTCACGCCCTCGGGCTCGACGTGCCGCTGCATGTCCAGTTCGTCCGGTTCATGGCGGATGTCGTCAAGGGAGACTTCGGGAACTCGTTCACGTTCGGTAGGCCGGCGCTCGGCCTGGTGCTGGAGCGCATGCCGGCGACGCTGCTGCTCACGCTGGTGGCGCTCGGCCTGGCCGTTCCCACGGGCATGCTGCTCGGCACGGTCTCGGCCGTCAGGCGCAACTCGGTCTACGACAACTTGGCGACCACCCTCGCGGTACTCGGCAGGGCGGTCCCCAACTTCTGGCTGTCGATCATGCTCATCGTCGTGTTCGGCGCTTACCTGAAGTGGTTGCCCCCCTCGGGCTTCGGCACGTGGCGCCATCTCGTGCTGCCCGCCGTGGCCTTGAGCGCCGGGCTGGCGGCGATGGTCGCCAGGCTCACGCGCTCGAGCCTGCTCGAGGTCATGGGCCACGACTTCGTGCGCACCGCCAAGGCGAAGGGGCTCACGGAGACCCGGGTCCTCAACCGCCACGTCATGCGCAACGCGCTCATCCCGATCGCCACGGTCGTCGGTCTGCAGGCGGGCCACCTGCTCGGGGGCGCCATCATCACGGAGACTATCTTCGCCTGGCCGGGCGTCGGCAGGCTGCTCACGCAGTCGATCTACAACTACGACTACCCCGTCGTGCAGACGAGCGTCTTCGTCATCTCCGTCACCTTCGTCTTCCTGAACCTGGCGATCGACCTCCTCTACGCGCTCATCGACCCGCGCATACGTTATGAGTGAAGCCAAGACCAACAAGCGCCGCCTGACCGGCCTTCGCATGTTGCTGCGAAGCCGCACCGCCACGGTCGGCGCCGTCATCCTCGTCTGCCTGGCGGCGCTCGCGGCGTTCGCCCCGTTGCTCGCGCCCCACGACCCGGCCAAGCAGGACCTGCGGGCCCGCCTCGCGCCGCCGATGTGGGTGGCCAAGGGCACGAACGTGCACGTTCTCGGCACCGACCAGCTCGGCAGGGACATCCTCTCCCGCGTCATCTACGGAACGCGCATCTCCTTGCTGGTTGGCGTGTCCGTCGTCCTCCTGGCCGGCACGCTCGGCACGCTCCTCGGGCTGCTCGCCGGCTTCCTGGGCGGCAAGGTCGACGCCATTCTCATGCGCGTCGTCGACGTCTTCCTCGCGTTCCCGTTCCTGCTGCTGGCGATCGTGTTCATGGCCATGCTCGGCGCCAGTCTCGGCAACATCATCCTGGTACTCGCCATCACCGGCTGGGTGGAGTACGCCCGGGTCGTCCGGGCCCAGGTCCTGTCCGTGCGCGAGCTCGAGTACGTCACCGCCGCCAGGGCGCTCGGCGCACGCAACCTCGTGATCATGCTCAAGCACGTGCTGCCCAACGTGTTCGCCTCCGTCATCGTCATCGCCAGCCTGCAACTGGGCACGGTCATCATCTCCGAGGCCTCGCTCACGTTCCTCGGGTTGGGCATACCGCCCTCGATCCCGACGTGGGGCTCGATGCTCGCGTCAGGCAGGGAGTACTTCGTCCTGGCCTGGTGGCTCCCGACCTTCCCCGGCCTCGCCATCGTCCTCACGGTGCTGGCCGTCAACTTCCTCGGAGATTGGCTGCGCGACGTGTTCGACCCTACGCTCTAGCGGAACGCTCGACCACGGTCCCTCGAACAAGACCACCACACGCTGGCGGCCGGCTCTCACACGAGACTTCCACCGCCGTCCAGTCATAGGAGTACGCATGGCACTCGCAACCCCTACGAGCCAGAAACCCGGCCGCTCCCACCGCTGGGCGCCCGTCACCACCCGCGCCTCAGGTGAGACCCTCAGCCTGGCCATCCACACGCTTCACGGCGCCCAGCCCGGCCCGACGCTCGGGCTCTTCAGCACCTCGCACGGCGACGAGGCGTTCACGGTCCAGGTGATCAAGGCGGTGCTCGACAGGGTGGACCCGGCCAAGCTGCGCGGCACCATCCGGGCGCTGCCCGTCGGCAACCCCGTCGCCTTCGAGTCGTTCACGCGCTCCACCGGCCAGGGCATGAACACGGACAAGACGAACCTCAACCGCGTGTTCCCCGGCAAGTCGACGGGCTGGCTCACGGAGCAGATCGCCCACGTCATCAGCGAGGAGTTCGTTCCCGGCCTCGACGCGCTCATCGACTTCCACTGCGGCAACTCCGAGACCGCCATCAACTACGTCCTCCTCGAGAACGACCCGAGCGAGGTCGGGCGCAAGTCGGTGGAGCTGTCGAAGCTCTGCGGGAGCGACCTCCTCTACACCGCCCCGACGCCGGAGCAGACGGGCACCCTCACCCAGTACGCCAAGAGCCTCGGCATCCCCTCCGTCATCGCCCAGTGGGGCGGCAACGTCACGAACCCGGCCGCGTACGTCGACCGGTGCTTCGTCGGGATCAGGAACGTCTTGATCCACCTGGGAATGCTCGAAGGTCAGATCGTGCTTCCCCCGCAGCAGACCATGCTGAGCGGCGCGCGCACGCTCCTCGCGCCCAGGCACGGCGGCCTCTTCGTGCCCGAGCTCGGCTTCGACCGGCTCTGCGACACGGTGCCGGCCGGCACGGTCCTCGGCCGCGTCTACTCGCCGCACACGTTCGAGTTGCTCGAAGAGCTCACCGCACCCTACGACCAGACGGTGGTCATCATGTTGCGCGGCACGCTGTCGCGCGTGAACCCGGGCGATTACGCCTACATCCTCTGCAACGGCGCCACGGCGGAGCCGATCGTCAACGGGAAGTGAGCCGTCGGATGACTCGGCGGGTAAGCGCTTACGGTTTCGGAACCAGGAAGTGAGTGACCAAGTGGCACATGCGAAGCAAGGTGGCGACATGGGTACCGGTCTTGACCTCGACCTCGAGCAGGTGAGGCTGCTGCTCAAGCAACAGGGGTACGTGATCCCCGAGGAGGAGCTCGTGGAGGTCACGGCCAGCGTGAACGCGCTCATCGAGGGCCTGACGCACCTCGAAGGGTACGGGGAGCTGCAGAACGAGCCGTGGCCGGTGCTGGTGGGTTACTTGGGAGGCGGCCATGCTTGACGAGCGCTTCGCCTTCATGTCCTTGACAGAGCAGGCGGCGCTCATCCGCGCCGGCGAGCTGTCGCCCGTGGCCCTCGTCGAGCTCTACCTCGACCGCATCGCCCGCTACGACGACAAGATCAAGGCCTTCATCACGGTCTTCGCCGACTCCGCGCTCGAGAGGGCGCGCCTCGCTGAGCAGGAGATCAGGGCAGGGGACTACAAGGGCCCCCTCCACGGCATCCCCGTCGGCGTCAAGGACCAGATGCAGATCGAGGGGAAGCGCGTGACGGGCGGGTCGAAGATCTACGCCGACTCGATCTGTGAGCGCGACGCCACCGTGATCGCCAGGCTCAAGGCGGCCGGGGCCATCCTGCTCGGCACCCTCAACACCCACGAGTTCCACATGGGCCCGACCATCAACTTCCCCTACGGCACACCACGCAACCCCTGGAACCTGGAGCGCAACCCGGGCGGTTCGTCCAGCGGCTCGGCCACGTCGCTGGCGACCGGGCTGGTCAGCGCGGCGCTCGGGGGCGACACGGGCGGCTCGATCAGGGGGCCGTCGACCGCCTGCGGCGTCGTGGGCTTCAAGCCGACCTGGTCGCGCGTCAGCCGCGACGGCGTCTTCCCGCTCGCCTGGACCCTCGACTGCGTCGGACCCCTCGCCCGGACCGTCGAGGACGTCGCCGTGGTCCTGCAGGTCATCGCCGGCCGCGATCCGCTCGACCCGACGACGAGCAGCGAGCCAGTCCCCGACTACTCGGCCGCCCTGACGAACACCTCGTTGAAGGGGCTGCGCGTCGGCGTCGTCGAGGAGATGGTCAAGGACGACATCACGGGCCCGGATGCCATCGCGGCCGTGAACCGGGCGCTGGAGTTCTTCGAGTCGCAAGGCGCGGTCCTCTCGAGCGTGAGCCTGCCGCTGATGCGCGAGACGCGCTTCATCTCCCCGGGGCTTACGAAACCGGAGGCGGCCGCCTATCACAGGCGGAACCTCCTCGAACGCTACATGGACTTCGACTACAACACGCGCGTCAGCTCCATGGTGGGCGCCATCCTGCCCGCCGGCCTCGCCAACCTGGCTCAGCGCGCGAGGATCGTCATAGGCCAGCAGGTCCTCGACGCCCTCCAGGACGTCGACGTGCTGGTTGGGGCCGGCTCGGCCGGCGGCGCGGTGCCCATCGTCCCGCGCCCACCCATCAAGACCAAGCAGGAGGCGCTCGAGAAGATCTACGGCGTCGGCAAGGCCGCCGGTCAGTACACGCGCGTGTTCAGCCTGGCCGGCACGCCGGCGATGGTCGTGCCCGCCGGCTTCGACCACGAGGGCCTGCCCCTCAGCCTGCACATCGCGGGCAGGCTCTTCGACGAGGCGACCGTGCTGCGCGTCGGCAACGCCTTCCAGAAGGCGACCGACTGGCATGGGAGGCGGCCGCCCGTCGCGTGAGGTAGAGGAGCAACGGGTGACGCGGCTCCTCATCCGACCGCCCTACTGAACGGTTTCGCCCGCGGCCGGTCCGGCGCCGCGGGCGAAGTCATGTGTGTCGCTGCTGCCCCTCCACTCCGGGCCGCCGATCAGGTCACGGCCTGCCGGGGGCGCCCCCGCGCCCGAAGCCCGGTCCGCCCGCACCCTGCGAGCTCTCGGTCGTCACGGTGGTCACCGCCGTGCCCGGATCGGAGGCGCCGTCGGCGTAGAGGCCGTCGCTGCCGTCCCCAGCGGGCGTGCCGCCGGAGTACACGGTGTAGGTGACGCCGTCCTGGAGGTCGGGCGAGCTGAAGATGAGCTGCCGGTAGCCGTTGGCCGGTGCGAAGGTCAGGAGGTCGTTGCCGGCCTCGTCGCGCACGACGATGAGGGTGCCGGCGGACTGGTTGGCGCCGTAGTCGACGACGATGCTCTCCTGGGCGGAGGCGGTGGCGAGGGAGCCCATCATCGTGCTGCCCGTCGCCACTACCAGGCCGCCGTCGATGGTGACGTCGCCGTCGGCGTCGAGGCCGCTGTTGGCGTCCACGAGGGCAGCCTGGGTGACGACCACGCCGCCCGTGATCGTTATGGTCCCGTTCGAGTCGATGCCGTCGCCCGACTCGGTCGCGACGTACACGTAGCCGCCGCTGACGGTGATGCGGCTCACGCCGTCCTGGTTCGCGTTGATGCCGTCCTCGGTCGCGAAGATCCTGATGGTGCCGCCCTGGATGTCGATGTGCGACGTGCTCGAGATCCCTTCGTAGACCGCGTGCACGTCGAGGGCGCCGTCACCGTCGATCACGAGGGGTGCGTCGCTGTAGAGGGCCGCGTCGTACTCGCTCTCGCCCCCGTCCGTGATGGTATTGGCGGACCCGGAGGCGAGGGTGACGGTCGCCGACTCGGCGGCGGCGACGTAGATGGCCGGGCCTTCCGGGTTGGTGACGTCGACGCCGCTCAGGACGAGCGTGACGCCGGCACCGGCGGCGTCGACGGTGACCGAGCCGTCGCTGCTCTGGCCCGAGATCACGTAGGTGCCGCCGGCCGTGATGGTCACGTGTCCGGCGCTCGCCACGGCGCCTTCCCCCGCTACCGTCGCCTGGTCGGCGAACGTGATGGTGGCGCCCGCCGACGGCTGCGCCATGGCCGGCAACGTGGCGCAGGCGGCGAGCAGGGTGAGGATCGGTGCCGTGAACAGCTTGGCCAGCCTGGCGAAGGGGCGCGTAACGCTTGGAGCCGGGCCGCGGGTGGTGGTTCCGTCGAGGTTCGTCATGGTCTTCCCTCCTGGTGGCGCGCCTCATGTGTCCGTGCCGTCGCGCCTACGCCTGTGAGGCTAGCGGCCCGCGGTTCAGGTCCGGTTTTGGGTTCGTTTGCATCTCGTTCAGGCGGGCCGTGCCCGGGACGTTACTGGGTGACCCTGCGGAGGGTCACGTATGAGGACGCGGTGAGGGCCGCCGCCAACACGAGACCCCACGCCGACATGCCCAACACCCCTTGCGAGACGAGCCAGCCGACGACGGCGTCCCAAGCGCCGAAGCGGATCACCAGCAGAGCGGCGGCGACCACG
>CAUJFI010000061.1 GCA_963170125.1 Deinococcota bacterium | reverse complement strand
GTCAGCCAGTCGAGCTTCAGGGCCCCCGCCACGTGGCCCTCCTCGTAGAGCAGCACGTCCTCGTCGACCTCCAGGACGCGTAAGCCTGCGTCATGCTTGTGGGCGTCCAGCCAGGCGGTGTCGACCAGCACCTCGGGGTGCGCGTAACCTTGCGGATCGTTACTCATGCGTGCCTCCGGTCGCATGCTAACTGCGCCGGACCCGCCTCGCGTGCTCCCAGGCGGCGCAGTCCGCGCCGGCACCGGCGCTATACTCTCTGGCTATGGCGAAGGTCCTCATCGCCCCCTCGATTCTCTCCGCCGACTTCTCCCGCCTCGGCGCGGCCGCGGCCGCGGCCGAGGCCGCCGGCGCCGACCTGATCCACGTCGACGTGATGGACGGACACTTCGTGCCGAACATCACCTTCGGTCCTGCCGTCGTCGGGTCCCTCAAGCGCTCGACGCAGCTCTCGCTCGACGTCCACCTGATGATCTCGCGGCCCGAGCGTTACGTGGCGGATTTCGTCGACGCCGGCGCCGACTTCGTAACGGTGCACGCCGAGGCCACGCCGCACCTCCACGGCATCCTCACCCAGGTGCGCCAAGCCGGCGCCAAGGCGGGCCTGGCAGTCAACCCGCTCACGCCGCTCGACGTGGTCGAGCTCGCCCTCCCGTACCTGGACCTGGTGTTGGTCATGAGCGTCAACCCCGGCTTCGGCGGCCAGCCGTTCATCCCCGGCTCCGTGGCCCGCGTCGAGGCCACGCGGCGCATGCGCGACCGCGTCAACCCCAACTGCCTCGTCGAGGTCGACGGCGGCATCACCACCAAGACGGCACCGGGCGTTGTCGCGGCCGGCGCGGACGTGCTGGTGGCCGGGAGCGCGGTGTTCGGGCACGGCACCGTGAGCGAGAACCTCGCAGCGCTGCGAGCGGCGCTCAGCCAACCGAACGAACCGGGAGCTTAGGGCGGCGACCGGCGCTCAGGCGGCGACCGGCGCTCAGGCGGCGGCGACCGCTTGGAAGCGCCCGAGCACGCGGAAGCGCTTGTAGCGCGACTCCAGCAGCTGTTCCGGCGACATGGACGCGAGGAACGCGAGCTCCTCGACGAGGGCTTGCTTGACGAGCGCCATGGCCCCGGCGGGGTCGTTGTGCGCGCCGCCAAGGGGCTCGTCGACGACCCGGTCGACGACCTCGAGCGCGATGAGGTCGCGAGCCGTGAGTCGCAGAGCCTCGGCGGCCTTCTCAGCCTCCCCCGCGTCGCGCCACAGGATGGCGGCACAGGACTCCGGGCTGATCACGGAGTAGATGGCGTTCTCCAGGATGAGTACGCGGTTGGCGACGCCGATCGCCAACGCGCCGCCGGAGCCGCCCTCGCCTATCACGACGCTGATGGCGGGCACCGTCAGCTGGCTCATGCGCCTGATGCTCTCGGCGATGACCCACGCCTGGCCCTGCTCCTCGGCCGCCAGCCCGGGGTACGCGCCCGGCGTGTCTATCAGGGCGATGACCGGGAGCCTGAACTTGTCCGCGAGGTCGAACATGCGCATGGCCTTGCGGTAGCCGCTCGGGTGGCTCATGCCGAAGTTGCGGTGGATGTTCTCCTTCGTGTCGCGCCCCTTCTGCTGGGCTATCACGATCACGCTCGTGCCGGCGAGGCGAGCCAGGCCCGTCACCACCGCCGGGTCGTCGCCCAGCGTCCTGTCGCCGTGGAGCTCGGTGAAGTCGTCGAACGTCCGCTGGAGGTAGTCGAGGCCCGTCGGCCTCCCCGCCGCGCGGGCGACCTGGACCCGCTGCCAGCGCGTCAGGTTCTCGTAGGTATCGCGCTTGAGGCGGTCGAGCCGGTCCTGGAGGGCCTCGACCTCGCTCGCAAGGTCGATCTCCTGCTCTGCCGCGTAGGCCCGCATGTCACGGATCTTCGCCTCGAGGTCCTCGATGGGCTTCTCAAAGGGCAGCGACACGCAGGGCCTCCTCCTCCTCGGGCTGCGCCAGGCCGGAGCGCAACAGGTTGATCACGTCGGCGATCCGCGCCCTCAGCTCGCGCCTATCGACGACGTCGTCGACCATGCCCTTCTGCAACAGGAACTCGGACCGTTGGAAGCCGGCCGGGAGGTCCTGGCGGATCGTCTGCTGGATGACGCGCGGTCCGGCGAAGGAGATGAGCGCGCCTGGTTCCGCGAAGATCACGTCGCCAAGCGTGGCGAAAGACGCGGTGACACCGCCCGTGGTCGGGTCGGTGAGGACGCTGATGTACGGGAGGTGCGCCCGCGAGAGCGCCTCGAGCGCCACGGTCGTCTTGGCCATCTGCATGAGCGAGAGGGCACCTTCTTGCATGCGTGCCCCGCCGGAGGACGTGACGGCTATGAGGGTCCTGCCCTCGGCGGCCGCCCGCTCGGTGGCGGACGCGATCTCTTCGCCAACGACGGAGCCCATCGAACCGCCGAGGAACGAGAAGTCCATGACGACCAGCGCGACCGGCTGACCGTCCAGGAGCGCTCCCCCCGTCAGGATGGCGTCGGGACGCCCGACCTTCTGGCGCGCCTTGGTCAGACGCTCAGGGTAGGCCTGGGTATCGACGAACTCAAGGGCGTCCTGCGCCTCTATCAGGCCGGACCAAACTTCGAACGTGCCCTCGTCGGCCAGCATGGCGACGCGCGCGTCGGCCGGCACGCGGTGATGGTGAGAGCACTCGGGACAGACGTAGGAGTTGGCGACCAGGTCCTTGCGGTAGATCTGCGCGCCGCAGCTGTCGCACTTGAGCCACAGGCCGGCCGGACTGTTGTCGTCCTCTTTCTTACTGGGGCGGTTCCTGCGGAACCAACGCTCAAGCGCCACGGCCGCTCACCTCTCGCGCACGTAGCACCAAGCGCGTGTCGAGACGTCTTGGCACGCCGCATGATAGCAGCCACCGCGCCCCGACCGGGCATACGCGCCGTCTGAACCCAGCCGAACTAGTGTAGGTCGGCCTCAGTGACCGGGTCCGGCACGGGCGGGGCGCCGCTGGCGTGCGCGTGGTCGGCGGGCGCCGCATGGGCTGCGACGCGGGTCGGCACCTCGCGGCCAGTGCCTGCGTCGGCGCGCGGCGCGGCGACGTCTTCCGGCGCCTCGGCCGCCGCCGCGGCGGCGGGCACTATCATCTCGCTCCTCCCCGTGAACCGGGCGCCGTCCTCGATG
>CAUJFI010000060.1 GCA_963170125.1 Deinococcota bacterium | reverse complement strand
CACCACGCGACACCGGGCCCGGTCGGCAACGCCCGCCCACCTGACCCGAGGTACCAAATACGTGCGGTTCCAGGGCGAAGCCCTGGAACCGCAATGGCTTGTTTTTGGGAAGCTGATAGCTTCCCAAAGACAAGATGCTATTTCTTGAGCGCCTGCCTGTAAGAGTCGCCGAAGCGCTTCTGGAACTTCTCGACGCGGCCTTCCGTGTCGATGAAGCGCTGCTCACCCGTGAAGAACGGGTGGTTGCCCGACCAGACGTCGACGTGCAGTTCCGGCTTGGTGCTGTACGTCTCCATGACGACCTGGCCGTCGCAGATGACCTTGCATGGCACCATCTTGGGGTGGATGTTCTTCTTCATCTTGAGCTTCCTCCACGGGCCAGCGCCCGGCTATGTCAACCTTGTGATGATAGCACGCGCGTAGCGACCTTGTGCCAACTGGTGCGAGCCGCTAACCGGCCTTGGTGAGCTGGCGTTTCACCCGCCCGACGATCGCGCCCATGCCGCGTAGGCGTAGGGGCGAGATGAGCTCGGCCAAGCCCATGTCCTGGTAGAAGTCCTCCGGCACGGCCAGCACCTCGGCCACGGTGGCGCCGCGCAAGCCGGCGCTGACGACGGACGCGAAGCCCCGCGTGGTCGGAGACTCACGCGGAGCGTCGAAGTACAGCTGCACTTCGCCACCCGCGTCGACCTCGGCCTTGAGGAACAGAGGCGTCTGGCACTCGTGGACGCGTTCGAGGTCGGCCTGCATGCCTGCCGGGGGCGCGGGCAACTTGTTGGCGTACTCGAGTAATAACGGCAAGCGTTGCGAGGCAGGCAGCGACCGGAACTCGTCGAGGATGGCCTGTAGGGGCGCTGGGATGCTCACGCGCAGCAGCGTACCTCGCTCCCAAGGCGCCTCACCACCCGGTGTATCCTTGACCACGCTGATGGTACGTCTCCCACCGACAGTGGCAGTAGGACCCCAGGGCCCCGCGCGCGGCGCCCTGCGCGTTCCCGGCTCGAAGAGCATCACCAACCGCGCGCTCGTGATCGCGGCGCTGGCCGACGGGGTCACGATCCTGCGCGGGGCGCTCGTGGCCGAGGACTCCGAGGTGCTGGTGCGCTCCTTGAGCTCGCTGGGGGTCGCAGTCGAGTCGCTCGGCGGCGACGTGACGGTGCGCGGCTCCGGCGGCCCGTTCCCGGCCAGGGCCGCCGAACTCGACCTGCGTCTCTCAGGTACGAGCATCCGCTTCCTGACCGCGGCCGTGGCCCTCGGCAAGGGTAGGTTCACGCTCGACGGCAACGAGCGCATGCGCGAGAGACCTATGCAGGAGACGCTCGACGCCGTGCGGGACCTTGGCGGCGAGGCTCGCAGCCTGCGCGGCAACGGTTGCCCTCCCGTCGAGATCGTCGCGGACGGGTTGAGGGGCGGCGTCGTCCGGGTGCGAGGCGACCGCAGCTCGCAGTTCCTCTCCGGCCTGCTCATGGCGGCGCCGTACGCGCGGGGTCCCGTGGTCGTCGAGGTCGACGGCGAGCTCCTCTCCAAGCCGTTCGTCGACATGACGCTCGACGTCATGCGCACGTTCGGTGTCACGGTCCAGCGTGACGGCTACCGAGCCTTCTCCATCTCGCCGGGGCGTTACCGCGGTCTGGACTACGTCGTGGAGGGCGATGCCATGGCCGCTGGCTACTTCTGGGCGGCCGCGGCCATCACCGGCGGACGGGTGCGCGTGAACAACCTCGGCAAGGCGACGCGCCAGGGCGACGCGCGGCTGCTCGACGTGCTCGAGGAGCTAGGCTGCCAGGTCTGCCGCGGCGAGCACCACGTCACGGTCGAGGGTCCGCGCGGCGGTCGGCTGCGCGGCGGCCGGGAGTTCGACCTCAACGACATGCCGGACCAGGCGCAGACGCTCGCCGTCGTGGCGCTCTTCGCCGACGCTCCGGTGCGCATAAGCAACGTCGGCAACCTGCGCATCAAGGAGACCGATCGCCTGAGCGCCATGCGCGCGGAGCTCACGAAGCTGGGCGCGTACGTCGAGGAAGGGGAGGACGAGCTCACGGTCCACCCCATCGAGGCGGTGCCGAGCGCACCCGTGGCGCTAGACACGTACGGCGACCACCGCATGGCCATGGCGCTCGCGGTGGCCGGCGCGCGGCTGCCCAACGTGATCATCAAAGACCCGAGCTGCGTCGTGAAGACCTACCCCCGCTTCTTCGAGGACTTCCTGGGGCTGCTGGCCGGGCGGTTGGCTTGAACGCCGCCGACCCCGGTGCTCCCGTCGGCGGCGCGGCTGCGCCGGGCGCCAGGACCGTGATCACCATCGACGGGCCGGCCGCTTCCGGCAAGTCGAGCGTGGCGCAGGCGCTGGCGAGGCGGTTGGGCTTCGCCTACGTCTCGAGCGGACTGCTTTACCGCGCGGCCACGCTGGTGGCGATGACCGCCGGCGTCGACGAGGCCGACGAGCGCGCCCTCCTTACGCTCCTCTCGCGCCGCGACGTCGTGTTGCAGCCGGACGCGCTCGGCAACCGCGTCAGTGTGGGCGGCAACGACGTGACGGCCGAGCTGCATACGGACGCCGTCGACACCCGCGTCTCCACCGTGGCGAAGCACGAGGGCGTGCGCGACTGGGTCAACGCGCGCCTGCGCGAGCTGGGCGGCCCGTTCGTGATAGACGGCCGCGACATGGGCACGGTCGTGTTCCCCGACGCGCCGGCGAAGTTCTACCTCACCGCCGACCCCAGGATCCGTGCCGGGCGCAGGGCCAGCGAGCGCGGCAGTGACGTGGACGCCATCGCGGCCGAGCTGGAACGGCGCGACGCGCGCGACGCACTGCAGTCGGCCCCGGCGCACGACGCCACGGTCATCGACACCGGAGGCATGACCCTCGCCGAGGTCGTCGAACGTGTCCGGCATGAAGCTCTGCTGGCCCTCGCGGACGCGGCGGTGGCGGGTTGACCCGCAGCTTCGCCATGCCGGCCGCGGCGCTGCGACTCGTCATCGTGGCGAGTAGCCGCTACAAGCCGGAAGCGCACCCGCTCGCCCGTCAGCTCGGTGAGCTCTTCGAGCGTGCTGGCGCGAGAGTGGTCCTCGACCTGGAGGGCAACGCGGAGCTCCGAACCTACGCGCGAGACGCCGACCTCGCCGTCTCCGTCGGTGGGGACGGCACCCTGCTCGCGGCTGCCAGGCGCCTCGCCGGCTCCGAGGTGCCACTCATGGGCGTCAACCTCGGCAAGCTCGGCTTCCTGGCGGAGTTCGGGGCGGAGGAGGCGCTCGCCTACGCCTCGGGTCCGGGGGCTCCCGATTGGCCCGTGCGCGAGAAGATGCTCATGCAGGTCGGCATAGCGGGGCGCGAGGAGAAGCGGTACGCGTTCAACGACGTCCTCCTCTCGCAGGGCGTCATGACGCGCCTAGTGCGCGTCCGCATGCGCGTAGACGGCGCCTATGCCACGGAGTACCGGGTGGACGGCGTCGTGGTGTCCACGCCCGTCGGCTCCACCGCCTACTCCTTGTCGCTCGGAGGGCCGATCCTCGACCAGGGTCTAAGGGCGCTCGTGGTAACGCCGATCGCTCCGCACAGCCTCACGAACCGCCCCATCGTCCTGCCCGGCAGCTCTGTGATTGGCCTCGAGGTCCTCACGCGCGCCGACGAGATAGCGATGGTGATCGACGGGCAGGAGCGGGTCGACCTCGAGATCGGCGACACCATCCAGATCACGGCCGCGGACCGAGGCCTGCTCCTGGTCTCGACCGGCAGACGCAGCGCGTTCGAGGTGCTGAGGCACAAGCTCGGTTGGGGTGAGGGTCCGCTGCTGCCTCTCCCCGAAGACGGGTGAGCGCGGCCGCTCGCACGCTGCTCGTCATCGCCAACGGTCACGGCGAGGACGCCGTCGCCGCCCGGGTGATAGGCGAACTGCTGCGCCGTGCCCCGTGGGTGACGGTCGAGGCCCTGCCGGTGGTCGGAGAGGGCGGCGCCATCGCGCGCTCCGGCGCCCGACTCGCCGGTCCGCGCCGCGAGCTACCCTCCGGCGGGCTGACGTTCCATGCCTGGGGCCACCTGCTAGCCGACCTGCGCGCCGGGATCGTCTCGCTCACCGCCCGTCAGGCGGCCTGGCTGCTCAGAGCGCGGCCCGACGCCGTCTTCGCGGTCGGCGACTTCTACGCGCAGCTCCTCGCCGGCCTCGTGCGCGCGCCGCGACGTGTGCTGCAGACGCTCGTGTCCGTCCACGCCGCCCCGCCGCCGCCCGATCGCGCCAGGCTGACGGGTCGCTACTTCATGGAGGCCTTCAGGGGACCGGAGCTCGCGCTCATGCGGGGGGCGGATCGGGTCTACGCGCGCGACGCGGCCACGGCCGCCCATCTGGCTGCGCGCGGTGTCGCCGGTGCCCGCTACGTCGGCAACCCGATGATGGACGGCCTCACGACGCCCCCGCTCGTGCCGCCTGGTCTGCGCGGGCGCCCGACCGTCGGGCTGCTGCCCGGCACGCGGAGCTGGTCGGGGAGCAGCGTCGCGCTGATGATCTCCGCCCTCGAGCGCCTGCCCGGCGCCCTGGGCATCGTCGCGTGGACGCACGGCCAGGACCCGGCCCCACCCGCTGGTTGGGAGAGCGACCTGGCACCCGTGCCGGGGGTGGCGGTGGCCTGGCGCCGCGGACCCAACCGGCTGTGGTGGGTCGTCGAGCGCTTCGCCGCCGTGCTCGCCAGCGCGGACGTCGTGCTCGGGACGGCGGGCACGGGCAACGAGCAGGCCGTCGGTCTGGGGATCCCAACCGTGGCGTTCCCCGTTCCGCCGCACCTGTCGAGCGCCTTCATCGCCAACCAGGCGCGCCTGCTCGGCGCCGGTCTCACGGTCGGCGAGCCGGACGCGGCGGCGCTGGCCACTCACCTGGCGCGGCTCGCGCGCGACGGCGACGCGCGCGCGCGCGCCGCCGCGGCGGGTGCGGAACGCATGGGCGGCCCCGGCGCGAGCGCGGCCCTGGCCGGCGAGCTCGCCGCATGGTTGGAAGCGTTGCCGCGCCGTTAGCGCTCAAAGTGTGACGGAGGGTCTCCGCTCGCCAACTTCCTCGCCGAGCAGCTCGGCCAGGCGCGAAGCGCAGCGATGGTGCTTCTTGGCGTAGGCGCCCTCGCGGTAGCTGGCGTCGAAGACGTCCGCGAGGGGCCCTTCGCCGCTGGCGCGGAGCACGACCTGACGGTCGTAGAGCTTGTCTACGAAGTGAACGAAGCGCAGTGCGTCGTTCTGCGAGGCGAGTGGACGCACGCCGTGCAGGTAGACGCTGCCGACCTGGGCGAGCACGCCACCGAACCGTGTCGGGTGCATGCTTCTCAACAGCTCGAGGAGCTCGTCCCACGCCACGATCAGCCGGGGTGCTGGCGAGCCTTCGCGGTCCTGCCTGGCGGCGAGTTCAGCCTCGCTCAGCCAGCTGCCCTGCTTGAGTCGTTGGCGGAAGTCGGCCCCGTTCACCGGCACCACCTCGAACGAGGCCGCCAGCGACTGGATCTCGCGCTTGAAGTCCGAGGCGTTGAAGCGCCCCTGCCCCTGCGCTGCGGGCGGCGTGTTCGAGGTCGTGACGACGGCGGTACCGGCGGCGAAGCAGGCGGCCAGGAACGTCTTGACGATCAACGTGTTGCCGGGGTCGTCCAGCTCGAACTCGTCGACGCACAGGAGGTCGCTCGTCGCGAACTCCGCCTGTGCCCTCGCCATCCCCATCACGCCGATCAGGTAGACGAGCTCCTGGAAGCTCAGATAGCGCTTCGCTGGCGTGTCCGCGGCGGCGTACGCGGCGGCGAGGAGGTGCGTCTTGCCGACCCCGAAGCCGCCGTCGAGGTAGAGGCCGGCGCCGGGTTGCGGTGCCTGGCGCCGCCAGGGCCAGCGCAACGTACGCGTCTGCCTGGCCGTGGGCTCGGCTGCTCGGCGTGTCGCCTCCTCGTGGCGCCAGGCACGGCCGAGCACGAACTCCTGCAACCGATCCCGCGCGGCGACCTGCGTCGGGTCCTGCGGGGCGTAGGTCTCGAAGGCCACCCCTGCGAAGCGCGGCGGCGGGCGGAGGTCGCGCAGCGACGGCGGCGGAGGGGGGTCGAGCTGGTCCACCGTCACGGACGGGAGCCTACCATCCGCCGTTTGACAGGCCCCGTGGCGCGCCGTAGAGTTCCCTTGGTCGCCGCTCGGGGAAGTCCGGTGAGAGTCCGGCACTGTCCCGCAACG
>CAUJFI010000059.1 GCA_963170125.1 Deinococcota bacterium | reverse complement strand
ACGTCATGATCGCGCTCGGTTTCGCGAGCGTGCCCGTCTACACGAGGTTGGCACGCGGCGCCACGCTGGCGGTCCGGGATCTCGAGTTCGTGGAGGCCAGCCGCGCGCTGGGCACGAACTCCGCGCGCCTGCTCTTCAGGCACGTGCTGCCGAACGTGGTCCAACCCGTGATCGTCGTGGCGTCGCTGGGGGTCGCCACCGCCATCCTGGCGGCTGCCGGCCTCAGCTTCCTCGGACTCGGGGCGCCGCCCGGCATAGCCGAGTGGGGCGCCATGCTCAACGACGCGCGCAACTACATGCGCCGCGCCTGGTGGCTCGCCACCGTACCTGGGGTCACGATCACGCTGGCGGTGCTCGCCATCGGACTGCTCGGCGAGACCATCAGGGAAGTCCTCGATCCGCGGATCGGCTGAGAACGGAGAAGCAACGTGTTAGACGCATACAAGGCTTATCTCGAGCGCACGGTGCGCGAGCGCCGCATCCCCGGCGTGGCGGCACTGGTCAAGCGCGGTGGCGAGACCCTGTTCGACGAGGGCGTCGGCTACGCCGACCGCGAGGCGTCACGCCCGGTCACGCCGGACACCATCTTCGGGATCGGCTCGCTCACCAAGTCGTTCACGGCGCTCGCGATCATGCAACTCGTCGATCGGGGCGAGCTGCGCGTGACGGACCCCGCCGCTGACTACCTTCCCGCGCTGGCGAGTTCGAGCAACCACGACCTCACGCGCATCACGTTGCACCACCTGCTCACGAACACGAGCGGCCTGCCACCCCTCCCATACCTCAACGGCGCGCTCGCCCGGAGCGTGCTCGCCGACGCGTCCCTCGAGCTGCTCGAGATGAAGCCGGAGAAGTACGCGGTGCCGCTCGACACGTATGACGAGCTCATCAGCGCCCTCGCCGCAGACGCGCCGCGCCTCCTGCGGGCGCCCGGCACGCTGTTCAGTTACAGCAACGACGGCTTCGCCATGCTCGGACGCATCGTGGAGCTCGCCTCGGGA
Organism: Deinococcota bacterium; assembly: GCA_963170125.1. Classification (GTDB taxonomy): domain Bacteria; phylum Deinococcota; class Deinococci; order Deinococcales; family Trueperaceae; genus JAAYYF01. The sequence goes on along the minus strand of CAUJFI010000059.1, from coordinate 2,572 downwards.
GAGGACTACGAGGAGTACGTGCGGCGCCACGTGCTCGAGCCACTCGGCATGACCCGCAGCGTCTTCGATCCGAGCGAGTTGGCGGCGCTCGGGGACAGCACCGAGCTCTACTCGTACATCGGCGGCTTCGAGCGCGTGGAGCCGACGCCGGGCTGGTGGGAGGCGCCGGCCATGACGAGCGCGGGGTTCCTCAAGTCCACCACGCGCGACCTGGCGCGGTACGCCGAGGTCTACCTCGGCAAGCGCCCGGACGTGCTCTCCCCGGCGTCGCTAGAGGCCATGACCGCGCCACACGCGCGCACCTGGCCCGGACGCCACTACGGCTACGGCATGATGGTCCAACCCGACTACCACGGTCACAAGGTCGTGGAGCACGGCGGCAACATCAAGGGGGTCGGGGCCTGGTTGACCGTCTTCCAAGGGGGCGATGTCGTCAGCGCGCTTCTCTCCAACATCACGGGCGGCCCCGTGAGCGAGATGGCCTGGACGGGCGCCAACCTCGGCGCGGGCTTGAACGCCGAGACGCGGCGTCAAGAGTTCGCCACGGTACCGCTGAGCGAGCAGCAACTCGCTCGCCTCGTCGGTCGGTACGTGAGTGGTGAGGACGTGGACGTCACCGTCAGGCGCGGCGCAGACGGCGGCCCGGAGGTCGTGGTCGGCAAACAGCTACTGTCGACGCGGTCGGTGGCGGAAGACTCCCTCGTGGTCGATGCCAACGGGCAGGATAGCCTCATGGAGTTCATCGATGCCGGCCCCACGGGCTACGGCGCCGTGACCTTCGGGTTCAGGGTGCTGGAGCGCGTGGCATGAACTGGCCGCCGCGCGGGCGCAACGTGCGGGTCTTCGCGGGCACCGTGTCGACCGAGACGAACACGTTCGTGCCCCTGCCGACGCGCCTGGAGGACTTCACGGTCGTGCGGCTCGCGGAGTACGAGGCGACGGGCTTCCAGGAGGAGCCCGGCCTGGAGGAGATCAGGCGCCTGACCCTGGAGCGCGGCTGGGAGTTCGTGTTCGGCCTGCAGGCGTTCGCCCAGCCGTCGGGCGTCGTGACGCGGGCGGCCTACGAGGGCCTGCGTGACGAGCTCCTGGAGCGGTTGCGGGAGGAACTGCCCGTGGACATGGTCTTCCTCCCCCTGCACGGCGCCATGGTGGCGGAAGGGTGCGACAACTGTGAGGTCGACCTCGTAACGCGCGTGCGCGAGGTCGTCGGCCCCGCGGTCCCCATCGGCGTCTCGTTCGACCTGCACTGCCACTTCAGCGACGCGATGCTCGAGTTGGCCGACGTGCTGGTGGCCTACAAGGAGTACCCGCACACGGACCTGGCGGAACGGGGCGCCGACCTGTTCAGGCTCATCTCCAAGGCGGTGGCCGGCGAGGTGACCCCGACGATGGCCCTCTTCGATTGCCGCATGATCGGCATCTACCCGACCACGACTCAGCCCATGCGCGGCTTCGTCGACGCCATGACGGCCGCGGAGGCGCGTGGTGAGGTGCTTTCGTTATCGCTGGCCCACGGCTTCCCGTGGGGCGACGTGCCCGACATGGGCTGCAAGATGCTCGCCGTGACCGACGGCGACATGGCGGCGGCGGAGCGCGCCGCGCGCGAGTGGGGTCTGCGGTTCCACGCCCTGCGCCGCGAGGTCACGCTCGACCCGCTCACGCTGGATGCGGCCCTCGACAAGGCGTTGGCGGCGCACCAGGGGCCCGTCGTCGTGGCCGATCAGGCCGATAACCCGGGTGGGGGCGCCCCAGGCGACTCCACCTACGCGCTCGCCGCGCTTCTCGAGCGCGGCACCACGGACGCCGCCCTCGGCATGATCTACGACCCCGAGGTCGTCGCGCAGGCCGGCGCCGCCGGCGTCGGCGCTCGCATACGGGTCAGGCTCGGCGGCAAGCTCGGGGCGACCTCGGGACCGGCGCTCGAGGTCGACGCCGAAGTGCGGAACGTGAACCCCGGCCTCGTGCAGAACTGGCCGCAGGAGACGGGACCCATGTGGGTGCCGTGCGGCGCCGCCGCGACTTTGCGCATAGGCGGCGTTGACGTCGTGGTGAGCGACCGGCGCGGGCAGGTCTTCGGCCCCGACGTGTTCACGGGCATGGGCATCGACGTGCTCGCCAAGCGCTTGATAGTCGTCAAGTCGACGCAGCACTTCTACGGCGCCTTCGCCCCCATCGCGAGCGAGATCATCTACATGGGCGGCCCCGGCGCCATCGCGCCCCGCATGACAGACATCCCGCTCGAACGCGCCGACTTGCACAAGTACCCGTGGGTGGAAGACCCGTTCGCTTGAGGCAGGGCGAACAGCACCCTGCCCACGCCGACTCCGTCACCCACGGCCGGCGTCGGCTGCGGGCCTAGCGCCTGACCCGGCTGGTGGCTGACGCGCGTGGGCTAACCCTTCTCGAACCGCGCGCCGGCGCCGGCTAGGGTGCCTGGTTTGAGGCGCGCCTCGAGAGCCGCGTGGGCGCGCCCGGAGAACCGGAAGACGCGCAGGAAGAACTGCATCAGCGGGCCGGCCGTCAGCGCGAAGAGCGCCGTGCCCAACCCGACGGTGCCCCCCATCAGCCAGCC
>CAUJFI010000058.1 GCA_963170125.1 Deinococcota bacterium | reverse complement strand
CGGCGCATGATGCCCACCAGCGCCCGGCCGGCGGGGTCGAGTTGCGCTTCGAGGGCGGCGAGGTCGTCGTCGTCGGGCATGGGGATCTTAGATCATGCCCGGAGCGATCTGTCGATCCCCCTCCTCACGATTTCGGCTTCTGGCGTGGCTCCCAGGCTTCGAGCCTACGCACGTCGCGCAGGTCGACACCGTCGAGGAGCATGGCGAGCTGAGCGCCATCGAGCGTGAGCCGCGGCGCGGTCCCGACCGGCAGTCGAAAGCACCCACGCTCCAAACGCTTGTAGAGCACCACGAACCCGCCCCGCTGCCAGGTCAGGACCTTGAGCCGATCACGACGCCGCGACAGGAACACGAAGAGGTGTCCTGCAAAGACATCCTCCCCAGCGCCGCGCACGAGCGCCGAGAGGCCGTCGAAGCCCTTGCGAAGGTCGACCGGCTCGTTCCAGACCAGGATGCGCAGCGGTGATGGCAGCCCGATCACCGCGACGCCAGCGCGGTCACAAGCTCCGCCACCCACGCGGGCGGAGGCAGCTCGGTGACCTCGAACGACGCGAGACCCACGCGCACGACCAGCGCTGCCGCACGTGCCGCCGGCGCCACCTCGATGAACCGCCCCGCCGGCTCGGCAGGCTCAGCCACCCGCCGGCCACGAGCACGCGAGTAGAGCCACCCCTGCAACGTGCCCAGCTTGATGCCCTTCGAGCGCGCGAACTCCGGCTGCTTCAGCCCGCTCGCCCGAAACTCCTCGACGATCCTCGCCCGGTGTGCAGCCGTGCTGCGCTTCGCCATCGCCATCGCTCGCTCCTTGCCGTTGTTGGCGAGGTCGAGCATCGTGATGTGGTCGCCCGGTTCAACGCAGTGGGGCCTGAACGGTTACCGACCGGCAGGACTTCACCGGGCCCGATGATCACGAGCTGCGGACTTCAGCGGATGTACGCGGTTCGTGGAGATCGGCGACAAGTGAGAGCTGAGCGGCGTCGAGCTTCTCGGTACGGCGCCCGAACTTGTCGCGCAGGAGCGCTGCGAGCCGAAGCTCGAGCCGGGCATTGTGGGCCAGCATCTGTCGCAGGAGCTTCTCGACCAGGGCGAGCATCTCGTCGCTCTGACCAGAGGTCAGCATGTCTCTGAGTACAGAGACGACGTCTGCGATATTCGTGGTCTTGCTGGTGGTCTCCACGAACGTGAATTTGAATAAAATCCACGTACGTGTGCAATGAAAATCAGCGGCAGTCGGTACGAACCTCCACGGTGTCCTCCCAGCGCCGCCGGCGCTTCGCCCCCGTCAGGTCCAACCCATCGAGAATCAGACCGAGCTCGCCAGATTCCACTTCCACGTGAGAATCACCCGCACGAGGCTCAGGAAGCCTGAACACGCCCCGTTCCAGCCTCTTCGACCAGAGCGCGTACCCGTTGCGATCCCACACCAGGATGCGGACCTGGTCCCTGCGCCGGTTGCAGAACACGAACAGGTGCCCCGACAGCGGGTCCTGGCGCAGCACCGACCGCGTCATCGCCGCGAGGCCATCGAAGCTCTTTCGGCAGTCCACCGGCTCCGTGGCCAGGTAGATGCGCACGCTCGGAGGCAGCATCAGCATCGCCCCACCTCCTCGAGCACACAGACCAGCCGCGACACCGCGCCGGCGTCGAAGTCCGGGCCCACCACGAGCCGCCGCCCCGACAAGAGCACCACCTCGATGCTCGAGGACGTCCGCGCCGCCGCGGGCTCCGAGCACGCCGGCGATGCACTCGGCTCGGTCGCCACCCCCTTCGGGGAGGCTCGCCGCCCCGGAGCCTGCGGCTCCGCCTCCGTCACCAGCCGCACCGGCACGAACGCCGGCAGCACCGGCGCTCCCGGCGGCTGCGCAGCGCCCAGGCGTCGCCTCCACCAGCCCAACCGCTGCGCCCCGATGCCCTCGCGTCGCCCGAACTCCGCCTCCGACAGCCCGCTCGCCGCGCACGCCGCCAACACCTGCCGCGCGTCGTCAACCGTCCAGTACCGCTTCGCCAGCGCCTGCTTCAGCGCCGCGGATGCCTCCGTCCTCGCTCGCATCGCGATCCCCGTCCTGCTGCACCAGTGTGCGTGTGATGTCCGGGGCTCGCTGTAACACGGTCAGGCCGCCACGCGACGCCGGGGGGTCACCGGGCGCTTACGCCGGCTGATCGAGCAGCTCCGCGAGGACCTGGCGCGCCGCGACGAACTCATCGCCTTGCTTCAGCGACAGCTGTACGGGCCGAGGTCGGAGAAGAAGAAGCGCGTCAAGCATCCCTCCATCCAGGAGGACGTCGCCGCGCTGCGAGCCACCGAGCCGTTCTCGCCGCTCGATGGGGTGGAACCAGCGGCGCAGCAGCAGGCGGCCGCCGAAGACGGCCAGACGGCGCGGCAACGGGGGCGCGCGAAGAGCGCTGCCGCGCGGCAAGCAGCCAAGGCCCGCCGCGGGGCGCTGCCCATCGTGGAGAAGGTCGTCGAGGTCCAGCCTGGCCAGCTCCCGGAGGGCTATACGCTCGACGACTTCAAGCCGCTCGGGAAGGGCAGCATCGTCGAGCGCATCGAGCACGTGCGGGAGCACCTGCTGGTCCTGCGCTATCGGCTGGTCACCCTGCAGTCCAAGGACCGCCGGCACATCATCACCGCCAATGCTCCCCCCTCGGTGACCGACGGCACGCAATACGGCCCCGGACTGCACGCGCACGTCGTCGTCTCCAAGTGCCTCAATGCCATTCCCCTGCATCGCCAGGAGAAGATGCTCGAGCGCGCCGGGTGCCGGATCAGCCGCAGCGTGCTCTGCGATCTGTTTCATCGCTCGGCACAGCTGCTCGAGCCCATCTGGCGCCGCCTGACCGAGCTCGGCGCCGCCGACCACTACGTCAACTTCGACGAGACGCCTCAGCCCGTGCTCGATGACGAGGGCTGCCGCCGTGGCTGGATCTGGACGATGCTCACCCGTGACATCGCTGCCTACCTCTACAGCGATACCCGCGCCGGCCAGACCGCCAGCAACCTGCTCGCCGGAACCCGTGGCTACCTCCAGGTCGACGGTTACAGCGGCTACCACGCCGTCTGCGGTCCCGAGGGCCGCACCCGCGTCGGCTGCTGGGCCCACGTCCGCCGCAAGTTCTACGACGCGAAGGCCAACTACCCCGAGGCCGCCGAGGTCATCGAGCTCATCGCCAGGCTCTACCGCATCGAATCCGATATCGCCGGTCGCGGACAGCTTGCGACCCCTACCCACGCTGCCACACGCGGCACCCACAGCCGCCCCATCGTCAATGCCATCGAGAAGTGGATCGACGATCACACCGACATCCACCCGCCCAAGTCGGCGTTCGCCGAGGCCATCGGCTACGCGACCAACCAGCGCCAGCACCTGCGCCACTTCCTTGCCGACCCCAAGCTCAGCCTCGACAACAACGCCTCCGAACGCGCGCTGCGGATCATCGCCCTGGGCCGCAAGAACTTCCTGTTCGTCGGCCACGAAGCCGCGGGACGCAACCTGGCGATCCTCCAGACCATTGTCGCCACGTGCCGGCTGAACGACGTCCTGCCCTACGAGTACATTGCCGACGTGCTGCTACGCGTCGAGGCTCACCCCGCAGCGCGGATCGA
>CAUJFI010000057.1 GCA_963170125.1 Deinococcota bacterium | reverse complement strand
TGCGACTTGTACTCCACGCCGATGTCGTCGAGCACGGCGAGGAGCTCCTTGTTCTCTACGCCCAAGTCCCTCGCTAGTTGATAGATCCTGACCTTCTCCGTCATTCAAGCCTCCGAGGCGGGGTCCCCGCGGCGCCGGCGGCGGTGGGGGGAACATGAGCGAGGGCCGCGTCGAGCAGCTCCCGCACCTGCTGCGCGCTGCCCTTGAAGGCGTGGCGCAAGCGTTTCTCGTTGGAAGAGGCGGCGCAAGCGGCACAGATCCATGTGCCGCGGCCGCCGAGCCTGCGTGTGAGGTCCAGGCGATAGCCGGCGTCGCCCTTGACCAGGCGCAGCAACTCCGCCTGGGGCGCCTGCGCGCGGCAGACCGCGCAGCGGCGTAACGGGACGTGCCTGACTCTCACCGTGGACGTCATCAGGAGGCCTTGTCCTCGCCTTCGGACCCTTCGCTCGTGCTCGGTTGCTGGGCGGAGTCTTTGAAGAGCGCGTCGAACGCCGAGTGCGTGCGCTCGGGTTGGGCGGTGGCGTCGCCGAGGCGCGAGGCGGCCGCCTGGAAGGCGGCGTCGAAGTCGGAGACGGTCTCGGAGGGCTGGAGGTCTAGCTTGTAGCCGGTCAGCTTGGCGGCGAGGCGGACGTTCTGGCCCGACTTGCCGATGGCGAGCGAGAGCTGGTCGGAGCCGACCGTGATGCGCGCCGACTTGTTCTCCGTGTCGAGCTCGATGTTGCCGACCTTCGCGGGAGAGAGGGCGTTGCGGATGAACTCGCGCGGGTTGGCGTCCCACTGGATGATGTCGACGCGCTCGCGCTGCAGCTCGCCCGTTACCGCCTGGATGCGGCTGCCGCGGTGGCCGATGCACGCGCCGATGGGGTCGACGTTCGGGTTGTTGGAGCTGACCGCGACCTTCGAGCGCTGCCCGGCCTCCCTGGCGATGGCCTTGAGCTCCACCGTGCCGTCGGCGACCTCGGGGATCTCCTGGCGCATGAGGTACTCGAGGAGCTCGGGGGCGGCGCGCGAGACGTGGATCGACGGCCCGCGCGGGCTCAGCTCCACGTTCTGCACGTAGACCTTGATGCGCATGCCGACCATGTAGCGCTCGCCGGTGATCTGCTCCTTGGCGGGCATTATCGCCTCGCCGCGGCCCAGGTCCACGAAGACGTTGCGCTTGTTGTCCGTGCGCGCGACGACGCCGGTCATGATGTCGCCGGCACGGTCCTTGTACTCCTCGAAGACGTAGGCCCGCTCCGCCTCGCGGATCTTCTGCGTGATGACCTGTTTGGTCGTCTGCACGGCGATGCGCGTGAACTTCTCCGGGTCGACGGGGAACTCCATCTCCATGCCGACCTCGACCTCCTCGTCGAGGTCGAGCGCGTCGGCGAGCGAGATCTCGGTGGTGGGGTCCTCGACCGTCTCGACAACGCGGCGGATCACCATGATGTCCATCTCGCCCGACTCGGGGTCGAGCTCGACGTCGATCTGGTGGCCGGGCATGACGTTGCGCTCGAAGGCCTGGCCCAGGGCGTCCTCGAGGTCGGCGAGCAACTGCTCCTTGTCGAGGTTGCGCTCGGCGGCCAGCAGGTTGAGCGCGTCAACGAACTCCTTGTTCATCTAGTCCAACTCCCTACCTATTCGGTTGTGGCCACTACCGCGACCGTGAAGCGGCGTGGCGGTGTTCTCGCGCCGGGCGTGAGCGGCGCGAAAAGTCAGCGTGGCGAGTCCGGCCACTCGGCCAGGCGCGCCGACACGACGTCGGCGATCCTCACCGCGCGCTCGGTGCCGTCGACCTCGACGGCTACGGTGTCCTCAGCGACACCCTTGATCCGCCCCTTGAACGTCTCCCCGCCCACCCTGAACTTGACGAGCAGGTCGCGGAAGCGTTCGAAATGCCGGGCGCGCCGCAACGGGCGCTCGGCGCCCGGAGACTCGACGTCGAGCCGGTAGCCCGTCGGGAACGGGTCCAAGCGGTCCAGCTCCAGACCGAACACCTCGGACGCCTTGGCGACGTCCTCGATGCCGACGATGGCCTCGTCGAGCCGATCGATGCGAAGCAGAACACGACGCGACCGCCCGGAAGTGCTGACGGTTACCTCCAGCACCTCGTACCCGAGGGGTTCAAGCACCTCGGCGGCTGCACGATCGAGTTCCACGCCACCTCCCATGGTCGGCACGGCCCACTCGCTCCCCCTACACCCGTAGCTCTTGCGTCTGGGGTGCGCTGGGAGCCGGACCTGAGGCTCGGACGTCCTGCATGGAAAAGGCGGTGGGCGCGAACCCATCCGCCGTTCCCGCCGGGACGTTGTCCGCTCGTTAGTCTACTTCCGCGGGTGTGGGCGCTGCAACCGCCGGCATGCGTCTCGGCCCGGTGACGCGCCCGTGGACCGGGACGTAGCCTGCGCCGGCGCGTCCATGCCACCGTATCGGTGGTGCCGTGCGGGGCGCACTCGTCCCGCAGCGCATACACTGCTCCAAGTGAGCGACGAAGAGGCCCGGGCGGAGCTACCGCTGGACGACGAGGTAAGGTTCGCCGAGGTGCTGCGGGTGAGCCCGGAGGCGGCCGAGCTCGCCGCGTCCTTGCTCCTGGCGCTGTTCCCGAACCGGTCGTGGGGGCGCGCGCACGTCGGTCGGCTCACGGCCTACTTCGCGCGACCGCCGCTCGACCAGGCGGGCGCGTGGCGGCTCTTCGACAAGCTCTTCGAGCTCAGCGAACGCCCGGAGTGGCGTGCCCGTCACGCCATGGCCCGGGAGGTCACCGACGTGACCGGCCGGCGGCTTGAGCTGCTCGTGCCCGTTCCCCCCGAGGCCTACGAGGGCGGCGAGGGCCTGGTCGGCCCGTTCGCCACCTTCGAGGACGCGAACGCTTGGGGCATGAGCGTCCAGGCGCGCGAGCTGGCGGCCGACGCCTTGCAGGCGGGCGACGCCTGGCTCTGCGAGCTGTTCCGCCTCGGCGAGCTGCTCGAGGACTGAAGGTTCGTGGGCGAGGGCAGCTGCGCGCCGCGCCGCGATAGGCCGGCGCGCTCCCGTTCGCGCCGGGCCCCGGGCCGGGCTGGGCTTCGTTGACACGTCCCGCGCGCGCAACTTACACTCACGGCCATGAGAAGCCCGCTGGCTTCGGAGTCGTTTACCCGCTGAGCGCAGGACCTCGGAAGGTCTTGCGCCCCTGACGCCACTGCCCAAAGAGGCGGTGGTGTTTTCGTTGGGCGGGGCCGAGACCGGCGCTCAGAACGAGAACGACGGGTGCCGGCGAGCGCCGGCGAGCCTCGGCGCGGATGGCGCGGCCGGGGGCCGAGCAGGTGACGGCGCCGGGGCAACGAGAGGTGAAGGTACATGGCGGCTGAGCACGAGACGACAGGGCTGCAAGGAGCCCAGCGCGACCCGGGCGCGCGCGAGGACCTGCCCGGGGAGGCCGTCGATTGGCTCCGGCGCATCGGCGAGGCGCTGGACCTGGCGGCCCTGCAACAGTTGCGCGTCAACTACCTCGGCAAGAAGGGCGAGCTCACTCAGCGCCTCAAGGCCCTGGGCTCCCTGAGCGTCGAGGAGCGGCGCGTGGTCGGTGGCCGCGTCAACGCGCTCAAGCAGGCGCTCGAGGCCGCCATCGACGAGCGCAAGGCGGCACTCGAGCGGGTGCTCCTCGCCGCCCAGTTGGCGGGTGAGCGCGTCGACGTGACGCTGCCCGGCACGCGGCCGCCCCAGGGCGGGCTGCACCTCCTCACGCTCGTGACGAACCGCCTCCTGGACGTCTTCACGAGCCTGGGCTACGAGGTCGTGACGGGCCCGGAGCTGGAGACGGACCATTACAACTTCGCCTCGCTGAACTTCCCGCCCGACCACCCGGCCCGCGATACCCAGGACACGTTCTGGACGACGGACGGCCGCCTCCTGCGCACCCACACGAGCCCCATGCAGGTCCGCTACATGGAGACGCACGAGCCGCCCTTCAAGGTCGTCGTGCCCGGCAAGGTGTTCCGCAACGAGGCCGTCGACGTGACCCACGAGGCCCAGTTCCACCAGCTCGAGGCCCTCGTGGTCGGTGAGCGAGTGACCATGGCCGACCTCAAGGGCGCCATCAACGAGATGGCCCAGGCGCTCATAGGCCCGGGAACGCGCACGCGGCTGCAGCCGACTTACTTCCCGTTCGTCGAGCCGGGCGCCGAGTTCGCCATCTGGTGGACGAACCCCCGCTCCGGCCGGGAGGAGTGGCTCGAGCTCGGCGGTTGCGGCATGGTGCATCCAAGGGTCTTCGAGGCCGTCGGCTACGAGGGCGTGACGGGCTTCGCCTTCGGCTTCGGCATCGAGCGCCTGGCGCTCGTGCCGTACGCCATCCCCGACATCCGCTACTTCTACCAGGGCGACCTGCGCGTGCTCGAGCAGTTCAGGGGCACGCTGTGAAGGTCCCGTACTCCTGGTTGCGCACGTTCTTCGAGCCTGCCGACGTGCCCGGGGGTGCGGCGCCTGGGAACGCGGCCCCGTTCCCGGAGCCTCGGCGCCTGGCGGAGTTGCTCGACGGTCTTGGCCTGGCGGTGGAGTCCGTGACCGAGGTGCCGGGCGCGCCGGAGGGCACGATCGTGGTGGACGTGCGGTCGGTGACGCCGATCTCGGGATCCGACCACCTGGCGCGCACGGTCGTGTTCGACGGGAGCGCGGAGCACGTCGTGGTCTGCGGCGACCAGAACATCGCGGTCGGCATGCGCACTGCGCTCGTGTTGCCCGGCACGTACCTACCGGCCGTCGACTTGACGGTGCTGGCGCGGGAGATCAGGGGCGTGCCGAGCGGCGGCATGCTGGCGAGCGCCAAGGAGCTCGGGCTCTTCGAGCACGGCGCCGGCGTCTTGGCCCTCGGCCCCGACGCGCCCTTGGGCGCGAAGCTCGTGGAGCTGTGGCCTGCCGAGACAGTGCTCGAGCTCGAGCTCACCCCCAACCGAGCGGACGCCTTCAGCCTCCTGGGCGTGGCGCGCGACGTTGGGGCCAAGCTCGGTTTGGGCGTGCGCCACCCAGCCGCCGGCCTGGCCCTCGCGGACCCCGCGCGAGACGACGGCCTCACGCTCGACGTCCACGACCCCGCCGCCGCCCCGCGCTTCACCCTGCGCAAGGTGAGCGGCGTCACCGTCCGGCCGAGCCCCGTCTGGTTGCAGCGCCGCATCGCCGCCGTTGGGCTGCGGCCGCGCAACAACGTGGTGGACGCCACGAACCTCATCACCTTCGAGCTCGGTCAGCCGAACCACGCTTATGACGCGACCGTCTTCGAGCGCGGCCACATGGTCGTGCGGCGCGCGCGCGTGGGCGAGCGGCTGACGCTCCTCAACGACGAGGAGCTGGCGCTCGACCCGGCGGACCTCCTCATCACGACCACGGGACCGGCCGGCGACGTGCCCCTCGGCCTCGCCGGGGTCATGGGCGGCGCGTACGGCGGCGTCGAGGCGTCCACCACCGAGCTGGTGCTCGAGGCGGCGCTCTTCGACCCCGTCACCGTGCGCCGCGCCGGCCAGCGCCACAAGGTCATCACGGACGCCCGCACGCGCTTCGAACGCGGCGTCGACCCGAACCTGCAGGAGCTCGCCTCGGCGCGCCTCGCCCAGGTCATCGGCGAGGTGGCCGGCGGGCGGCCCCACCCTGGCATCACCGCGTTCGGCGCTGATGTCCGTCGCGCCGCCGTGCCGTACCGGCCGAGCCGCGTGCGCTTCCTCATGGACTTCGACGTGCCGAGCGATTCCCAGCGCGCCTACCTCACCGCCCTCGGCTGCGAGGTGGAGGAGCGGGCATCCGACGACTGGCTCGTGGCGCCGCCGAGCTGGCGCTACGACCTCGCCCTCGAGGAGGACGTCGTCGAGGAGGTGGCGCGCGTCCACGGCTACGAGCACATCGGCATGACCGAGCCAGACATGCGCTTCGTGCCCCCGGCGGGCGACCCGACGCACCGCAGGCTCCGTGACCGGCTGGCCGCAGCGGGGCTGCAAGAGACCATGACCTACGTCTTCACGGGCGCCGCCGAGCTCGCCAAGGCCGCCGCCCCCGCTCCGGTGGTGGAGCTGGCGTCGCCGCAGGGCACTGAGAAGGCCGTCTTGCGCACCGCCCTGTACCCCGGGCTTCTCGCCGCCGCGGCTGCCAACCGCGCCGCGGGCGCGCTGGCGCTCTTCGAGGTCGGGCACGTCTTCGGCGACGTGGAGGAGGAGCGCGTGGCGCTACTCATGCGGGGCGACCGGGTGGAGGGGCGGTGGCGGGAGGGCCTGGCGGGCGACTTCTTCACCCTCAAGGGCGTCATCGAAAGCCTGGCCGGCCTGGAAGGCGCGTTAGTCGAGACGAACCCGGCCGCATTCGCGCACCTCCATCCCGGCGTCTCTGCCGAGGTCTCGTGGGACGGCGCCGTCGTAGGCAGCGCCGGGCGGCTGCACCCGGCCGTCGCGGCGGCCTTCGAGCTGCCGGAGGTCTACGTGGCCGAGCTGCGCCTACCGCTCGGCGGCAAGCGTGTCGCCTTCAAGGAGATCGTGCGCCAACCGTACGCCGAGCGCGACCTCGCCGTCGTGGTGCCCGTGTCGGTCACGTACGCCGCGCTCGCGGCGGCGCTCCGGGAGGCCGCGGGGGAGAAGCTCGCCTCGCTCGAGCCGTTCGACGAGTACCGCGGCGCCCGGCTGCCACTCGGCAGCCGGTCGCTCGCCCTGCGCTTCCGCTTCCGAGACGCCACGCGCGCGCTGACGGACGCGGAGGTGGACGCGCTTATGGAGAATGTCATCCAGGCCGTGAGGAGCGCGGGCTACGATATCCGGGCATGACGCCCGTGACTTGGCTTGACGTTGCCCTCGTCCTCATGGTCGTGGTCACGACCGCGCTCGGGGCCAAACGGCGCCTCGTCGGGCTCGTGGTGGGGGTCGGGGGCGTGCTGCTCCTCCGGCCGCTCATCATCATCGGTTCGCGTGACGTCTGGATAGCCCTCGCCGCCGGCCTCTGCGGCACCCTCATCCTCGCCCTCATCGGCCAGCGGCTCGTGCCGGCCGGCCGCCGCCAGCGGTGGGGCACCGCCGCCCTCGGCGGCGTCGGCGGAGCCGTCCTCGGGCTGAGCCTCATGCTCGCGCTCGTGACGTCCCTGCCCATCGAGCGCAGCACGGCCAACGAGCGCGAGATCTTCTACCCACCGCGTACGGCCCCGGCGGGCCTCGCCGTCACGTTCGCGCAGTCGCCCCTCGTCCTCGAGGGGCGGGCCATCCTCCTGCACCCACTCCTGACGGCCCCGACCCCGGCCGAGGGCCTGGCCACCCTCACGTGGCGGGCGGAAGGCCTGTTGCACCGCTGGCTCGTCGTCGGCGAGCCGTGGACGGCGCCCTGAGCACCTGCCGACGTTGTGAGGCCGTGGGCCGGTCTCGCGTAAGAACAGCGTAAGGGCGTGAGCGGAGAATGGGACCATGTGCGGAATAGTCGGTTACGTAGGCGGCCGTGAGGCCGCAGGGGTCATCCTCGACGGCCTTGGCCGCCTCGAGTACCGTGGTTACGATTCCGCCGGGCTGGCCGTCAAGGGCTTCGGTTCGGACGGCAAGTTGCGCGCCGTCAAGCGCGCCGGCAAGCTGAGCGTCCTGCGCGACGCCGTGGCCGCCGGCCTGCCCGCAGGCTGCGTCGGGCTCGGGCACACGCGCTGGGCCACGCACGGTCGCCCCAACGACGTCAACGCCCACCCCCACCTCTCGGAGGACGGCCGCCTGGCCGTCATCCACAACGGCATCATCGAGAACTACGTAGAGCTGCGCGAGGAGCTCGCCGGCCGCGGCCACGTGTTCGTCTCCGAGACCGACACTGAGGTGCTCGTGCACCTCATGGAGGAGGCGTACGAGGCGACCTCGCACGACCTCGCGACCGCCGTGCGCGCGTGCCTGGCGCGGGTGTCCGGCGCGTATGCGCTCGTCGTCGCGCATGCCGAGCACGACGCGCTCGTCGCGGCGCGCAACACGAGCCCGCTCGTCATCGGCCTCGGCTCCCAGGAGAACTACCTCGCCTCTGACGTGCCCGCCCTACTGCCTTACACGCGTGACGTCATCTACCTGCTGGACGGCGACGTGGCCGAGCTGGGCCGCGACGGCGTCGTCATCACGAACCTGCAGGGCGTCCCCCAGGCGCGGGAGACGAACCGCGTCGAATGGGACGCGGAGGCCGCCGAGAAGGGCGGCTACGAGCACTACATGCTCAAGGAGATCTACGAGCAGCCGACCGTGCTGCAGAACACGCTCTTCGGGCGGTTCACGCACGGAGGGTTGGACGTGGAGCTGGGCCTCGACCTCGATCCGACCACCATCGACCGCGTGGTGATCACCGCCGCCGGCACGGCCTCGTACGCCGGCGAGGTCGGCCGCACGCTGTTGCGGCGGCTCGCACGCCTCGACACCGTGGTCGAGGTCGCCTCCGAGTTCCGCTACTCCGAGCCAGTCGTCGACGAGCGCACGCTCTGCATCGTCGTCTCCCAGTCGGGCGAGACGATCGATACCCTCGAGGCCATGCGCGAGGCCAAGCGTCGCGGCGCGCGGACGCTCGCCATCCTCAACGCCAAGGGCTCCAGCATCAGCCGCGAGGCCGACGATGTCCTCTACATCCACGCCGGCCCGGAGATCGGGGTGGCGAGCACCAAGGCCTACCTCGGCATGGTGGCCGCCTTCGCGCTCCTCTCGTTCTGGTTCGCGCGGGAACGCGGGTACATGGACGACGATGCCGCGCGCGAGTACGTGCGGGCGTTGCGCGAGCTGCCCGGCCAGGTCGAGCGCGTGTTGCAGGTCAGGGAGCACGTCGCGCAGATCGCGGAGCAGATCAAGGGCGCGCGCAGCTCGCTCTTCCTCGGCCGCGGCATCAACGCCGCCACCGCGCTGGAGGGCGCCCTCAAGCTCAAGGAGATCTCGTACGTGCACGCCGAGGCGTACCCCATGGGCGAGATGAAGCACGGCCCCATCGCGCTCGTGGACCGCGACCTGCCGGTCGTGGCCGTCGCCACCAACTCGCCCCTCTACGACAAGACGGTCTCCAACCTGCAAGAGGTCCGCGCGCGCGACGGCCGCCTCGTCGTCGTCGCCGACGAGGACGACACCAAGATCGGCCAGCACGCCGAGTTCGTCATCCCGGTGCCGCGCACGCTCGAGCTCCTGTCGCCGGTCGTCAACGTGGTGCCGCTGCAGCTCCTCGCCTACGAGGTGGCGCGTGCGCTCGGACGCGACATCGACCAGCCGCGCAACCTCGCCAAGAGCGTCACCGTCGAGTGACCGGCCGCCGCCGTCGCGGTTAACGGGCGGTCAAGAGCGCGGTGTGCGTTTGAGGGCGGAGAGCCCGCCGCAGGGGTTTACCATCCTGGCGAGGCGAAGCGCGTGAGGGAACTGACCGCAATAAGGGAAGCGATAGTCGAGCGCGTCACCGACTGCGACGACGCGCTCCTCCTGGGCCGCATCGAGCGGCTGCTCGAAGAGGCGCAAGAGGGCCGGGCGCTCATCGAGTTGGACGACGCTGCCATCGAGGAGGTCCTCCGGGGCTTGCTTGACGACTGAGGGCGGTGGCGCTAGATGTAGCCTGTGGACTTCAGGATGAAGTAGACGCCGATGGCGGCCGCGCCCCACAGGAGCCACTTCAGGTACTTGCCGCCCGACTTGCCCGTCCACTTCCCCAGGCTCTCCCTCGCCACCGCCGCGTCGTGGCGTTGTTGGCTTCGCTGCGCCCGGCGCAGCGACTTGACGCTCTTGTTGAGGTGCCCCTTGCGGCGGTAGGCGACGCCCAGGTTGTGATGGGCGTTCGCGAACTCCTCGTTGAGCTTGAGGGCGGCCTGGTAATGCTCGATCGCCTCGTCGACCCGACCCTGCTCCAGGGCGACGTTGCCGAGGTTCGTGAGCGCCCGGTAGTGGCGCGGGTCGATCCGGATGGCCTCCTCGAACTCCGTTTGCGCCTTGGCGAGCTCCGAGTCGTAGATGCCGACCGTGCCCAACTGGGTGTGGCGCTCGGCCGGGAACCACGTGCTCCCGTCGAGACGCGCGAGCACCGCCGCCGCCGCGTCTGGGTCGCGCTTGTCGAGCTCCTTGGCGGCCTCCTCCAGCACGCGCAGGTCGGCGACGAGGGCGTCCCACGGCACGATCGCGGCCGGCTCCTCCAACCGCTCGATGCGCTCGCTGGCCTTGGCGAACGAGCGCTCGTGGACGAGGTCCTCCACGTCGGCCAACGCCGCGAGGGCGGACTTGACCCGCGGCTCCGGCTCGCCGGTCACGAAGTAGGCCTGGCGCGCTGCCGTGAAGCGGCGCTGCGCGAGGAACTCGCGCCAGTCGCTGGCCGGCTGCGGCGCCTCGGCCGGCGCCGTGCCCGGATGGTCGTCCGGCGCCGCGCCGGGTAGGTCTTCCGTAACGTCTCGTGTCACACCCAAGACCGTAGCACGCTCTCGTAGAGGGCCGAATAGGCCGCGGCCGAGGCGTGCCAGGAACGATCGGCGGCCATGCCGGTCGCCTGGATGCGGCGCCACACCGGCGTGCCGTACGCCGCCAAAGCCTCGCCAGCCGCCCACTCCAGCCCGGCGCTCGTCGCGTGCTCGAAGACGAAGCCGGTCGCGCCGTGTCTCACGGTGTCCTTGAGGCCGCCCGTTGCCCGCACGATCGGCACGGTGCCGTAACGCATGGCGATGAGCTGCGAGAGCCCGCACGGCTCGAAGCGGCTCGGCACCACCAGCGCGTCCGCCCCGGCGTAGACGAGGTGGGCGAGGTCCTCGTCGTACCCGATGTGCGCGCCGACCAGGCCGCCATGCGCGCGCGCCAGGTCCGCCACGGCCTCCTCCAGTCCCGGGTCGCCCGCACCGAGGACGACGAGCGACCAGCCGCGCTCGAGCAGCCCCGGCGCGGCGGCGACGAGCAGGTCCATGCCCTTCTGCTCGGCGAGCCTGGACACGACGGCGAGGAGCGGTCTCCTCGCCTCCAGGTCGAAGCGCCTGGCCAGCGCCGCCTTCGCGGCGGGCTTGCCAGCCAGGTCGGCGGCCGAGTACGGCTCGGGCAAGGCCGGGTCGCGCGCCGGGTCCCACACGTCCGTGTCTATGCCGTTAAGGATGCCCGTCAGCTTGCCGGAGAGTGAGCGGAACGTGCCGTCGAGCGAGTAGCCGTACTCGGGCGTCTGGATCTCCTCCGCGTAGGTCGGGCTGACGGTCGTGACGCGCGTCGCGAAGCCGACGCCCGCCTGCATGGCGTTGGCGCGCCCGAAGTGGTCTAGGTACGAGCCCATGAGGTCCGGGCCCAGGCGCAGCCACCGCACCGCGTCCTCGAGACTGGACTCGCCCTGGTACTGGACGTTGTGAACGGTGAAGACGCTGCGCAGGCCGGGGAAGCCCGGCGGCAGGTGCCAGCCGCGCGCGAGGAGCATCGGCAAGTAGCCGGTGTGCCAGTCGTGCGCGTGGACGAGGTCGGGGACGAACGCGAGGCGCTCGGCGACGCTGGGAACGGCGCGCGAGAAGCGGGCGAAGCGCCGGGCGTCGTCCGGGTAGCCGTAGGGCCTGGCCCGCCGGAAGTCCTGGTGGCCGACGAAGGCGTAGCGAAGCGAGCCGGTCCCCGGCACGGCGTCCTCGAGCACCCCGACGCCGACGGCCTCGAAGCCGCGGTCGAAGGGGCTGGGTACGTCGCCGACCCAGTAGGGCGAGGCGCCGCCACCCAGCTTGGCGTACCAGGGCGTCACGACCAGGACCTCGTGCCCGAGGCGCGCGAGCGCCTTCGGCAACGCGCCTGCCACGTCCGCGAGGCCGCCCGTCTTGCTGAAGGGCGCCACCTCGGCCGCCGGGAAGAGGATCCTCATGCCCAGAGCTTAGCGCCGGGGGCCCGTGCCTCGCGAGTCGGCCACGGCTTCTACGTCACGGCCTCTCGTCGGCGCGCGGACTTAGGCTCTCATGTAGCGCCCTTATACTCTAGGCCGCATGCAGGTCCAGCAGACGGAGGCTTCATGAAGCGGAGATGGTACATCGCGGGACTAGTGGTGCTTGTCGCGGCCACGGTGATGGTCGTGAACGCTCAGCTGTCGCGCGATTACGCGAGCGAGTTCCTCAACAACCCTACCGGCCGCGCGCTCGTCCAGGCCTTCGGGGCGCTCAAGAGCGGCTACCTGAACGACGTCGATGACGACGCCCTGATCCAAGGCGCCATCAAGGGGATGCTCGAGTCGCTCGACGACCCGTACACGAGCTACCTCCTGCCCAAGGACGCCGCTCGCGACAGCCAAGACCTCACGGGCTCCTTCGAAGGCATCGGCGCGGTGCTCACCCCCCACGACAGGCAGAGCGGCAAGGGCGTCGAGATCCTCACGGTCTACGCCGGCGGCCCGGCCTCCGGGGCGGGGCTCATGCGCGGCGACGTGTTCCTCGAGGTCGAGGGGGTCGACGTGCGCGAGTTGACGACCAGCGAGGTCGCCGACCTGGTGCGCGGCCCCAAGGGCACGACCGTCCACCTGGTCATGGAGCGCCCCGGCGTCCAGGACCCCATCGCGTTCGATATCCAGCGCTCCACCATCCAGATCGTCGACGTCTCGAGCACCATGCTCCCCAACGGCGTCGGCTACATCGCGCTGGCGTCCTTCAACAACCAGCGCCTGCACGACCAGCTCGTGGAGCACCTCGACAAGCTCATCCTCGAAGGCGCCAAGTCGCTCGTCCTCGACCTTCGCGACAACTCCGGCGGCCTCCTCAACCAGGCCATCCTCATCGCGGACGAGTTCCTGAGCAAGGGCGACATCGTGTTCCAGCGCTCGCGCGGCGTGACGCAGCGCATCGCTTCCGCCGACCAGCACGCGTACGACCTCCCGATGGTCGTGCTCGTGAACGAGAACTCGGCCTCGGCGTCCGAGATCGTAGCCGGCGCCCTCCAAGAGAACGACCGCGCGCTCGTCGTCGGCGAGCAGACGTTCGGCAAGGGCGTGGCGCAGTCGGTGCTCTCGCTCTCGGACGGCGGCCAGCTCCGCTACGTGTCCTTCGAATGGCTTACCCCGCTACGCCGCAGCATCGCCGAGAAGGGCATCACCCCGGACGTGTACGCGCCAGACACGCGCTACCCGCGCACCATCTCCGTCGACGGCCAAGGCCTGCGCGACGGGCAGACGGTGCAACTCGTGGTCGACGGCGAGGTCGTCGGTGAGGCCGTCTCGGGCGACGACGGCAAGTTCCGCATCCTCGCCCTCGGTGGGGTGCGGGAGGTGAGCGCCGTGCAGGGCGAGGCCATCGTCCACCTCGACACCGATACGGCCCTCCAGACGGCCGTGGGCGCCCTCGAGGGGGAGCTCAGCCGGCGCTGAGACCGATCGAGTAGAGGAAGCGAGCGCCGCGCCCGGCGGACCCGGGCGCGGCGCTCAACCTTTCGGCCCCGCCGCCGCCACGTCGGGCGCCACGTCGGCGGCGAAGCGCTCGAAGTTCTTCCTGAACATGTCGGCCAGGTGCCGCGCCGCCGCGTCGTAGGCGGCGGGGTCCGCCCACGTGCTCCGGGGGGCGAGGAGGGCGTCCGGCACGTTCGGCACGTGCCGCGGGACGTGCAGGCCGAAGACCTCGTCCTCGGTCGTCTCGACGCCGTCGAGGGCGCCGGACAGGGCCGCGTCGAGCATGGCGCGCGTGTAACGCAGCGAGATCCGCTTGCCGACGCCGAAGCCGCCGCCCGTCCAGCCCGTGTTGACCATCCAGACGCGCGGGGCGTGCGCCGCCAGGCGGCTCCGCAGCATCTCGGCGTGCTCGAGCGGCGAGAGTGGCATGAACGGCGCGCCGAAGCACGTGCTGAACGTGGCGACGGGCTCCGTGACGCCCCGCTCCGTGCCGGCCAGCTTGGCCGTGTAGCCGTTGAGGAAGTAATAGAGCGCCTGGGGCACCGTGAGCCGCGCGACGGGCGGTAAGACCCCGAACGCGTCGGCGCTCAGGAAGACGATGTCCCGCGGGTGGCCGCCCACGCCGGTGGGTGAGGCGTTCGCGACGAACGAGATGGGGTAGGCGGCGCGCGTGTTCTCCGTCTTGGACGTGTCCGCGTAATCGGGCTCGCGCGCGCTGCCTAGCTTGACGTTCTCCAGCACCGTGCCGAAGCGCGTGCTGGCGGCGTAGATGTCGGGCTCGGCCGCCTCCGTGAGGTTGACGACCTTGGCGTAGCAGCCGCCCTCGAAGTTGAAGACGCCGGTGCGCGACCAGCCGTGCTCGTCGTCGCCGATGAGGCGGCGCGCGGGGTCGGTGGAGAGGGTCGTCTTGCCCGTGCCGGAGAGGCCGAAGAAGAGCGTGACCTCGCCGCCGCGCCCCTCGTTGGCGGAGCAGTGCATGGGGAAGACGCCCTGGCGCGGCAGCTCGAGGTTGAGGGCGGTGAAGAGCCCCTTCTTGATCTCGCCCGCGTACTCCGTGTTGGCGACGAGCGCGAGGCGGCGCTCGAAGTCCAGCATGATCGCCGTGGTGCTGCGGCACCCGTGCCGCGCGGGGTCGGCCTTGAAGCTGGGCAGGTCGAGGACCACCCAGTCGGGCTCCTGACGCGGTCCGACGGGTTCGCGGAACAAGTTCGTGGCGAAGAGGCCGTGCCACGCGTACTCGGCGATGACGCGCACGTTCGTCGCGTAGGCCGGGTCGGCGCAGGCGGACAGGTCCTGGACGAAGAGGTCCTTGCCGACCAGGTGGCCGTTCATGTCCTCGAGCAGCCGGTCGAAGTGGGCCTGGTCGACGGGCTGGTTGACGTCGCCCCACGCGACGCCCTCGCTACCGGCGTTGACGACGATGTACTTGTCCTTGGGGGAGCGGCCGGTGAACTGACCCGTGTCGGAGACGAGCACGCCGGTGCTGGCGAGGTGCGCCTCGCGGCGGACCAGGGCCTCCTCCACGAGCTCTGGAACGTTCAGGTTGTGCCTGACCTTGGCGCCGGCACCTAGCGCAAGGCCGAAGCGACTGTCCCGCCACGGGCTGGGTAGGTCATGCACGCCTCGAGGGTCGTCGGTCATGGGAGCGTACCTCCGCGGGTCGAATGAGGGGCTAGTGTGGCGCCGCGCGGTCCTCGAGCAGGTGAGCCACCTGCCACTTATACCAGCGGCGCTCACTGGACCAGGCCGCACGTGGGCCCCGTTGGTATACGGCTGTCACCACCGCAGCGTGAGCCCGACCTGGAACGCGCTGCGCTGGGTGGAGAGCACCACGCCCGTGTCGACCCCGAACGTCGGCCCGAAGGCGTACGAGAGCGCCACGCCGATCTCCGGGCGCGGTGACTCGTCCATGCCGGCCGTCGGGAGGTCGACGCGCGCGGTCACGTCCAGGTCCAGCGGCCCGAGCGCGTAGGAGAGCAGCACCTCGTTCGTGAGGGAGTAGGCCCCGTCCGTGCCATCGTAAGTGCCGATCCGGTAGCTCGCGAAGAGCTCGGGGTTCAGGTAGCCGCCGAGGCGGAGGGAGACGCCGAAGGGGTGCGCGGCGTCGTCGATCAGGCTCGAGATGGCCGACGTCTTGATCTCGACGACGTCGAGGCCGAGCGCTTCCTTGAGCGCGTTGGACAGTTCGCTGATCACGAAGAGGTCGATGGCCGTGTCGAGCGCCCCTTGGGCGACGGCCTGGCCGAGGCCGCCCGACGCGACGATCCCGGAGTTCAGCTCGAACCGCCCCAACGTGATGAGCGACATCAACTCGGCGTCCGTGAACGACCGCACGCCCTCGCCCTCGACGTCGATGCGGGCGTCGGACGACACGCGGGGCTGCAGGTCGAAGCGAAAGCCCCCCTCCTCGCCGGGCGCCGCGACCATCTGGCCCGTGAACGCCAGCTCCACGACGAACGTCTGACCCTCGCGCGGCGCCGCGAACGCCACGCGGTTGTCGGCGCTCACGACGCGCGACTTGTCGAACTCCGTGTGCGCGGCGACGTCCAGCTCGGGGTAGACACCGCCGCTCTGGCTGAACGTCGCCACGGCGCGGTCGATGGTGAAGTCGCGGCCGGAGAAGCGCAGGTTGCCGCGCAGCGCGTGGGCGGTGCCGGACAGCCTCGGGTCGGCGGCGTTGCCGCTCAGCACGAGGTCCAGCGCCGCCTCGCCCGAGCCGAGGTTGGTGGAGAGGAGCACGCGCTGCGGGGCCCGGATGGCGAGATCGGCGAAGCGCAGTACGGACGCCGGCTCGGAGCCGCTGGCCGGCCCGGCCTGTGCCGTCGGTTCGCCACCGTCTGAGGCCGGGCCGCGGGCGCCCGGGTCGACGATGATCTCGGATGCCACTACCGCCCCGCCAAGCGCGAGCCCGCCAGCCTCGCCCGCGAGGGTCAGGTCGGCATCGACGAGCGCCCGACCGACGAGCAGGGCGGGGAAGGCGACCGTGAGGCCGGTGCCCCGCGCGCTCAGCTCGAGGGGGAGCAGGCCGCCGGTCAGCTCCAGCTCGCCGGCGCCCATGCGCCCGGTGGCGTCCAGCCGCAGCTCGCCGGCGGGGCCCTTGGTAAGGGCGCCATGCAGGTCCTGCACGACGCCGAAGGCGAGCAGGTCGAGGCTGCCGTCGAAGCCGATGGCCACGTCCGTCAACGCCAGGGGCGCGAGCGTGAGGCGCGCGTCGCCGGCGACGCTCAGCGCGCCCTCCAGGGGCGAGACGCCGCTGACCAGCGCGGCCACGCTCAGGTTCGCCCCCGCCAGCTCGACCTCCGTGTCGGCCAGCCGGTAGTGGCTGCCAGACACGGCGATGTCCAACCCGGGGCTCGCGAAGCGGGCCTGCGGCACGGCGGCGTCGCCGGAGACGTCGAGCGTGAACGTGCCGCTGGCGCCGGCGCCGATACGTGCTAGGCCCGGCACAATCCCGAGGAGCGGCGTGAAGTCGGCGTCCTCGGCCGCGAGGTGGAAATCGAAACGCTCGGGCGAGAGCTCCCCGTGCGCGTCCCAGCTGCCGAGCCCGGCGAAGTCGGCGCGCTCCACGAGCAGCTTGCCGGCGTCGAACACGAGCGTGACGTTTCCGGTGGTCGGCACGCCGGCGCGCTCGAGGCGGACCTCCTCCGTGGCCAGGCGCAGGTAGCTGCTCCCCAGGTCGGCGAAGGGGAGCTCGAAGCGCACGACACCCGTCGTGTCGGCCGTCACGTCGCTCGGACCCACGACGGCCTGCGCGAGGAACTGCGCCGGGAAGCGCTCGAAGCGCCCGACGCCGCTCAGGCGGTTGCCGGCCAGGTTGGCCGTGACGGTCGCGCCCTTCAGGCGCAGGCTGGCGTCAAGTGAGGAGAGTGAGCCGCTCAGGTCGAGCTCGAGGCGCGAGGTGCTGCCGGCGGCCGAGATCTCCGGGCTGACGAGCTGCCCGAACACGAACTCGTCGCGCAGCTGCACGACGCCCGTGAGCGCGCCCGTCAGGTACGGCGCGCGCGCCGCGACGACGGGCAGCTTGGAGAGCTCGAGGGTCCGGAGGCGCGCCTCGAGGCGGCCGCCCCTCGGCGCGCCCGTCACGACGCTCTCGGGGAGGATGCCGGCCAGCCCCCACGAGCCGGTGAGCGTCAGGCGCCCGGCTTCGGCCTCCAGGACGACGCTGCCGCCGATCCGACCGTCCGCGACGGTGCTGTCGACGGCCAGGGAGACGGCGCCGACGCCGGGCGGCGCCAGCTGGACCCCGTCCACCTGGAGGTTGCCGCGCAGTTCTCCGCTCGCATGCTCGAGGCGCGAGCTCACGCGGCCGCCGCCGATCCGCAGGTCGGCGTCCAGACCGACCGCGCCGGCGGCCTGGTCGTAGGTGCCGTGTAGGAGCCCGAGCGGCCCGTCGTACTCGAGGCGCCACCGGCCGTCGGCGGCGGTGATGGCGATGGGGAGGCGGTACTCACCCGTACCCTCGTCCTGCCCGCCCAAGAGTCGCAGGTCCGTGCGGAAGACGACCTCGGCGCGCACGTCGGCGTTCGCGACCGCGAGTGTGCCGTCGGCGCTCACGTCCAGGCCCGCGACGGCGGCGCTCAGGCCGCGGAAGGTGAGGCTCGGCTCGGGCGTGAGGTCGACGCGGAGCGAGCCGGTCACGTCGTCGGTGCCCGTCAGCTCGAGCCCGTGCGCCACGACCTCCGTGACGAGTTGGACGAGGTCGTCGGCCCGCAGCTCCGTCTGGGCGCGCAGGCCGGGCAGGCCGAGGACCTGGGCCGCGAGCACGGGGGCCGAGTTGTCGCCCCCCAGCGTCACCCGTGCCGGCCCGAGCTCCAGCCGCGCCGTCCCCGCCGCCGTGAGTCCGGCGCCGAGCACGGTGCGAAGCCGCACCTGCGAACTCGTCGGCAGGGCGGCCGTCGCGCCGGGGCGAGGCGCCTCGCGGAGCGTGGCGAGCGTGAGGTCGGTGTCGGGGTAGACCCTGCCCTGCACGCGCACGCTTTGCGTGAGCGGACCGCCGCCGACGAACTGGTCGACGCTCACGCCCGCGGTGGAGATGGCCATGCGGCCGTTCACCGTGAGGGGGCCGTCCGCGTGCGTGAGGAGCACGAGCTGCGGTAGCGCCCCCTCGCCTTGGACGGTGCCGGCGGCGCCCAGAGTGAAGCCTCCGAGCGTTCCGCCCGTGTAGCCGGCCGTGCCGGTCCAGGGTCTCGAGGCCGCGGCGCGAGAGGCGCTCAGGTCCAACTCGCCGCCGAACGCCTGCCCGCTCAGGCTCGCCTCGATGGCACCGTCGCCGCTCGCGAGCCGAGCCTCGAGCTCGAGCTCGGTGCCCGAGAGCCGCGCTGTCAGGGCCCCGCCCTGCAACGTCCCACTCCCGGTGGCCGACAGCCGCGTGTTGGCGGCGACCGTGAGCTCCGTCAGCGCGGCGGACCAGCGCCCGGAGCCGAACTCGAACTCGCCCGCGAGGTGGTCGCTCGTCACCGAGACGGTGCCGAACGGCGCTGCGGACGCTGCGGTCAGGTCGCCGAGCGCGATGCCGGCCACCGCCGCGCCCGCGACCGTCCCTTGCAGCCACGGCTCGGCGCCGTCGCCGGAGAGGCGCAGCTTGAGCGCGCCGGTCAGGCTCGGCTGGACGGTGGCCAGGTCGCCTTCGAGGCGCGCCCAGCCGAGGTTGGAGGCCACGCTGGCCGTCCAGCCGCTCAAGCGCCCTGCGCCTGTCATGCGGACAGCTCCCTCGCCGGCCTCCTCGACATCGGAGAGCAGGAGCACGGCCTCACCCCAGCGTGCGGAGCCGGACGCCCGCGCCGCGCCGCCGCTGAGGCTGGCGCGCAGGTCGGTGGCGAGCTGACCGAACGTGAGGTCGCTCGCGAGCTGCACCTCGCCGGCGGCGGGGCGCGCGCTGGCCGTAAGCGTGCCGCGTACGCGGCCGTCGCCCCGCAGGTCCGCGTTGAGGACCGGGTCGGCGAGCGAGCCGCCCAGCGACAGCGTGCCGCTGACGCTCCCGCCGAGCCCGCGCGCGCCGACTGTCGCGGCGTCGAGGGCCGCCGTGACGGTCGCGCTCCCCAGGTCGGCGAGGCTGGCCGCCGAGATGGCCACCGGTCCGCGCAGGGTGCCGGTTAGCTCGGTGCCCAGGTCGGCGTCCGCGAGGTCGACGGCGGCGCTCAGGTTGAGGCGCAGCCCGCCCGCGCCGTAGCCGAGGCTGCCGGAGCCCGTCACGAGCGAGCGCGGCGCCGCCAGGCGCAGGTCGCTCACCGTGACGCCCGAGGCGTCCAAGCTCGCCGAGAGGCCCAAACGCGGCTCGCGGACTTGGCCGAGCCAGCCGCCGATGTCGAGGTCGGTCAGCGCGACCTCGGCCCGCCAGTCTGGCGCGGCCCCTAGCGTCGCGGCGCCTTGGGCGCGCAGCGCTGGCCCGTCGAGCGTGACCGTGAGCCGCCCGTCGGCGAATGTCACCGGGCCGGCGGCGGCCACGGCGCCCGTCACGCGCGCCGTGCCCACCACCGTCGGGGCCGTGAGGGTGCCCCCGAGCTCCAGGTCGGCGCCCAGCTCGGCGAGGAAGCCGCCGACCTGCGGCGCCACGGCCGCCAGCGGCACGTGGGCCGTGAGCGTGCCGCCGACGCTCGGGTCCGCGAGCGGGTCGGCGGAGAGTTCGAGGCGGGCCTCGGCGGCCGGACCCGTCACGCGCTCGTGCCGGAGCGTCAGCTGGGCGAAGAGCCCACCGGCGCCCGCCGCGGAGAGCTCGGCGCGAGCCTCGGGCACGCCCGCGTAGGTGGCCGTGGCGGTCAGGTCGCCGGCGAAGCCCGTCGCGCGCGTCCAGGCGAGCTCGGCGGACGTGACCTCGACCCGCAGGTCTGCCAGGGCCCGGGAGGCGGCGGGGAAGAGCGAGAGCAGTTCCGCGACGTCCGCCTCCGTGGCTGAGCCCGTCAACGCCAGGCGGGCTCTCGCGAGGTCGAGGAGCGCGGCCGGGCCGTCGGACGGTGAGGCGGTGAGCGTGGCGCTCAGCTCGCGCCAAGCGAGCCGGAGCTCGTGCGGGCCGACGGCGAGCGTGGCCGGCTCGAGGTCGGGCCCGGCGGCGAGCGTGCCGGTCAGCGCCAAGCCCGGGAGGTCCTCCCGCAGAGCGTCCCCGAGGCCGGCGCCGGCGGCCGTCACCGGACCGGAGAGCGTGAGGCGCAGGTCGTCGGCCGGCAGGAGCCCGGACACGGCGGCGTCGAGCGCCGTGAGCGCCACGCCCTGGCCGCCCCACGCCACGGACGCGTTCGCGAGCAGCCCGACGGGCGCGAGGCTGCCGGTCGGCGCGGCGAGCTCGGCGGTTCCGGTGCCCTGGCCGACCCGCGCGCTCAGCGAGGCTCCGCCGTAAGTGGCGGCTAGGGTGCCTCCCCCCGCGCCGTCGCCCGCCACCCGGAGGTCAAGGGGGGCGCCGGCGAACGTGCCCGAGAGGTGTGCGGCCGGGAGGGCCCCCGGTGCGCGCTCCCACGCCAAGAGGCCGTCCAGCTCGCCGGCCGGGCCGTGGAAGCCGACACGCAGGTCGTCGGGGGCGGAGCCGGTCAGGCGCAGGACGTTGTCGCCGAGCCGCGCGTTCAGGTCGAGGACCAGCTCGGTGGCGAACGGCCGGGTGGTCAGGGTCGCCCGCCCGTCGCCCGTAACCTCGAGGTCAAGGCCGACGGCGGCGCCGAGCGCCCGCCAGTCCACGGCGCCGAGGTCGAGCTCGGCCCGCAGGTCGGCGGCCTCGCCGGTCACGCTCGCGGCGGCGATCTCGGCGCCGCCGTTCGCCAGCGTCAGTCGCCCGGCGTAGGCGAGGCCGTGGCCGTCCAGGTCGGCGTTGACGGCCGGCTCGAGGTCGCCTGGCAGCCCGTCCGCCTCGAGGGCGGCTGCGGCCATGGCGCGCCAAGAACCGCCAGGGTCCAGTGTGAACGCGAGTCGCGCGGGCTCCGACATGACCGACGAGACGACGCCCAACCCTTCCACCGCCGCCAGACTGGTTGCGGGAACGAGCAGCTCGGTGCTCACGCCGGCCGCGAGCGAGGCTTCCGCGCTACCTTCGAGCGCGCCGCTCACGGCCGCCTGGACGCGCGCGTCGGCCAGCGTCCCGCTGGGCGTGAGCTCCACGGTCACGGGGCCGGCCGCCGTCCGCGCGCTCACGACGAGCCGGCCGCCCAGGGCGCCCTGGGTGAGGGTGAGGGCGCCGGCCGCGCCCGCGCGCGCGCTCAGCGTCACGGTGCCGGTCGCCTGGTCGAGAGCGAAGTCGAACGCCATGCCGGGCAGGCTCGCGGCGTCTCCGAGCTCCAAGGGGCGCGTGAGAAGCTCGCCTCTCAGGCCGTCGCCCCAGGTGAACGTGGCCGTCGCCAGACCGTCCTGGGCGCTCGCCGTGCCGGTGAGGGCGAGTCGAGGGGCCAAGGTGCCCGAGGCGCTCGCGCGTACGTCTCCGGTGGCGGCGGCGTCGGCCGCTACGCGCAGCTCCTCGCCCTGCCCGGTGAGTTTGACCGTCGCCGTCAGCGGGCCGGCGAGCTGCGCCGTGAGGGCGCCGAGCCACCGGCCCTGTTCCAGCACGAGCGTGCCGCCGAGCGTCCCCGTCATCCCGGCGGGGAGGTAGCGGTCGAGCGCGGCGTCGTCCGCTCTCAGCCTGAGCCGGCCCGCGCCGCGCACGACCTCATTGCTGACGTAGACCCCGGCCCCTTCGAGCACCAGGTCGGCGCGTGCACCGGTGCCGCTGAGGCGGGCGCGGAGGGGCTCCTCGCCTTCCTGCGCGGCGGACGGGACGAGGTCGATGCTCGCCCGGTAGCGGGGGCCGTTCAGGAGGTCGAGGGTGGCCTCTCCGGTAACGCGCCAGTCCGGCCGGAACTGCTCCGGAAGCATGGCGGCGAGCTCCGCCGCGGCGGCGTCGACGGTGACGGTCAGGTCGGCCGGTGTGCCGCTCGCCTCCGCTAGGCGGGCGCCGGTGGCGGTGTTGACGACGGTCAGGCTCAGCGGCAACGCGGCGACCTCGGAGAGGGTCGCGGTCGTCTCGCCGACGGCGCCGGGCGTGAGGGTGGCCCGGTACTCCGTGCCCGCGTACGTCGCTGTCGCGGCGAGCGCTCCGGCGAGGCGCCACTGCCCGCCGGCGTTGCGTACGGCGAGGCGCTCGCCACCGAGGCTCAGACCACCGGCCAGCTCGCTCCACGAGAAGTCGAGGGCCCATGCCAAGGGAGCGGCGCTCACCGGGCCGAGCGCCAGGTCCGTCAGCTCGCCGCTGCCACGGGCGCCGGACAGGTCGACCGTGATACCCGTCAGGGGGCCCACCGCCAGGGTCATGGCGCCGGTCGGTCCGTCGCCTTCCGCCGGGCTCAGGCTCAGCGCCCCCGCGCCGCTCACCGGCAGCCCGGCCGCGTCGCCCTCCAACGTCAGGGCGAGTCGGTCGCCCGCAGCCACGCCTCGCAGGCGCACGGGCAGGGGTTCCAGGAGCGTCACGTCCACCAGCCCCGACAACGTTCCGCCGGACCCGCCCTCGCCGTGCAGGTCGAGCGTCACCGTGCCAGTTGCGCCCGTCTCGCCGAACCCGAGGGCGCGCGCCAACGCCTCGACCTCGGCGGCGCCCGTGGCCGACCAGGCGCCGCCGGCCACCGGGTAGTCGAGGTTCAGCCCGGCGGCGGTGACCGCCACGCGCCTAGCAGCGGCCCAGTCCACGTCGACCGCTAGGGGCAGCTCGCCGAGGGTGCCGGTGGCCGTGACGGCGCCGCGCGCCGGCGCCAACCGACCGTGCAACGTCAGGTCCAGGGGGAGCGCGACGCCGACCGCCTCGGCCGCGCGTGGCACGACCATCGTGAAGGCGTAGCCGTCGTCGGTCTCGTTCAGGTTCGCGCTCACGTTCGCCTCGCGCTCGCTGCCCTCCAGGCGCGTGGGCAGGTCGGTGACCACGAGGCTCAGAGGCTCGTCGGAGCCGAGCCGCAGGGTCAGAGGCCCGCCTGGCTCGCCGAGCGCCAGCGTCCAGCCGCCGCCGCCCCCGGCGCTCAGGTCCGCGGGCAGGGAGCCCACGTCCAGCGCCACTGGGCCGGCGAGCGCGTCGGCGATGGCCACGGTGGCGTTGGCGGTGAGGACGCCGTTAGCGAACGTCGCGTGGCCGGTCGGGACCGCGAGGGTGGCGCGTACGTCCGAGGTCGCCCGGTTGGCCGGGCTCGGATCGTCGTCTGCGCTGCCACTCGCCGGGGCGTCGGTTCCGGTGGTGGCCCTGCTCCCGACTACGACGGGATCGAGCGTGAAGTCGGCCTCCACCCGCAAGGGGGCGGTGCCGACCGCGGCCTCGAGCGCAACCGGTCCGAACCGCCCTTCGATCGGCCCCAAGGCGCCACTCGTCAAGCGGGACGTGAGCGAGCCGCGTAGGTCCACGGGCGCCGCGCCGGCGGCCGCGCTCAGGTCGAGCCCCGCCAGGGCCAGGGTGACCGGCTCGCGTCCGTTCACCTCCGCCCGGAGGGCCAGGTCGGTCGGCGCGCCCGAGGCGCTCAGGGCGAGGTCGACGGGCGCGCCGAGGAGGTCCAATCGTACGTTCCGGAGGTTGAGGCCGCCGTCGAGCCGCCCGTCCGCCAGCACCACGGCTCCGGAGAGCTCGATGCCGGGCTCGCCGCCGCCGGACACGAACGCCTGCCAGCCGTCCGGGTCCAGGCGCCCGTCGAGCGCGAGGTCGACGTCCGCCCCGGCGACGTTGCCCGCCCACACCGCCGCGAGCCGCCCTTGCGGGTTGCCGCCCATGGGCAGGTCGACGCTCACGGACCGCAGCGTG
The DNA here is from genome assembly GCA_963170125.1 of Deinococcota bacterium. GTDB lineage: Bacteria > Deinococcota > Deinococci > Deinococcales > Trueperaceae > JAAYYF01. The sequence goes on along the minus strand of CAUJFI010000057.1, from coordinate 16,948 downwards.
CCGCCCGGCCGGAGGCCGGCGTACTCGAAGGTGCCCAGGTCCAGGTCGTTCGCGCGCACGCTCAGGAGCTGCTCGCCGCGCGCCCCTGTGGTCACGGTGAGGGAGACCGGGCCGCCCGCCAGGGTCATGGTCGAGTCGACGTCGAGGGCCTTGCCCTTGAGGCTGAAGCGCGCGTCGATGTCGGAGGCGGCCAGGCCGTTGACGGCTCCGTCGGCGCGGGCCGTTCCCGTGAAGTCGACGGCCCGCCACCCGCTCACCGCCAGGTCGATGGTCGTGTCGCCCTCGACCTCGAAGGGGAGCTCGCCCGCGAACTGGCCGCGGAGCAGCCAGGCCACTGCCGCCGCCAGCGAGGGGGTCGCCTGGCCGGTGACGGCGAAGCGCTCCGCCCCGATGTCGACCGTGCCGGAGGCCCTGACCTCGCCGCCCATGCCGCGCCCGCGCAGCTCGGCCGTCACGACCGGGTAGCGGAGGCTGACCGTGCCGGAGACGTCCTCGGCCGTCATGCCGAGGTCCGCGACGCTGCCGCCCTCGAGGGCGAAGTCGCCCGAGATCCGACCGTTGACGACGGCGAGCATGCCGGTCACGGTGCCGCCGACGGCGCCCGGCCACCAGTGTTTGGTGAGGGTGACGTCGGCGCGTTCGACGACGCCGGTGAAGTTCAGCGTGTTCGGGTCGAGCGTGCCGCTGAGGCGCGCGGCTCCCTCGGCGGTGGCGAGCTCACCGCCGATGAGCAGGCCGGCGGCGCCGTTCTCCAGGGTGAGGTCGGAGATGGTCACGTCCGGCAGGGTGAAAGGGATCTGCTTGACGCTCACCGTCGAGCCGATGAGGCGCACCTGCCCGAGCCGCACGCGTGGTGCGAACCCGACGGTCGGCCCCGAGCCGCCGCTCGCGACGAGGTCCAGGTCGGACAGGTCGATCTCACCCGCGGCGCCCTCCACCTCGGCGTCGAGGGGCAGCTCGCCACCCAGCAGGGCGGGCAGGAAGTAGCCGACGCGCAACCGGTCGAAGGTGAGGTGCGAGCCGAAGGCGTCGACGCGCAGGTCGTAGAGGGTGACGCCGCTCCAGGCGTTGCCGCTGCTCGCGGAGTAGGCGATGCTCACACCCTGTCGCTCGGCCGCGGCAATCAGGTAGCGCAGCAGACCATCGCGCACGGCGCCGATGCCAGGCGCCAGAGCCGCCGCCCCGAGCACGAGGGTGACTATTAAGGCGGTGAGCAGCGTTCTGCGGGGCATCGCGTCAGGCGGCTAGTTCCCGTTCTTGGGGGGAGCTCGGGGATGGGGTGCTATGGGCGGCAGGAACCCCGTTCCCTACGCGCTTCACGTGCGCCGCACGCTACCACGACGATGTGAGAACGCCCCGGTGGCTACGGCACACCCTAGGGTCTCCACGCTCTCCTAGTATCTCAACTAGATTTGAGCGATATCCTTGGTTAACGCCGGTCCTTAGCGAAGGTTAGCGACTATCTTTAGTTGAGTTCCTAGTCGGCACGGGGGAGTCCACCGGCCTCGAAGCGCGCGTCGACCTTCGGCCGACCACGAAAGTGAACGGGCCACGGGGTAACATGCCCCCACTCATGGCGCCCAGCACGGAAAAGCCCACGCAGACGCCCGCGCAAGGGGACCCGTGCCGCTTCACCGCCATCGTGTCGGGCGACGTGCAAGGGGTCGGCTACCGCGCCTTCGCGCGCCGCTACGCGACCGAGCTCGGCATCGGCGGGCACGCGGAGAACCTGGCGGACGGTCGCGTCGAGATCGTCGCGGAGGGGCGCTACGGCGACCTCATGGTGCTCCTCAAGCACCTCCGGGTCGGGCCGGCGCACGCGGTGGTGAAGAGGGTGGACGTCGAATGGTCGGCCACCCCGCCGAGCCTCGCGGGCGCGCCGGAGTTCAGGACCTACTGATGGCGGGACGCCGCGATGTCGGAACCGGGGAGCATGGCGCTGGAGCCGGTCCGTCCGCACCGCCACCTGTTGCGGCTCCGGCTCCGCTGACGGAGCCGCACCTCGCCGCCATCCCCGGCGTCTTGGGCAGGATCGCCCGCGAACGCGCGGCCGACTATGCCGCGGCGCCCCGGGTCGGGGCTCGGGACCGCGCCTCGCCGCCCCGCGAGGAGGCTCCGGAGGAGCGCTCGGAGGGCGTCCCGCGCCCGAAGCTGTCAGCGGCGCTCCTCGCCGCCAAGCGCGAGGCGGAGGCCGCCGGCCTCACGCCCCTCGCCTTCATCGCCGAGATCAAGCGCTCGAGCCCGTCGCAAGGGCACATCGCGCCGCTCGACCCGGTGCGCGCCGCGCGCGAGTACCTGGCCGGCGGGGCAGCGGCCCTGAGCGTCCTCACGGAGCCGCGTCACTTCGGCGGGGCCCTCGGGCACCTGCGCGCCGTCGCGGGCGCCGTGCCGCTACCCCTGTTGCGCAAGGAGTTCGTCGTGCACCCCGAGCAGGTGCGCGAGGCCGTCGCGGCCCGGGCGAGCGCCGTGCTCTTGATGGTCAGCGTGCTCGGGGAGGCCACGGGTGAGTACCTGCGCTACGCGGAAGGGCTCGGGCTGGAGGCGCTCGTCGAGGTGCACGACGCCCGGGAGCTCGCGGTGGCGTTGGAGGCCGGCGCGCGCGTGCTCGGCGTCAACAACCGCGACCTGGCCACGCTCGCCGTCGACCTCGGCACGGCGCCGAGGCTGATCGCCGCCGCTCGCGAGCGGGGTTACGCCGGCGTGAGCGTGGCGGAGTCGGGTTACGCGACCAACGCCGACCTCGCTTCGGTGGCGGGCCTGGCGGACGCCGTGCTCGTCGGCACGAGCGTCGCCGGCAGCGGCGACCTCACCGGGGCGCTGCGCAGCCTCCGTGGCGAGGCCGAGCGAACGTGAGCGGGAGGCCGGGGTGGTGAGACCCGAAGCGCCGAGCCGGGAGACCGATGGCTATACTTGCGCCCATGTCGCTAACTGCGGCGCCGATCGGCGCCCTTCACGAGCTGACGCTTCCCAACGGCCTGCGCGTCGTCTACGCGCCCATGCCGTGGCTGCCGACGGTGAGCGCGACCCTGTCGCTGCCGTTCGGCTCGACGACGGACCCTGAAGGACAGGAGGGCTCCGCCAACGTCCTGCACGAGTGGTTGCAGCGCGGCGCCGGCGGCCTGGACTCGCGAGCCTACACGGACGCCCTCCTCGACCTCGGCGTGCGCCGCGGCGGCGGGAGCGGGCGCGAGGCGAGCAACCTGGCCTTCGGCTTCCTCGAGTCCGTGGCCGCGCCGGCGCTGGACCTGCTCGCCGCCTCCGTCAGGGAGCCGCGCCTGCAGGACGGCGAGTTCGAGGCGGCGCGCGACCTCGCGTTGCAGGAGCTCGCGTCCCTGGACGACGCCCCGACTCAGCGCCTCTTCGAGGCCTTGCAGGCCGAGTTCTTCGCCAGCGCGCAACGCCGCAGCGCCTACGGCACCGAGGCGGGCCTCACCGCCCTCACGCCGGAAGGCGTGCGCCAGGACGCCGCGCGCCGCTTAGGACCCCAGGGTGCGGTCCTCGGCCTCGCCGGCGGGGGCACGTGGGAGAGCCTCGCCGGGGCCGTCGTAGCCGCCTTCGGCTCCTGGAGCGGCGGCAACGTGCCCATCCCGCCCGCCCGGGTGGCCCCCGTCGGCCGGCACCATGTCGACGCCGACTCGAGCCAGGTCCAGATCGGCCTCGCGTTCCCGAGCCCGGCGCCGGGCACTGACGACATGTACGCCTACCTCCTCGCCCTCGAGGTCCTCTCGGGCAGCATGGGTGCGCGGCTCTTCACGGAGGTGCGCGAGAAGCGCGGCCTCGTGTACTCGGTGAGCGCGTTCTTCCGCGCCCTGCGCGGCTTCGGCTACACGCTGGGGTACGCGGGCACCACCGCCGAGCGGGCGGGCAAGACCCTCGAGGTCTTCCTGGCCGAGCTGGCGCGCCTCGCGGAGGGCGTCTCGGACGCCGAGCTGGAGCGCGCGCGCACAGGGCTCCTCTCCAGCATCGTCATGGCGGGCGAGGCCTCCGGCGCCACCGCCGGTCGTCTCAGCAACGACGTCGTGCTATTCGGGCGGCCCCGCACGGCCGCCGAGATCGCGGCCCACATCGAGGGAGTGACGTTGAGCCAGGTCAACCGCTACTTGGCGGCGAACCCCGTCCCGCAGCCGACCGTCGTCACCCTGGGGCCAGCCACATGAAGGGCCTCGACCTGCGCTTCGACGAGGTGCGCCTCGCCAACGGGCTGACCGTCATCGGCGAGCACAACCCCCAGGCCGCCAGCACGGCCATCGGCTACCTCGTGCACACGGGCTCGCGTGACGAGAAGGCCGAGGTGGCCGGCGTGTCGCACTTCCTCGAGCACATGCTCTTCAAGGGCAACGAGTCCTACACGCCGGACGATATCAACCGCACCTTCGACGAGCTCGGCGCCGACTACAACGCCTTCACCAGCGAGGAGCGCACCGTCTACTACGGCGCGGTCGTCGCCGGCCACGCCCTCGCGCTGCTCGACGTCCTGACGGAACTCATGCGGCCAAGCCTGCGCCAGGCGGACTTCGACATGGAGAAGAAGGTGATCCTCGAAGAGATCGCCATGTACCAGGATCGCCCGAGCCGTCGCCTCTTCGAGCACGCCAACGAGCGCTTCTGGAACGCGCACCCGCTCGGCAACAGCGTCCTGGGCTCGAGCGAGAGCATCACGGCCCTGACCCGCGACCAGATGCTCGGCTACTTCGAGCGCCGTTACTCGCCAGGCAACGTCATCCTCGCGCTGGCCGGCAACTACGACCTGGACGCCGTGCTCGACCATGTCGGCAGGCGGGCCGGCACCTGGCCCGCGTTCGATGCGACCCGCGACCGCCCGCTCGCGGCCCCCTTGCGCGGCCGCGAGCGGCTGACCGATGCGTCCTTGAAGCGCCTGCACGCGGCCTTCTACGCCCCCGGCGTGGCTGCCGAGACTACGAAGGCCCGCTACGCGGCGGGGCTCCTCGCCAGCGTCATCGGCGCGGGCGACGGGAGCCGGCTCTACTGGGAGCTCGTCGACAAGGGGCTGGCCGACAACGCGTCGCTCGGCCACGAGGCGAGCGAGGGCGCGGGCGCCTTCGTCGGCTACCTGAGCACCGCCCCCGAGCGCGCCGAGGAGGTCATCGCGAGCTACCTGCGCGTGCTGGGCGAGGCGCAGGACGCCGGCGTGAGCGACGCCGAATGGCGCAGGGCGCAACTGCGCACCGCCACGAGCCTGACTATGCGCGCCGAGACGCCGATGGGCCGGCTCATGTCGTTCGCGGCCACCTACCAGACGCTCGGCGAGTACCAGAGCCTCGCCCGGATGGTCGACGAGGTCATGACCACGCCGCTCGCCGCCGGCCTGGAGCTGCTGGCCGCGCGGCCGTTCGACGACGCTTACGTCCTGACGCTCGGCCCCGACGCTTGATGGCCGCGGCCCCGCATGGGAATGGTCGAGATGCTGCCCGTCGACCGTCCTGGCGAGCGGGGGCCGAGGTCCTCTTAGTGCGCCTTGGTCGTGAACCAAGGTTGTTGACTAACCTTCGCTTAGAGCCACCGTTAACAAGGGTTATCGTTCAACCTAAGTTGAGCCCCACATGGTGCGCGGAGCACCACGGTCCCCGGCTGGTCGTTGCGCTCCGGCGCCCGAGGCTGAGCGTCGATCCCAGGGCGTCTGCGTGGCGCCCGCGTGAATGGACGGCCGGCGTGTGAACGCCCCCTTAAGGCGCTGGAGCGGGCTTCTAATGCGTCGATCTGTAGACTCCGGCATGCGAGCGCTTCGATCCTCCTCACGCAAGCTCGCCCCTGCACTGTCCGCGGTCCTCGCGGCCATGCTCAGCACCACGGCGTTGGCCGCGGCCCCGTTCGCGGGCCTTACCGTCACGCCCGCCGGCGCCCAGCAGTACGACATCACCACCGGGATCACGACCCTGCCCGACGGGGGCAGCATCGTAGACCAGGACACCGGGGTCGCGCTCGAGGCGCGGCGGATCGTCTACCTTGCTGGCGTATACGTGGATGCCTGGGGCGTCCGCGTGGCCGGCACCTTCGGGGAGGTGGACGCCGAGGAGCTGCGCATAGACCTCGTGGCCGGCGTGCTCACGGCCACCGGGGGCCTGAGCCTCACGCGCGAGGCCCTGACGGTGAACGCCCATCAGCTCACGTACCACGCGGCCGGTCAGGTCGCCGTTTTCGCCGGCGGCGTCACGGGCAGTAACCCACGCTTCGAGTCGGAGCGGGTGCTCCTGGACGTGGCGAGTGGCGACGTGCTCCTGGACGGCGAGTACACGTTCGAGGGCGGCGTCTTCGCGTTGCAGTCGCCCGAGGGCGGCGGCATGCTCGCCCTGCGGCTGGTCGCCAAGGGGGACGGCGGCGCGGCCTACGACGCGGCCACCGAGCCGGCGCCAGAGTTGCTGGAGCGGTTCGCACCGTACCTCTGACCCCGCGGCGGGTCATGATTCCAGGGTGAAGCCTCGCCGGGCACCCGCACGACCGCACGCGGCACGCTCCGTGCCGGCGAGACGGCGCGGGCCGCGCTCCATGCTCGCTCGGCTGGCCGTCGCGCTGCTGCTCTTGGGCGTCGCCGGGGTGGCGGCCGCGCAGTGCTCGCGCGGACCGCGTACCGCCTCCATCACCCTGCCGGGCTTCCTGGCCGTCTACTACCAGCAGTTCAGTAGCAACGCAGCGGCGGACACGGCGGAGTTCTACGGGGGCGTGTGCGTCACGGCGGTCGGGGGCGAGTGGACGGTGCTCGCCGACCGCGTTCACGTCGGCAACCTGAGCACCGACATCTTCATCCAGGCCGCCCAGCCGAGCCTGTACATGGAGGGTTGGCGCATGTCGGGCGAGGACCTCGTGGCGAACGCCGAGCACCTGACGTTGACGGGCGCGCGCTTCACGGGCCCGGACGTCGGCGGGAGCGCGGGCCAACTGGACATCGACCTGGCCACGGGCGCGTTCACCCTCGCGGACCTGGTGTTCACGGGTAGCTCCTTCGCCGTCACGGGCCGGCTCGCCACGCTGCAGGGCGCCGTGCTGCAGGTCGAAGTGGCCGGCGTGACCACCTGCATCGGCCCCGAGCCGCCGCCGTTCGCCGTGGAGAGCAGGGTGGCGACGATCGACCTCGACGGCCGCGCCGTGCACCTGAAGGAGGGCCTGTTGCGCGTCGGCAACCTCCGCATCCCGCTGCGCGACGAGGTCGACGTGAACGAGAGGACCTTCGCCGACTTCGAGTTCCCCGTCAAGGTGGCCAACGTGGAGGCGAGCGCCACCAGCCCCGCGCAGCGCGGCGCGGGGCTGAGCGTGCGCGTGGTCGGCATCCCGCTCGCTGACGGCGTGACGCTCGAGGTGGGCGCGACGGGGATCGATCGGCCGGGGCGGGCCGCGCCCGTCGCCCTGTTGCGCGCCGCCGCGGACGGCGGCCGTGTGCGCGGCACCGTCGGGCTGGAGGCCGGCGCCCCGTACCTGGACGTCGGCGTGGGCACGCCGCTCGAGCCCTGGTTGACCCTGTCGGTTGGGGCCCGCAGCGGCGCGGCGCCGGCGCGTAGGGCCAGGCACGAGGGGCGTGTCGGACTCGAGGCGAGCCTGGCCGTGCCCGCGTTGAACGGTACCGTCACGGCCGAGGTCTTCGCGGCCATCACCGCCCTCACGGAGCACGCGGGCGCGAGCCAACCCGAGGTGGCCGGCGCGCGGCTCGGCGTGAGCACGACCCTGACGGCCAGCACCGGCCCACTGTGGGTCGGCGGTGTGCCACTCGGTACGTTCGGTGTGGAGGCCCGCGCGCAGGCCACGCGTTACCCCTACGTCTGGGGTGAGGCCGTGACGGTGGACTCCGCGACGCAGTGGGGCTTGCGCGTCGCCCCGACTTGGCGGCTCAGCACGGGACCCCTCACCGCGAGCCTCGGTTACGACGCGCGCTTCACGAACGCGGCCTCGCCTTTCGGCGCTTCCGTCGACGGCCTCACGGAGCTGCAGCGGGCCACCGGCAGCGTGGCCGTGCAGGGTGGCATCGCGGGGCCGCTGAGCGGGAGGTTGGCCTTCTCGGCAACCTATGACGCGTTCGCCACGCCGAGCCTGCCCGTCGGCTTCAAGCGTCTCAGGGGCACGGGCGGCCTGGCGCTCGCCGCCGAGCCGTGGACGGTGAGCCTGGCCGCCACCGTCGAGACGGCGGGACTCGTCAACGCGCTTGCCGATGTGCCCGCGTTCGTCGAGGTGGACCTGAGCGCCATGCGCCACGGTTGGCCCGTCCTCGCCGCCGGCGCACCATACGGTTCGCTCGAACTCGGTCTCAACGCCCAGTACGGCCTGCTCGCCGCCTCCAGCGGTCTTGAGCGCCTCGAGTTGCGCGCCGGCGTGCCGCTCGCGTTCGAGTCGGTCGAGCTGCGGCCGTTCGTGGCGGTCGACTTCGTCGGCGTGCTCGGGGGCGGCTCGCCCACGCTGAGCGGTTACGGCCTCGACGCCACCTTCATCACCTGCTGCGGGTCGTTCACGCTCGGCGCGCTCAACACGCGCGGGGCTTGGGGCGCCGCGATCGCCGTCGACCTGGGGCGGCGCCCAGGGGCCGGTGGCGGCACGGCCACGCCCACGCAGCCGGCGCCCGTCGAGGACGGGGAGGGCAACGATGCCCAGCCGGGCACCGAGCCCGTCGACCCGGGCGATCCCGACGACGCCGGGACGAACCCGGGTATCATGCCCGGCACCCCATGAGGCCGTTCCTCTCGCGCATAGATCGCTACCTGCTGAGGGAGAGCCTGCCACCCTTCCTCTTCGGCCTGGTGCTCTACGCGAGCCTCGCCGTGGTGAGCGTCACCATCCCGCGCTTGCAGTGGGTCGTGGGCGCCCCCGTGCTGGAGCTGGGGGTATGGCTGCTCGTGCAGCTCCCGCAGGCGCTCGTCCAGACGCTGCCCATCGCCTTGGTGCTGGCGGTGCTGCTGGCGTTCGGCCGCTTGGCGAGCGAGAACGAGCTCCTGGCCCTGCAGGCCGGGGCAGTGCCCGTCCGCCGCGTGGCTGGGGTGTTCGTCGGGCTCGGCATGGTGTGCGCGCTGGCGGTTCTCGCCATCAACCAGTGGGTGCTCCCTGTGACGAACACGCTCGTGACGAAGCAGTACTGGGAGCTGACCGCCGGACAGACCGGTCTGTTCCGCCTGGCACAGCAGGCCCTGGCGGTCGACGACTTCACGTTGCACTTCGCCGTGGCGGCCGAGCGCGGCACGCTCATGCGCGACGTGAGGATCGAGCGCTGGGACGGCGACACCCTGACCCTCCTGCGGGCCGAGGAGGGGCGCTTCGAGGGCGTGAACCTCGTGCTGACCGGCTACCGGATAGACGGCTTGGACCTCTCGGCGTTGGACGACGCCACGGACGACCCGGCGGCCGCGCTGGCACGCCTGGTGCGCCTGCGTAACGTCCCGGCCGACCCGAGCTCCGCCCTCACGCTGACGACGAGCGTGACGCTGGACGAGCTCGTGACGCGCTTCGGCGCGGGCGGCTTCGAGGACGACCGCTCCATAACGCAGCTGTGGCAGGACTCGCACCGCGGGGCCGCCTCCGCCACGGAGCGGCGCCGGTCCGCGGCCCTGATGCACCGCAAGCTGGCCGAGCCGTTCACGAACCTCGCGCTCCTGCTCGTGGCCGTGCCCCTCAGCCTGACGTACGCGCGCACGCGCGGTGTGGCGTTCGGCCTTAGCCTCGTGGTGACGCTCCTGTGGTACCTCTTCTACACGTTCGGCCAGCTCTTCGCGCAGACGGGCCAACTGCCCGTGTGGCTGGGGGCGTGGCTCGGCAACGTGGTGTTCGCGGCCCTCGGCTTGGTGCTGCTGGCGCGGCGCGTGCGGTGACGCGCGGGGGGCTCCGGCGGGCCTTGCGGGGCGGGCCCGATGACAACCCGAGGCCGACGCGCCCGCTGGCTGCGCCGCACGTCCCGGTGGCCGGGGTGGGCGATGCAGGTGTTCTGCACCCTTCGGTGTGAACCAAGGCTAATCGGCAACCTTCGTTAACGGCGCGCCTTAGCGAAGGTTAGGGCGTAACTCTCGTTGAGAGCCCCAGCCCCTGATGGGGGAAGCCGTGCCCAGGGGCGGGGCCGTCAGGAAGGGTGGCGGTCGCAACGGCGGAAGCCATGCCGCGAGCGTCGCGGGTGGTAACCTCTACGCCTTGATGGGCCCCGAGAACGCCGCCTCCCAGCAAGCCAACGACGCGCCGGGCTCGCTAGCCTCGGCCGGCGATCAAGGGGACGTGAGCGCGGTGGAGCCTGCCCGAAGCGCGGGCGTGGCCGTGCCCAAGAGCCTCCTGAACGCCACCGGCTACCTGTCCAAGCCCGACGCGGCCAGGCTGGCCGAGGCGTACGCGTTCGCCGAGGAGCACCACCGCGGCATGCTGCGGCGCTCCGGCGAGCCGTTCATCAACCACCCCGTCGCCGTCACTGAGATCCTCGCCGAGATGAACCTCGACATCAGTGCCCTGATGGCTGGGCTGCTGCACGACACGGTCGAGGACACGAGCGCCACCTTCGAGGAGATCGAGGAGCGGTTCGGGGAGACGGTCAGGCGCATCGTCGAGGGCGAGACGAAGATCAGCAAGCTCGCCGTGCGCGTGTACGAGAACGAGCAGGCCGAGAACCTGCGCCAGATGCTCCTCGCCATGACGAGCGACGTGCGCATCATCCTCGTCAAGCTCGCCGACCGGCTCCACAACATGCGCACGCTGCGCTTCATGCCGCCGCACAAGCAGCTCTCGATCAGCGAGGAGACCATCGAGATCTTCGCGCCGCTCGCGAACCGGCTCGGCATCAACCACATCAAGAACGAGCTGGAAGACATCGCCTTCCGCTACCTGGAGCCCGAGCGCTACTTGCAGCTGCAGCGGCAGGTGCGCATGCGCCAGTCGGAGCGCGAGGCGTACGTCAAGAAGAGCATCAAGCTCCTCGAGGAGCGCCTGCGGCAGGAAGGCCTCAAGTTCGAACTCTCCGGCCGCAGCAAGCACCTGTACAGCATCCACCGCAAGATGCTCCGCGACCACCGCAACCTGGACCAGATCTTCGACCTCATGGCCATCCGTGCCGTGCTCGAACCGGGCGAGGGCGAGCAGGCGCTGCCCAACGAGGAGGCGGAGAAGGCCGTGTGCTACCGGGCGCTCGGCATAGTCCATTCGCTCTGGACGCCCATCCCCGGCCGGTTCAAGGACTACGTGGCCGTACCGAAGCCGAACGGCTACCAGAGCCTACACACCACCGTGATCGGGCTGCTGGGCCAACCCATCGAGGTGCAGATCCGCACCCGGCACATGCACGAGGTCGCCGAGTTCGGGGTGGCGGCGCACTGGGCGTACAAGGAGGGCGTCGAGGACACGGCCGAGGTCCAGAAACGCCTCGACTGGATGAAACAGCTCCTGGAGGTCGACACGAGCTCCGAGGACGCGGATGCGTTCGTCGACGCCGTGAAGACCGACCTCCTCAGCGAACGCGTGCTCGTCTTCACCCCGGCGGGCGACGTGGTGAACCTGCCGCGCGGCTCCACGCCCATCGACTTCGCCTACCACGTGCACACGGAGATCGGGCACCGCTGCATCGGGGCGCGCGTGAACGGCGAGATCGTGCCGCTCAACCACGAGCTCGCCACCGGCGACCGCGTCGAGGTCCTCACCAACCGCTCCAGCCAGTACGGGCCGAGCCAGGACTGGCTCAACATCGTCGTGACCCGCGGCGCCAAGCAGAAGATCAAGCACTACTTCCGCGCGCAGGCCCGCACCATGCAGCTCGACAGCGGCAGGCGCTCGCTGGAGCGGGCGCTGCGGCGGCGCAGCCTGCCCGTGGCGAAGCTGACGTCACGCGCCAAGCTGGAGGAGGTCGCCAAGCAGCTCATCAACGCCGAGAGCGTCGACGAGCTCCTCCTGGCGATAGACGCCAGCCGCGTGTCGGCCAAGGCCGTCGTCGAGGCGCTCGTGCCCGACCTCGTGAAGGAGCGCCGCCCGTCGCCCGCCGCCGAGGCGCCTAAGAAGAGCGTGAGCGGCGTGTACGTCGACGGGCTGGACGCCCCGGCCAACCTCGCCCGCTGCTGCAGCCCCGTGCGGGGCGACGACGTGATCGGCTACATCACGCGCGGCCGCGGCATCAGCGTGCACCGCGTCGACTGCCCGAACGTCAAGCACCTCATGCTCACGGAGCAGGACCGGTTCGTGCAGGTTACGTGGGACGCGCCGGCGGGGGAGGTGTTCGCCGTGGACTTCGAGGTGCTCGGCATAGACCGCCCCGGCCTCCTCAAGGACGTGCTCGACGTGATCAGCGGCATGAACAAGAGCGCCAGCCGCGTGGCGGCCGACGTACAGGGCGCCATGCGCGCGCGCATCATGTTCCGCGTGGACGTGAAGGACCAGGCCGAGATCGAGTTCATCAAGGAGAGCGTGGGGCGGATAGCGGACGTGACGCGCGTTTACCGGAGCCGGCCGGGGTTGAAGGCCTGAGGGCGGCCACCGCCGAGGTGCCTCAATACTTCAGAACCGGTCCTCCCGGGATTCCTCGAGGATCGCTTCGGTAATTGGCGACGACTTTCCGGTGCCATGACGCTTCCTCAAGTCAGCGAGCCTATCGACCCAACGGGCCATTCCGCCAGCCTCTGGGCTGGTCCCGGCGGCTACCAACCGCGCCTTGACGCGCCCGCCGTTCTCCATCATGCCTCGATCGCCAAGTGCAGTGTCCGTTCAACGAACCGGCGCATGACCTTGTTCTCCTCGAACTCCGCGAAGCTAATCGCCTGGACTGCCTCCAAGTCGCTTATGTAGCCTTCTAGCAGCTTCAACCGTTCTAGTACTAGCGCCCTGTCGACCATCCGATCCCTCCCCTCGACGCAGACGTTCCAGCCTCGCGGCCAGATAGCGCTGCTGGTACGGAAGCATGTCGAAGTAAGCGCGCCTCGCAGCCACCTCGAACGCGATGCGGGCCGGGTCACCTCTCCCCTTCAGGACTACCTTGTTGAATAGGACGTGATGGTTGAAGGTCGGCGAAGTGAGATCGAGGTCGACGATGTCGATTGGTACACGTAGTAGCTTCTCGAGCTGTAGGGCTAGTTCTATCCGGCGCTCCAGGCGCCTGGGCCCATCCGTGGCCGCGATGAACACGATGCCGATGTCGATGTCGCTGCTCCTCCACCGCTCGTTCCTCGTGGCCGAGCCAAACAGATACGCCACGGCCACGTCGTCCTGTTCCGCGAAGTACCGCTCAAGCGCCTTCCCGGTATGGGTGACGGCTTGGGCAAGCGTCGTGGCAGGGCTCATCGTGTGGTCATGGTACTCCAGCCAACAGCGTCCCCAACGCCTGCGGCTCACCTGCTAGGTCCGACGCGTAGCTGCTGGCACCTTAGCGTCAGCGGTGTCGCCGAGGTGCGCGTGCGTCGGTCTGTCTTTCAACCACCCGTTGCCAGTTCAGACGGCCACGACACGCACCCGGCTCTCCAAGCCGAGGAAGTCCGGTCCGTTGCGCGTGTATAGCGGCAAGTCGTGTGCCGCGGCTGTGGCCGCGATCATCAGATCGAGTCGCCTAGATCGGGGAAGACGTCCGGAAGCGACGACGAGACCCACGAGAGACCCGTAGATCCGAGCCTCGGCCGCTCCGAACGGGATCACCGCAGGGATCGCTGACTCGAGCTCCTGCAGCCGCTCCAGGCGAAGCGCCCGCGTGGCGGGGTCGTCCGTGAGATGGGGACCTTGCGAGAGCTCCGCCAAGGTGATCGAGGAGATCGACGCTCTATGGGGAAGAGCGCTTTCTGGGATCACGGAGTAGTCGATCACGACCGATGTATCTAGTAAGCCCCTCGGCTCACCTGCCGGTGGCCTGTTCATCCAACGCGATCGTCATCGCCGAAGAACAGGTCTGCTTCACGGCGCATCTGCGCAAGGTCGCCGGCCGGGAACCGGCCGAGGCGCCGCCTCAACTCGATCGTTGACACGAACCTGTCAACTGGTAGTGGACGCAGCTCCGCGACCTCGACGCCCCGCCTGGTGATGCGGAAGGTCTCCCCGCGCTCCACCTCGTCCATCACCGCGGCGTTCTGGTTCCGCAGTTCGCGTTGGCTTATCCGCCGCATATGCCTAGCGTAGCACACCGTAGCACCAAGTGCTACAGACGATCTCTTATCACCTCGGCGAGACCGTCCCATGCCTACGTCTCACTCTCAGCGTCCGGCGCATCCACCCATGCCGGCTTGGCGACCACCGCTTGCCCGTTCCCGCCCTTCGGCGTGAACACGACCTGCACGTGGTAGCCGTAGGCGGAAGCGGCGCGCAGGATGGTGTCCAGTTGCAGGTTGGCGCTCGGCTGCTCGATCTGGTGCGCGCGGGCGCGGCTGATGCCCTGGGCCACGGCCGCGTCGCTCAGGCTGAACTCGTGGCGTTCGCGCATGGTGCGTAGGGCTTCGCCGATGGAGTCTTCAAGACCCGCGGTCATGAGGGCATCCTGCAGCTGCTGGATGTCCTCGATGACCATGTAGCTATCCGGGGGGATATCGAAACGAACGGCTCCTGTCTCTATCTCCTCCGGCGTGAAGTGGGCCAGCAGTTCACGCAGTCCGGCGGTCATCTCTACTTCGGTCTCCCGCTCGCCGTCGACTTGGCCAGTTCTTGAATCCGTCATCTCTCGTCCTCCTTACTCAACTCAGCGGCGCCACGGGGCTACGCGACGGTCTCCGCTGCGATAGGCGGTGAGCATGCTGTGGGCCTGCTCAAGTTTGAAAACGCTCGGGGAGGAGGCTCCCACGGCCTTGACCTCGGCGTTCAGTAGCAGCACCTCACCTTGCTGACCGAACGACAGGTAGACCCTGGTGCCACCCCGCAGCCCGCCGCGGGTGGCCGGTTTCAGCTCCCAGAGCATGGTGCCTTTCAACTTCCTCAAGTACCGACACGCCTTCCCGGCCACTTGCAAGTCCTTCAGCATCTCGATCACCTGGTCCACCGCCACCTGCTTCCGGCTCCGGCTGAACTCGAGCAGGTCGTCAACGACTTGGGGCCGGCCGGCACCGCTGCGAAGGGGATAGAGGAAGAGGAGGGTGACGGGCATATGCCCGAATGATGGAACATCGGGAGCTTCCTGTTAAGCTATACCTAGACATTATCCAAGGTCAAGTAGGCAACAGCCCAGGGGCCCTCACTTCTTGGCCGCCCGCGGCACCCGCCACTTCCTCTTGGCGGGCTTATCGGCGCCGGCCTCGTCTGCCCCCTTCCTCCTGCGCAACCGCCGCTTCAACGATCGCGCCGCGCCAGCGACCGCCTCGACCCCCTTGCCGCCCGCCTTGGAAGCGGCCGTGGCGGCGCTCTTGGTAGTGGCGACGACAGCGGCCGCCGCCCCCGCCGCGGCCGCACCAGTTGCTGAGGCGGCGTCAGCCGTGGTGGCGCCAACGACGTTCGCCGCCTGCGCCGTCGCTTTGCCCACCACGCTCCCGGCCTGCGCGGTGGCGGCGCCAGCGGTCAAGACGGCGCCAACGGTCGCCGCCCCGGCGACGGCCGCCGCGTTGGCGGAAGCCGAGCCGATCGCCTGGCCGATGTTCGCTGCGCCGGTGCCAAGTGCGACCGCGCCCCCGGCGACCTTGCGACCCGTGTCCACCGCCGTGTTCACGACGAGGTCCTTCGCGGCGATGACGAACGCCTTGGAGAGCTCCGCCGTGCCGACGGCGACAGTCTTGATGAGCAGGCTCCCGGCCCGCACGACGGCGGAGCGCCAGATCACGCCCCTGCGGGCGGTGGCGGTCGTGTTGGACTACGCGACGGCGACCATGCCGAGGCGCAGCGTGAGGAACGCGTTCACCGAGCCCTGGAACACGGCGTTCGAGAAGCGCGTCGCCAGGCCGGCCACGCCGGGAACGGCGACCGACCCTTGGCCGACCATCCCGGCGAAGACCGGCCGCAGGTACTCGGCGACGTTCAGCTTCTCAAGGTTCGAGGCCACCAGCGAGGTCATGAAGACGTTCGTGTAGAGGTAGCCGAGGTGCTTCAGCGACGGCCGCCGCTGGAACACGTGGGCGATCTGCCACACCATTCGCGCCTGCAGCGCCGCGACCATCAGGGAGTCGAGGGCCCCGTACTGCGAGATGGCGGTCGCGAGGAAGATCCGGGACGCGGTCCGGTTCACCACGCCCTCAGCCTCCCTCGTGAGGAGCTTCAGGGCGGCGGTGAGGTCGGCTTCCGTCTCTAGCGGCTGGCCGCTCAGGCGCGGGTGCTGGCGGCAGGCGGCCAGGTAGGCGCCCACGAACGCTTCTTGCTCGAGCCGCTCGGACGTGCAGGTGCGCTAAGGGTTAGCATCCAGCCGATGGTGGCTACCGCTAAGACACCACGCCACACCAAGCTGGCGATCCTCTTCGTCTGCATGGGCAACATCTGCCGCTCGCCCACCGCGGAGGCAGTGTTCCGAGCCAAGCTGGCGGAGGCCGGCCTAGCGGACCTGGTCGAGGTGGACTCGGCCGGCACACACGCCTACCACGTGGGCGACCCGCCGGACCCGCGCTCGGTGGCCGCCGCCGCGAGGCGCGGTTACGCCATGCAGAACCTGCGCGCCCGCCAGTTGAGCACATACGACGCCGAGCGCTTCGACTACGTGCTGGTCATGGACAAGGGCAACTACAACGCCACGGTGCGCGTGCTGGGTGGGGCAGAGCCCGGCGACGGGCAGCGGGCGCGGGTGAGGTTGCTCCTGGAGTTCGCACCCGGCGTGCGCGAGGTGGAGGTGCCCGACCCGTACGTGGGCGGGCCGGAAGGCTTCGAGCACGTGCTCGACCTGATCGAGGCCGCGAGCGACGGGCTGCTGGCCGAGGTACGCGCGAGGCTCGAGAGTTGAAGAAGGGGTGGGGAAGAGGAAAGCCCCACCGGTTGCCAACGGCACCTGACGATCACCCCTTAAGGCTGCTTCTTCCGACCTGACCTGGTTCGGGGGTCGCCACCGCGTTGGGCCGGTGGGGCGAAAGGGATGCTAACACGGCGGCGAGGGGGTGGCGCCAAACCGGCAATCCAG
>CAUJFI010000056.1 GCA_963170125.1 Deinococcota bacterium | reverse complement strand
GACCGCCTGGAAGGCGTGCTGGCCGAGTTCGAGGACGCGAGCGAGCTCCTGCTCGACCTCGGCCTCGCGCGGCGCCTCAGCTACTACACGGGCGTGACGTTCCGCGCGTTCACGCCGGATTACGGACGGCCCCTGCTCGGCGGCGGCCGCTACGACGCCGCCCTGTTGCCCTATGCCGCAGGGTTCTCGATGGGGTTGGAACGCCTCCTAGGCGCGGCGACGGGCGACATCCCGGCCGCCGCCCCACTGTCGGCACCAGCGAAGCCCGAGGTCCTCGCGCTCGACGACCCCGCCGCGCGGGTCTTGCGCGCGGCGGGCGTCTGCGTGGCGCGCGCCGTGGCCGGCGACGAACAGGGCGCCCTGCGCGAGGCGGCCGAGGCCGGGATCCCGTACCTGCTCGTGAGCGGGAACGTGCAGGCGACCGGGACGGGTGGTCCCGCCGTCGCCGCGCGCAGAAGCGCGCTCGAGGGCCTGCTGATGGGGGAACGGACGGCGAGTGCAGCGGACGCGCGACCGCGTGGGGAGGGCGCGTGATGCGATCCGAGCCCTTGCGACTCGTGCTGGCGCTGCCGAAGGGGCGGGTCCTAGCGGAGGCGGTCGCGGCCCTGCGCGCGGCTGGCCTCGCGCTCGACCTCGCGGCGGACGAACGGGCCTTGCGGCACGACGGGGCCGACGCCACCGTCTTGGTCATGCGCAACGCCGACGTGCCGACCTACGTCGAGCTCGGGGTCGCTGACGCGGGCGTGGTCGGTCGCGACGTGCTCCTCGAGCACGGCAGCGCGCTCTACGCGCCCGTCGACCTCGGGTTCGCCGCGTGCAGGCTCTCGCTGATCAGGCGGGTGGGCGCCAAGGGTCCAGTGCGGCGCGTCGCGAGCAAGTACCCGCGCGTGACCGCCGAGTACCTGGGGCGGCTCGGCAGCCCGGCTGAGGTCGTCGAGCTCTCCGGCAACGTGGAGCTCGCCTGTCTATCCGGGTTGGCTGACGCCGTGGTGGACGTGGTCCAGACCGGGGCGACGCTGCGAGCCAACGGCCTCGAGGAAGTCGATGTCATCACGGAGTCGTCCGCGCGGCTCGTCGTGAACAGGGCGGCCCTGAAGCTCAAGGCCGACGTGTTGCGGCCCTTGATCGAGGCGCTGCGGGAGAAGGCGGGTCGCTGACGTCCGTGCGCGGCGTGGCGCGCCGGGCACTCTCCTCGGCCGGCCGTTCCCGGCGGGCCCAGGCGACGACCCGGTCCTAGAACCAGCCGCGACGCTTGAAGTAGACGATCATCCCCGCGGCGATGCCGAGCATGACGAGCCAGAGCGCCGGGTAGGCCCAGCGCCAGTGGTACTCAGGCATGTGGTCGAAGTTCATGCCGAAGATCCCGGCCAGGAAAGTTAGCGGGATGAAGATCGTCGCGATGATGGTGAGCACCTTCATGACGTCGTTCATCCGCACGTTGAGTGTCGTCAGGTAGAGGTCGTGGATGCCCGTGACGAGCTCGCGCTGCGTCTCCACCGCGTCGACGACCTGTACGGCGTGGTCGTGCGCATCGCGCACATAGTCCTTGACGGCGCGGGTGAAGTAGACCGGCTCCGTGCGTAGTAGCGACGCCAGGGCGTCGCGCAAGGGCCAGGCGGCTCGACGGACCACGAGCAGGTCGCGCTTGAGGCGGTTGACGCGCTCCATCTGAGCGCGCGCGGGGCTGTCGAGCACCTCCTCCTCCATGACCTCCAGCTCGTCGCCGTAACCCTCCAGGACCGCGAAGTACTGGTCGACGACGAGGTCGATCAGGGCGTAGGCGAGGTAGTCGGCGCCCATACTGCGCCCGCGCGACCGGCCTTGCCGCAGCCGCTCGCGTAGTGGGCCGAACGGGTCGCCGTCAGCCTCCTGGAACGTCACGAGCAGCCCAGTGCGGAGCACCAGGGAGAACTGCTCGCTGCGCAGCGCGCCGCCGGTGGCCGAAGGTCGGAGCATGCGGGCGACCATGAAGAGGTAGTCCTCGTACTCCTCCACCTTGGGCCGCTGCCCGAGGCTCGCCAGGTCCTCGACGGTGAGCGGGTGCAGCCGCAGGGTGGTGCCGAGGGCCTCGAGCAGCCGCGTGTCGTGGACGCCGATGACGTTCAGCCAATGGACGCCCGGCGTGGCGATCAGCTGCGGCAGCTCGTCGGTGCGCCCGACGTCGCGCTCGGTCAGCTCCTGCTCGGTGAACGTGAGCAAGCGCAGCTTGGCCCCGTCCAGACGTTCCCGCCCGGTGTAGACGACGGTCCCTGGCGGCGAGCCCGCCTTGCGCCTCGCGTCGTGTGGCCGGCCGCCGCTCAGAACTTGCCGCCCGTCTTGAAGCCGCCTCCGCGCGGCATGCTCCCGCCGCTCGGTCGCGAGCCGCCGCCCTTTGAGCCGCCGCCGAAGCCGCCGGAGCCACCGCGCGAGCCGCCGCCGAACCCGCCCCCGAAGCCGCCGGAGCCACCGCGCGAGGAGCCCCCGAAGCCGCCGGAGCCGCCCCGCGACGAACCGCCCGCGCCGCCGCCAGACCCGAAGATGCCCTCGAGCACGCTGCCGATGACGTCTATCACGGGGCCGGGGGTCGTCGGGGGCGCGGCACCGCCGCCCCAGACCGTCCCGCGCCCGAAGCCGCCGGAGCCGAAGTTGGGGTCAACCTTGGTCTGTACCACCGTGCGTTGTTGGCTGAGGAGGCGCCACA
>CAUJFI010000055.1 GCA_963170125.1 Deinococcota bacterium | reverse complement strand
ACCAGCGCCAGCGCGGCGCTGGCCATGCCCGACTGCGCCGGTGCGGCGATCGGCCCGACGGCCAGCGCCGCGGCAATCGCTGCCGGCAGCAACAGGGCGAAACGGCGATGCATCGTGATCATCGTGGACACTCCTCGGGCGTCGGGCCCGGACATTGGGTTCGGACGATGGCGACGACCCGCCGCGGCCGCCGCGATCGTTCAGGAGCGGGTCGGATGCGGCACGGCGCCGGCAGCCGCCGCGAGCAGACGACGAGTGTAGTCATGTTCCGGGTCGCGCAACAGCCGGTCGGCAGGACCGCTTTCGACGACGCGCCCCTGGTACAGCACGATGACGTCGTCGCACACGAGGTCCACCACCGCGGGGTCGTGGCTGATGAACAGGTAACTCAGTCCGAAGCGCTCCTGCAGGTCCTGCATCAGGTTGAGCACCTGGGCCTGGACGCTGACGTCGAGCGCGCTGACGGGTTCGTCGGCGACGATGAGCAGGGGTTGGGTGACCAGTGCGCGGGCGATCGCGATTCGCTGGCGCTGGCCACCGCTGAACTCGTGCGGGTACTTGTCCAGGTCGGCCGTTCGCAGGCCGACGGCAGCCAGCATCTCGCCCGCGCGTTCCCGCCGTTCGACGGCGCTCGAGCGGGCTTGCGCCTCCATGGGCTCGCCGACGATGCGCGCCACGGTCTGCCGCGGATCGAGCGAGCCGAACGGATCCTGGAACACCATCTGGAAACCGGCGCGTGCGCGGCGCAGCTCGCCGGCGGGCAACGCGTGCAGGTCGCGGCCCTCGAAGCGCACGATGCCCGAGGTCGGCGTCTCGAGCGCCGTCACCAGGCGCGCCAGCGTGCTCTTGCCCGAGCCTGATTCACCGACCACGCCCAGGCTGCGGCCGGCCTGGAGCGTGAAGCTCACTTCGTCCAGCGCCTGCACGTAGTGCGCGGCGCCGAGCAGCCGCTGGCGCGGCAGCCGGTATTGCTTGCCCAGCCTCTCCACCTGGAGCAGCGGAGTCATGCGTCGGCCTCGTCGCGGCGCGTTGGCGCCATGCTGGCGTCAAGGTGGATGCAGCGTGCAACGTGATCGTCGTCGCCCGCCACCGGCACCGGCGCAGGCGGGGCGGCGCGGCACTCCGGCGTCACCCGGTCGCAGCGGTCGGCGAACGGACAGCCGTGCGGCAGGTCGGCCAGTTCGGGGACGCGCCCCGGGATGGTGGGAAGCCGCGTGCCGCGAGGCAGCCCAAGCCTCGGGCGCGCCGCGAACAGGCCGCGCGTGTACGGATGCGCCAGGCGGGCGAACACGCCGGCGGTGGGGCCGGCCTCGACCACGGTGCCGCCGTACATCACCATCGTGCGATCGACGTTCTCGGCCATCACGCCGAGGTCGTGGCTGATCAGCAGCAGCGCCATGCCGCACTCGTGCACCAGCCCGCCGATCAGTTGCAGCACCTCGCGCTGCAGCGTCGCGTCCAGCGCGGTGGTCGGTTCGTCGGCCACCAGCAGCGCCGGGTTGCAGGCGAGCGCAATGGCGATCAGCACGCGCTGGCGCTGCCCGCCCGAGAGCTGGTGCGGCCACGCGTCGAGTCGCCGCGCCGCCTGCGGCATGCGCACGCGTTCGAGCAGGCGCAACGCCTCGGCCCGTGCCGCGCGCGAGTCCATACGCAGGTGCAGCAGCAGCGGTTCGGCGATCTGCCGGCCGTCCGGATTCAGCGGGTACAGCGCGGTCATCGGCTCCTGGAACACCATGGACATCCGATCGCCGCGCAGCCGGCACCACTCGTCCTCGGCCAGCCCGACCATCTCGCGGCCGTCGAAGCGCATCGATCCCGCGACCTCCGCACCTTCGGGCAGCAGGCCCATCAGCGCCAGCCCGGTGAGCGACTTGCCGCAACCCGATTCGCCGATCAAACCCACCGTGTCGCCCCGACGCAGCGTGAACGACACGCCGCGCAGCGCGTCGGCCCGGCCGCGCGGCGTATCCAGCGTCACGCGCAGGTCGCGCACCTGCAGCAGGGGCTCGGCGGCACTGGTCGCCGGCGCACCGGCTTCGCGCTGCGGCTCGGCGGCGCTCATCGCCTGCGCGCCAGCTTCGGGTCGAGCAGGTCGCGCAGACCGTCGCCGAAGAGGTTGAACCCGAACGAGGCGAGGAGGATGGCGAGACCGGAGAACACCGACACCCACGGGGAGAGGAGCATGGTGCCGCGGCTCTCCGAGAGCATGAGCCCGAGCGAAGGCGTGGGCGGCTGCGTGCCGAGGCCGAGGAAGCTGAGCGACGCCTCGACGAGGATGGCCGTGGAGAGCGAGAGCGTCACCTGCACGAGGATGGGGGCCATCACGTTCGGCGTCACGTGTTTGCCGAGCACGCGTAGCGCCCCGCCGCCGAGGGCGCGAGCGGCGGCAACGTAGTCCCAGCTCAGGACCGTCAGGGCCGGTCCGCGCGCGAGCCGCGCGAAGACGGGCGTGTAGACGATGCCGATGGCCAGGCCCGTGTTGAAGCTCCCGGGACCGAGGACCGCCAGCACCGCGATGGCCAGGAGGATGATGGGGAAGGCGAGGAGCACGTCCATGAAGCGCATGATGAGGCGGTCGCGCCAGCCGCCCCAGTAGGCGGCGAGGAGGCCGAGCCCGCCCCCGACGATGGTGGCGATGAACACCGCGCCGAGGCTGACGAGGACGCTCGTGCGGTAGCCGTGGAGGATGCGCGAGAGCGTGTCGCGACCGAAGTTGTCGGTGCCGAGCAGGTGCGTTCCCGACGGCCCCTGGAACCGCTCGCGGATCGCCTGGGCGAGGGGGTCGTACGGCGCGATCAGCGGACCGAGGGCCGCCGCCAGCACCACGACGAGGGCCACGACGAAGCCGATGAAGCCGACCCGGTTGCGCCATAGCCGCGCGAAGAAGCGCCTCGCGTTCACGAGTACTCCACGCGCGGGTCGATCCACGCGTACGCCAGGTCCACGAGCAGGTTGACGACCACGAACACCCCGGTCACGACGAGCACGACGCCCTGCAGGAGCGGGTAGTTGCGCTCGTTGATGGCGCCGACCATGAGGCGCCCGACGCCCGGGATGGCGAAGACCTGCTCGATGACCACGACCCCGGAGAGCAGGTAGCCGAGCTGCACGCCGATGACGGTGATCATCGGGATCATGGCGTTGCGCAGCGCGTGCTTGTAGAGCATGACGCGCTCGCTCACGCCCTTGGCGCGCGCCGTGCGCACGTAGTCGCTCGAGAGGACCTCCAGGAGGCTGGAGCGCAGGATGCGCGTGAGGCCGGCCACCATGGGGAGGCTCACGGCCACCGTCGGCAGCGCCACGCGCGCCAGGTTGCCGAGCGGGTCCTCGCCGAACGGCACGTAGCCGATGGCCGGCCACCGGGGGAGGTAGATGGAGAAGAAGTAGAGGAGGAGCACGCCTACCCAGAACGACGGCAGCGTGAGGCCGACGATGGCGATGACCCTGACGACCACGTCCCCGCCCGTCCCGCGCGCCCGCGCGGCGAGCACGCCGAGCGGGAACGACAGGAGTAAGGCGAGGACGAGGGCGAGGAGCGTGATCTCGAACGTGGCCGGCAGCCGCGCGAGGATCTCCTGGCCGACGGGCGTGCCCGTCCAGATGGACGTGCCGAGGTCGCCCCTGAGGGCGCCGGTCAACCAGTTCCAGTACTGCTCGTAGACGGGCAGGTCCAGGCCGATCTGGCGCCTGAGCGCGTCGACGCGCTCAGGCGTTATGTCGGTGTTGGCGCCCAGCATGATGGCGACCGCGTCGCCGGGGATGAACCTCACCATCAGGAAGACGAGGATCGATACCCCGAGGAGCACGAACACCAGGTCGAGCAGGCGCCTGACCGTGTACTGGAACAAGCGTCAGGCCCTCAGCGGAGCTCCACTTCCCGCAGGTAGCGCAGGCCACGGGTGGGGAGCTGCTGGAAGCCGGTCACGGCGTCCGTCACCGCGCTGAAGAGCGTGCCGTAAGCGAGGTGGCTGATGGGGCCGGTGCACGCGAGGCGCTTCTGCAGGTGGTCGTAGATGTTGACGCGCTCGCCGAAGGCCGTCGTGGTGCGCCCGAGCTGCAGGAGCTGGTCGACGGCCGGGTCGGAGAACTTGAAGACGTTCGTCGAGCCGCCCGTCACGAAGGTGCGGTGGAGGTAGCCGTCCGGGTCGGTCGAGCCGCCGTTGAGGCTCACGAAGGTGTCGAAGTCGGAGTTGCGCCACGCCTGCACGAACGCGCCGAACTCGGCAACGTTGACGTCGAGGACGATGCCGACCCGCGCCAGCTGCGCCTGCAGGACCTGAGCGGCGTCGCTGACGACCTGGATGGTGCCGAACGTGAGGAGACCGGCGTGGAAGCCGTCGGGGTAACCGGCCTCGGCGAGCAGCTCGCGCGCCTTGTCCGGGTTGCTGGCGTAGCAGGCGAAGTCGGACGTGTCGGTCGCCCACGCGGCCAGGCCGGGGCTGAGGGGCCCGCCCTCGACGGCGTTGCCGAAGTACACGGCGTCGATGAGCTCGGCGCGGTCGATGGCGTAGTTGATGGCCTCACGCACGCGCGGGTCGTTGAACGGCGCGCGGCTGACGTTCAGGCCGAGGAGCGTGTAGGAGAGGTCCTGGACGCCCATGAGGGTGACGCCGCGGACGTTCTTGAGCGTCTCGGCCGTGGCCGGGTCGACGTCCGGGATGATGTGGTACGTGCCGGTCCGGATGCCGGCGGCGCGCGTCGAGGCCTCGGGGACGATGTTGTAGCGGACCTCGGCGACCTTGGGCTGGCCGGGGCGGTAGTAGTCAGGGTTCGCCGCGAGCAGCACATACGTGTCGGGGACGATCTCCTTGAGCATGAACGGACCGGTGCCGACGGCCACCTGCTGCAGGCTGCCGCCGTTGGCCTCGACGACCTCGCGGGGCACGACCGTCAGGTTCGTGAGGTTCGAGAGGAACGGCGCGAAGGGCACGTTGAGCGTGAACGTCACCTCGAGCGTGCCGGTGGCGACGGCGGAGGCGACCTCGTTGAAGCGGCTCGCCTGGGGCGAACCTGTCTCCGGGTTCATGATGCGCTCGAACGAGTACACGACGTCGTCCGCCGAGAACGGGCGGCCGTTGTGGAACTTGACGCCGTTGCGGAGCTGGAAGACGTACGTGAGCCCGTCGTCGGACACGGTCCAGGACGTGGCGAGGGCCGGCTCGAGCTCCAGGCCGGAGTCGACCTCGAGGAGGCCGTCGTAGATCTGGCCGATGACGGCGAACGAGGAGAAGGCCGTGACGATGTGCGGGTCGAGCCCGACCGGCGCCGTGTCGATGGCGACCTCGAGCCTTCCCTGCTGGGCGAAGGCCGTGCCGACGAAGGCCACGGCGGCGATGAGGAGGAGTCTTGCTGCGCGCATGTTCCCTTCCTTCCGTGTCGCGTCGCCATCACGCTTCGGTGAGCCTGCGCCGGCTCGGGCGTGCGTCGTCGCCGAACCGGTCAGGGCCGCGCGCTGCGGCGGTGGTGGTGAGCGTCTACGCCCACTACCGTACCATTGCTAGACCAGTCTGTGGCCAGGTGCTACTCTTCCTCATGCAGCGAAACCCGACAGAGCCGCCCGGGGCAGCCGCGTCCGCCACCGCGGGCACGGCCGCGACCGCAGCGGCCGAGCGCGCCGTCGCCGCCTGCGCCCCGCTCCTCGAGCGGGCCGTCACCGAGCGCGTCACGCCCGGCGCCGTCCTGCAGGTGGCGGGCCCCGAGGGCCACGGCGCGTTCGTCGCGCGCGGCGCCGCCGCGTACGGCGGCGCGGCCGTCGGCGCGAGCACGCGCTACGACCTCGCCTCCGTCACGAAGGTGACCGCGTGCCTGCCGAGCCTCCTGAGCCTCGTGCAGGCCGACGAGGTAGCGCTGGGCGACCGCGTCGACCGCTTCTTCAGCAACGCCGGCTGGATGCAGGAGCCCTCGCTTGGCAGCGTGACCGTGGAGGACCTGGCGCTCCACCGCTCCGGCCTGCCGGCGTGGCGACCCCTCTTCGCGCTCACGGACGACCGGCGGGTCGCCATGGCCAACGCGCTGCAGTCCAGCCTCACGGAGCCGGCCGGCGCGCACCTCTACTCGGACATCGGCGTCATCGTCCTCACGGCCATCGTCGAGCGCGTGACGGGCAAGCGCATCGACGAGTACGCCCAGGAGATCGTCTTCGGGCCGCTCGGCATGACGGGGGCGGGCTACGGGCCGCTGACCGGCGCCGCGCCGCTCGACGTCGCCGCCACGGAGGACGACGGCCTGCGCGGTCTCCTCGTCGGACGGGTCCACGACGAGAACGCCGACGCCCTCGGCGGCGTGTCTGGGCACGCCGGCCTCTTCGCTACCGCCGCCGACCTCACGCGCTACGCCCAAGCGTGGTTGCGCCTCGAGGCGCCGTTCGCGCAGGCCGACCTGCTGCGCGCGGCGGTCCGCGACCGCTCCGGCGGCGAGGGCCCGCGCCGCGGCATCCTGTGGCGTTGCGCGGAAGCCGACTGGCCTTTCGGCCCCGGCCCCTCTGAGAGCGCCTACGGCCACACCGGCTTCACGGGCACGAGCGTCGTGATCGACCCCGGCCGCGGCTGCGTCGTCGTGCTCCTGACGAACCGCGTGCACCCGAGGCGCGGCTCGGCTGAAGGTGTGATGCGCCTGCGGCGCGCGGTCCACGCCGCGGTCGCCGAGGCGTTCGCGGAGGGCGGCGCGTGAGCCCTCGCTATGACAAGCCCGACCTCCCGCCCACCACCGTCGTCGGGGTCATGTCCGGCACCTCGCTCGACGGCGTGGACACCGTCACGGCGCGGCTCGAGCGCGTGGGGGGCGCGTTGCGATGGGAGGTCATCGCCCGCGCCGCGCACGTCTACCCCGACGCGCTCGCCGCGCGCCTGCACGCGGCGCTCAAGCCGGAGAGCTCCGACGTGATCCTCCTGACCGAGTTGCACCAGGAAGTCGGCCTGTTCTACGCCGAGGTCGTCGCGGCCGCCCAGGCGCGCGACCGCGTCGACCTCGTGGCGCTCTCCGGCCAGACCGTCTACCACATCCCGCGGGTGGAGCCGGAGCGCGGCTGGCACGTGAAGAGCACCCTGCAGCTCGGCGAGGCGACGGTCGTCACGGAGCGCTGCCGCGTGACCACGGTCTCGGACTTCCGCCAGTCCGACTTCTCGGCCGGCGGCCAGGGCGCCCCCTTGGTCAGCTTCCCCGACTCCGTCCTGTACGCCGCGCCCGGCGTCTCCCGCGCCGTGATCAACCTTGGCGGCATCGCCAACGTCACGTACCTGCCGGCGAGCGGCGACCCCGACGGGGTGCTCGCGTTCGACACGGGCCCCGCGACCTGCTTGCTGAACGAGGCGGCGGCGCGGTTCGCAGGCGAGCCGTTCGACCGCGACGGCCGCCTGGCGCTCGCCGGCACGGTGGACGGCCTGGCGCTCGAGCGCCTGCTGGCGGACCCGTACTTCGCGCTCCGGCCGCCCAAGACCACGGGCCGCGAGCACTTCCACCTCGACGCCGCCCTGGCGCGCGGCTGGCCGGACGGCGCCCCCGACCTCCCCGACCTCATGGCGACGCTCGCCGAGCTGACCGTCAGGACGGTCGCCGACGGGCTCGCAGACCACCTGACCCCCCTCGGCGTCGACGAGGTGCTCGTGGCCGGCGGCGGCGCGCGGAACCCGGCGCTGCTCGAGGGCTTGCGGCGCGCCATGAGCGCGCCCGTGCGAGGCTTCGCGGAGCTCGGCTTCGACGACAAGGACCGCGAGACCCTCGCCATGGCGGTCATGGGCTACTTCTGCGTGCACGGCGAGCCCAACGTCCTGCCCTCCGCCACCGGGGCGCGCTGGCCGGTCGTCGCGGGCAAGGTCTCGCGACCGTGGTCTGGAAGGACGGGCTAGGCCCCCACCGGCGAGCACGGCGGTCGCCAGAGCGGGGTGTGAGACCCGCCACTCTCCGGCCGGCATGACGCAATGCCCACAGGCGCGGGCGGGGCCGTCTGCCAGAATGTCCTAACCGAGGCGGGGGCCGGCCCGGGCGCTCGCATGGAAACCATCCGTTCTTCACACGACCGGCGCGACGATGGGAACAAGGCGCGGCTGCTGCAGCTGACCCAGAGCCGGGTCCTCGAGATGATCGCTCGCGGCGCCGATCGGAGCGCCGTCCTGAAGGAGATAATGCTCTTCCTCGAGCAGCAGCTCGAAGGGGTGCGCACCTCGGTCCTCCTCACGGACCGCTCCGGCGAGCGCCTCTACCACGGCGCCGCCCCGAGCCTGCCCGACAGCTACAACGAGCACATCAACGGCCTCCGCGTGGGGCCGAGCGTCGGGTCGTGCGGCACGGCGGCCTACTACGGCGAGGAGGTCGTGGTCACCGACATAGCCACGGACGAACGTTGGGTCGGCAACAGCGAGCTGCCCCTGGCGCATGGCCTGCGGGCCTGCTGGTCGACGCCGCTGCTCAGCCCCGAGGGGCAGGTCGTCGGCACGTTCGCCGTCTACTACCTGGAGCCGCGCGCGCCGACGGAGGAGGAGCGCGCGTTCGTGCGGGTGGCGGCCCACCTGGCGGAGGTCGCCGTCACCAACCATCGCCGGTTGGAGGACCTCCAGGAGCGCGAGCGCAGCATCGGGCGCATGGCCGAGTTCCGCCGCGGCATCATCCACATGATGGAGCAGGGCATCCTCACCGCTTACGGCCCCGACCTCTACCAGCACATGCTCGACCAGGCGGTGAGCTCCATCCCCGGCGCGCAGGCCGGGTCGCTCCTCCTCAGGAGCGAGGACGGGCACTACTCCCTGGCCGCCACGAACGGTCACGACCTCCGCGACCTGAGCGGCATCCGCTTCTCGCCAAGGGGCGTCGGCTTCGGCGTGTCCGTCGACGACGCGCACCCGCAGATCGTCGTCAACCCCGAGATGGACCCCGAGCTGAGCCCTCGCGAGCGGGAGCTCCTCGTACGTCACGGGCGCGCGTCCGAGATCCGGTCCGTGCTCGTGGTGCCCGTGCTCATGAGCGAGAAGGGGGCGACGGCCTTCCTGACGCTCGACAACTTCACCGCCACGGACGAGTTCACCAGCGAGTCGGTGGAGGCGGCGCGCGTGTACGCCGGCTACGCCGCGCAGCTCATCAAGCGCGCCTCGCTCGAGCAGCGCCTCGAGCGGCTGGCGTTCACGGACTCGCTCACGGGGTTGCCCAACCGGGAGCGGTTCCGCGAGCTCCTCGCCCAGGCGGTGACCACGGCGGAGGCGCGAGGGAGCGAGGTGGCCGCGCTCTTCCTCGACCTGGACAACCTCAAGCTCGTCAACGACTCGCTCGGTCATTGGGCGGGCGACCGGGTGCTGGTGGCCGTGGCGGAGCGCCTGACCGGCTGCCTGGCGCCCGGTCAGGCGTTGGCGCGGCTCGGGGGCGACGAGTTCATGCTGCTCGTCGTCGGCCATGACGTGCGCGCCGAGGCGGACGAGCTCGCGCGGCGCGTCTCCGCGGCCTTGGGCGAGCTGTTCCGCGTGGGCGACCACCTCGTGAACGTCACGGCGAGCGTCGGCATCAGCCTCTTCCCCCAGGACAGCGACGGTCCGGAGAACCTGCTGCGCCGCGCGGACATAGCCATGTACCACGTCAAGCAGGGCGGCAAGGCGCACTACGGCTACTTCGAGCCGGACATGGAGATGGCGTCGGCGAGCCGCATGCAGCTCGAGGAGGCGCTGCGGCGCGCGCTCGCGGGCGACGAGATCCTGCTCCACTACCAGCCCCGCATCGACATCCGGACGGGCCGCATCGTCTGCCTGGAGGCGCTCGTGCGCTGGCGGGACGGCGAGCGCGGCCTCGTGCCGCCCGGCGACTTCATCCCGCTGGCGGAGCGGACGAACCTCATCCACCCGCTCGGCCGTCGCGTTCTGGAGCTCGCCACGCGCCAGCTCCGCGCCTGGCGCGACGCCGGGCTGACCGACCTGCGCGTGGCCGTGAACCTGAGCGCGAGCCAGGTGGCCCGCCCCGAGCTGGTCGACGAGGTGGGAGCGGCCCTCGCCGCCGCCGGCCTGCCGCCCTCGGCCCTCGAGATCGAGGTGGTGGAGCGCGCGGCCATGACCGACGTGGTCGGCAGCGCCAGGAAACTCTCCGCGCTCAAGCGGATGGGCGTGCGGGTCGCGCTGGACGACTTCGGTGTCGAGTACTCGAGCCTCGCCTACCTGCGCAGCTTCCCGATCGACGCACTGAAGGTAGATGGGGCGTTCGTGCGGGGGCTGAGGGACGTCACGGAGGTGCCGGCGACCGCGCACGCCGACGTTCACCCAGACGCCGACGGGGCCATCGTTCGCGCCATCGTCACGCTCGGCAACAGCATGGGCCTCAGGGTCGTGGCCGAAGGCATCGAGACGCTCGCGCAGTGGCGCGCCGTGCGCGCCCTCGGTTGCGAGGAGGCGCAAGGCTTCCTCATCTGCCGCCCCGCCCCGGCCGAGGCGCTCGGCGACCTGCTTGAGCGCGGCCGCGTGGCCGGCTGGGACGAGCTCGCCGCTACCTGAAAGGCGCGCCGGCGGGCGGCGGGGCCTTGCGGGGCTTATCTTTAGGACCGCGGCGCGGCGCACTCCGGTAGCGCCCACGGCGATCATCATGAGGGAACTACCCATGGACCAGCTGTTCGTGACCATCCGCCCGACCGCGGAGGTGACCATCAAGTCGCGCACGACACGCGCTACGTTCCTCCGCAAGCTGCGGCTGGCGGTGAAGGACGCCCTGCAGCGCTCCGGTCTCGAGGCGCGCGCCTTCGTGCGCGGCAACCGCGTCATGGTCCAGGTGGCGCTCGGCACCGCACCCGGCACCGTTGGCGACGAGGCCGGCCTCGGCGACCGGGCGACCGCGGGTGCCGCCGGCGCCGCGGGTGCCGTCGACGCGACCGCCCTGGCGACCCGCGCCCTCGAGCGCGTGTTCGGCATCGGCACCTTCTCGTTCGTCGAGGCGGTGGCCGCGCCGGACCTCGCCGCCATCGTGGCCCTCGGCACCGAGCTCTACGCCGAGCGCGTGCGTGGCAGGACCTACGCCGTGCGCTGCAAGCGGGTCGGGAGGCACGCGTTCGGGTCGATGGACGTGGAGCGCAAGTTGGGCGCCGCCCTCAACCCCGGCGCCAAGGTCGACCTCGCACACCCGGAAGTGACCGTCGAGATCGAGGTCGACGAGCGCCAGGCGCTCTTCTTCAGCCGCCGCCACCATGGCCCGGGCGGTCTGCCGCTCGGCACGGGCGGCCACGCCCTCGCGCTCCTGTCCGGCGGCTACGACTCGATCGTCGCCGCCTGGTCCCTGATGCGCCGCGGCGTCGAGGTGGACTTCGTGCACTTCCGCCTCGGCGACCTCGAGTCGGAGCGCCTGGCGCTGCGGGTGGCGAAGCGCCTGTCGGACACGTGGGGCTCCGGCTCGCGGCCCGAGGCGCACGTGGTCGACCTGCGGCCGGCCATGCGCGAGATGCGTGGCCACCTGGACACGAACCTGTGGCAGGTCGGCCTCAAGCGCCTCATGGTGAAGGCCGCCGACGGCGTGGCGGACGCCCTCGAGGCCCACGCGTCCGCCGGCGCCGGACCCGGCGAGGAGGGGCCGCGCCAGCGGGGTAGGCGCACGTCGCGCCGCCGCGTCGACGCCCTGGTGACAGGCGAGGCCATCGGGCAGGTGTCGTCGCAGACGCTCTCCAACCTGCGCACCATCGACGCGGCCGCGGCGCGGCCCGTCCTGCGCCCGCTCATCGCCTACGACAAGCTGGAGATCATCGCGCTGGCCGAGCGCATCGGCACGGCGGAGCTCTCCGCCAAGGCCGTGGAGGAGTGCAACATCACGCCCGTGCGGCCGGCCACCTCGAGCCGGGCGGAGAGGCTCGAGCGGCAGGAGGGGGGCATGGACGAGTCGGCGCTCGCCGCCGAGCTCGCCCGCGTCGAGCGGGGCGACAGCCGCATCCCGCTACGCGCCATGCGCGAGGGCGAAGGGGTCCTCGTGGTCGCCGCGACCGATGACGGCCTGCGCGTCTCGGCCCTCCCCGAGGGGGCGGTCCTCATCGACTGCCGCGACGAGGCCATGCGCACCTGGGTGCCGGACTGGCCGGAGGTCATCGCCGTGCCGAGCGACCTGTCGGGCGGGAGCCTCGAGCCGGGGCGCGTCTACGTCGCGTTCTGTCCGATGGGCCAGCGGAGCGCATACGTGGCGGAGCGCTTGCGCGAGGGCGGCGTCAAGGCGCACACGTTCAAGGGCGGCGAGGGCGCGTTGCGCGCCTACCTCGAGGGGTGACGGGGTCCTGTCGAGCCTCGCCGCTCGATCTCGCGCTTCAACCAGAGAGCCCGGCCTGCTCCCGCGCCAGCGCGGCCGCGGCCTCGACAGGCTCGCGCGTGCTCACCGAGAAGCGCGTGCCCGACGGTAGCGCCTCCTCCATGGCCGAGGTGAGCGGCGCGCCGCAGCGCGCTACGCCCCCGGCCAGCACCACCGGCAGCGCGACACCGAGGCGACCGCTCACGACGCGCGCCAACCGCGCCAGCTCGGCGCCGGCCGCCGCCAGTACGGCGCGCGCGTCGTCGTCGCCCCGTGCCGCCGCCAGCGCGACCACCCTGGTCAGGGCGGCCACGCGCGCGCGGCCGCCTGCGTAGACGGCGCGGCGGATCGCGTCCCAGTCGCTACCGCCGAGCGCGGCGTACAGCCCGCCGGCCAGCGTCCCGCCGGCGGGGGCCCCCTGCTCGTCGGCGCGGCGCAGCACGCGTTTGAGGGCCTCGCGGCCGATCCAGAAGCCGCCCCCGGCGTCGTCTACCAGGTAGCCGTGCCCGCCCGCCCGGGTGCCGACGCCGCCGGCGCTCAGATGGAACGCGATGCTCCCCGTTCCCGCGTACACGAGCACCCCCGACCCCGGGGCGAAGGCGCTGAGGTAGGCGACGTGGATGTCGGGCATGACGCGCACCGCCGGCTCCGGCAACGCCAACGCTTGCGCCGCCGTCATGGCCAGCGTCAGCGCGTCGGGCGAGCCGGGCTCGAGCCCGGTGACGCCCGCGACCACGCGCACCGGGCGCGCGGTCGAGCCGACCTCGGCAAGGAGCGCCGCCAGTCGCTCCAGCGCGGCTTCCCGCTCGTCCGTGCGCAGCTGGATGGCCGAGATCGGCCCGCCGCTGCCGCGCGCCAGCTCGTCGCCCGACTCGCCCACGAGGAGCCAACGGGTGCTCGAGCCGCCGGCGTCGAGCCCAAGGTAGGCGCCCGGGGCATCAGCCACGCATGGCCTCCGCCACCAGGTCCGTCAGGCTCTCGGCGTGGTCTTCGCCCAGCGAGTCGGAGGCGACGAGCCAGACGCTCACGACGTCGTCGCCCTCCGCCCCGAAGGGGAGCGGCGCGAGGGCGAGCCAGCCCGCCGCCGCCTCCGCCGCGAGCTCGGAGCGCAGCGCGACGCCGACGCCCGCCCCGGCCAACACCGCGGCGCGCATGGCGCCAGGGCTGGGGACGGGGGTCTGCGCCGCGGCGGCGAGGCCGGCGCGGCGCAACAGCGCCCGGGCGCGTTCCCCGACGACGCTCGGCGCGGCCGGCAGGAGCCACTTGACGAGCCCGAGCGCCGCCGTGCCGCTGCGGGTGTCTCGGGGGCCGGCCTCGCGCGACGACTCGTGCGCGAGGCCCGCGGGCTCGGTGCCCGAGCGTGCGGGACCAGTGCGCAGCGCGCCCTCGCCGGGCAGCGCCGCGAGCACGAGCCGCTCCTCGCCGGCGCGCAGCACGCGCAGGCCCGGCTCGCCCCCGGCCGGCGCGCTCAACGTGACGGCGGCCGGCAGCTCGCCGCGGCGCACGGCGTTCACCAGGGCATCCGAGTGGGCCTCCACTAGTTCGACCTCTATGCGCGAGGTCGCTGCCGCGCCCGCGAGGCGCGCGACGAGGTGCGGGCTGACGCCGCAGCGGACCTTGCCGAGGGCGCCGCCGGCCGGGTCCATCAAGGTCCCGGCTTCGAGCAACGCTGCCTTCAGCGCGCGCGCCGGTCCGAGCAGGGCGGCCCCGGCGGACGTCAGGCGTGTGCCCGTCGCCGCCCGGTGCGTAAGCGGCGCCTCGGAGAGCTTCTGGAGAGCTGCCAGTCTGCGGCTGACGGACGATTGGCCCACGCCAAGGCGCTCCGCCGCTGCGCTCTCGTTGCCCGCCTCGGCCACGGCGAGGAGGGTGAGGAGCTGATCGGCGTCCGGCGAGCCTGGCATGGCACCATTATGCACTCGGCGCATACTCTCGGGGGAGTGGGCGCCGCGCCCACGGCGCGTTGCGCTCATGATGCGCCGGGCGCTCGCGTTGCGCTCCCGGGCCGCACGGTGCGCCGCCCACACCGCGCCGCGCCGGCAGGCATTAACCTGGGTTCCACGGCCGTTCGGACATGCGGCGCGGCTCGAGAGGGGCGGAAGTGTACTTCCAACAGTTCTACGATCACGACCTCGCCCAGGGCAGCTACCTGATCGGCTGCCAGGCCAGCGGCCAGGCGGTCGTCGTAGACCCGCGGCGCGACGTCCGGGTCTACCTCGAGGCGGCCGCGGCCGAGGGCCTGCGCATCGTCGCCGTCACCGACACCCACATCCACGCCGATTACGTGTCGGGTGCCCGGGAGCTGGCCGCGGCCGCCGGGGCGGAGCTCTACCTCTCCGACGAGGGCGGCCCCGACTGGCGTTACGCCTTCGACCACCGCGGGCTCACGCACGGGAGCGTCATCAGGGTGGGCAACGTGACGCTCGAGGCCCTCCACACGCCCGGCCACACGCCGGAACACCTCGCGCTCCTCGTGACCGACGGCGCGCGCTCCGCGCTGCCCTCCCACCTCCTCAGCGGCGACTTCGTGTTCGTCGGGGACGTCGGTCGCCCCGACCTGCTCGACGCCGTGGCGGGCGGCGCCGGCACGCGCTTCGAGGGTGCGCGGCGCCTCTTCGCCAGCCTCCGCGACCGCTTCCTCACCCTGCCCGACCACGTGCAGGTCTGGCCAGGCCACGGCGCCGGGAGCGCGTGCGGCAAGGCGCTCGGGGCGGTGGCCAGCAGCACGGTGGGCTTCGAGCGCCTCACCGCCTGGTGGGCGCCGTACTTGGCGGCTGGCGACGAGGCCGGCTTCACGACGGCCCTGCTCGAAGGCCAGCCGGACGCCCCCACCTACTTCGGGCGCATGAAGCGTGTCAACCGCGACGGCCCGCCCGTCCTCGGCGACCGCGGACCGCTGCGCCGCCTCTCTTCAGGCGAGCTGCGGGGCCGCGTGAACCGCGACCTCGTCCTGGTGGACACGCGCACGGTCGCCGAGCAGCGTTCCGGCTCCGTCGCGGGCGCTCTGGCCGTGCCGGGTGGCGCTTCCTTCGCCACGTACGCCGCGTGGGTCATCGACCCCGACGTCGAGACGCGCGAGATCGTCCTCCTCGCCACCGGCGCGGAGCATGCGCGGGCGCTGAGCGAGCGGCTGACCCGCGTCGGGATAGACGGGGCGAGGGGCTACCTGACCTCCGTGGAAGGCTTGGAGGTTGCGCCCCTGCCGCTCTTGCGACCCGAGGGCGGTGACGCGCTCGCGGGTGCCGACGTGCTGGACGTGCGCACGGCGAGCGAGCATGCCGCGAAACATCTTCCGGGCGCCAGGCAGATCGCCGCCGGCAACGTGTTGGCGCGGCTCCAGGAGCTGCCGCGCGGCCGCAGGCTCGTGGTCC
This sequence comes from Deinococcota bacterium, assembly GCA_963170125.1. Classification (GTDB taxonomy): domain Bacteria; phylum Deinococcota; class Deinococci; order Deinococcales; family Trueperaceae; genus JAAYYF01. The sequence continues at coordinate 436 of CAUJFI010000055.1, read as the reverse complement.
ACTGCCAAGGCGGCGGGCGGGCGGCAGCGGTCGCCAGCGCCTTGAGGAACAGGGGCTTCGCCAACGTCGTCGAGCTGGACGGCAGCCTGGACGTATGGCTCGAGCGCGCCGGCCACGCTCCGGGTGGGGCGGCTCCGAGTGGCGGCGCTATGGCAGGCGGCGCGGAAGGGGTGAGCGCAACGTGACCGAACCGAGTGGAAGACCGTCGCCGCGTGGGGGCGGCTGGTGGCCGCTGGCCCTGATCGCGCTCGGGGTCGTGATACTCGCCGGCAACCTGGGGTTGGGCCTCGGCCCCGTCTGGCGCTTCCTCGGCAACCTGTTGGCGTACTGGCCCGTCGCCCTCATAGCCGTCGGGGCCGACATGCTGACGCGCGGGCGTTACCGGCTGCTCGTCGCGTCCTTGGCCGTCGGCGTGGTCGTCGTGCTTGCCGCCTAC
>CAUJFI010000054.1 GCA_963170125.1 Deinococcota bacterium | reverse complement strand
GCCGAGCGGCCCTCGAAGTAGCGCGCGAGCCCCATGCGCTCGTAGTGCGGCATGATCCGGGGCGTGAGCAGGCCGATGTCACGAAGGTTCGGCACGAGCCTGCTGAACATCTGCGTCCGGAAGAGATTCATCCCCGGCGAGTGCTCCATCACCTCGGTCCACTGGGCCCAGTTCATCGAGGCGCCGAAGCGCTCCTCGTAGAGCTCGAAAGCGAGAAAGCGGTTGCGCATGAGCACCGCCACCTCGAAAGCCCAGTCTTCCCGCTCCCTTCGTTCCCGTTCGCTCAGGTGCTGCGTGAAGTGCTCGCGCAAGGCCAGCACACCGTAGTGGACGTGCCGCGCTTCGTCCTGAATGACGCGTCGCAGAATGTCGGCCAGCAGCGGCTCCTTCGTGACCTTGCGGAACATGCCGAAGGCACCGAGCGCCAGCCCCTCGACCATGATCTGCATGCCGAGGAACTTCATGTCCCAGCGGCCGTCGGTCATGAGGCTGTCGATGATCGTGAAGAGGTTGTCGTTGATGTCGTAGAGGCGCTCGAGCTTCGTCGTGACGTACCGGTGGAACACCTCGACGTGGCGCGCCTCGTCCATGACCTGCGTGGCACCGTACAGCTTGCCGTCCATCGAAGGCACGGCCTCGGTGACCTGGGCGGCGGCAAAGAGTGCGCCCTGCTCGCCGTGGAGGAACTGGCTGAGCATCCACGCGGACACCGCATGGATCACGTCGCGCCGGTCCTCCGGCGTGACGCGGGGCGCGTACCTGGCGATGACGTCCCAGGCGATGAAGTCCTCGGGCAAGAGCGGCACCGCGGGGTCGTGCGGATCGACCGACACCGACCAGTCGACGTCGCGGGCGGCGTCCCACTGGAGCTTCTTCGCCTTGGCGTAGAGGGCCCGCATCTCGGGGCTGTTCGACGGATAGGCGAAGTCGAAGAGCGCCGCGTGCCCCGCCTGCATCGCGACGGGCTCGCCGCGTCGGCCCACCTTCAGAAAGAGGCCGCGCACGGCGGATGGCGCCATCTGCGCCATCACTCGCGGGTTCTGCACCGCCAGCACGGTGTTGAGGTTGTCGGTGAGGTTCTCGAGCCTGCGCCGCACGGACTGAGGCAGCATACGGCCGAGGGGGGTGGACTCCGCGACGTCGGGGATGCGCATGCTCCGGCCTCCGAGGTGTCGCCCCAGAGGGTAGCGCGATCAGGCGTGGATGGGGTGGCCCTCGACCGCAAGCGCGGCCTCTTTCATTGCCTCGGCGAGCGTGGGATGCGTGTGCGACGTACGGGCCACGTCTTCGGCGGAGGCGCCCATCTCGATGGCGGCGACCGCTTCGGCGATCAGATCACCGGCCCGCGGCCCGATGATGTGCACGCCGAGGATGCGGTCGGTCTTCGCGTCGGCCAGGATCTTGACGAACCCGTCGGTCTGCCCCAGGGCACGGGCGCGGCCGATGGCGGAGAAGGGGAAGCGCCCCTTCTTGAACGCCACGCCCGCCGCGAGCAGCTGCTCCTCGGTACGGCCGACCGCGGCGATCTCCGGATTCGTGAAGACGACGCCCGGGATGGCATCGTAGTTCACGTGCCCGTAGCCGGTGACGATCTTCTCGACGCAGGCCACACCCTCTTCGGAGGCCTTGTGCGCCAGCATCGGTCCGGCGATGACGTCGCCGATCGCGTAGACGCCTTTGGCGCTGGTCTCGAACGACGCGTCGACCGGGATGCGACCGCGCTCGTCCGTCTTCACGCCCACCGTCTCGAGGCCCAGCCCCTCGGTGAAAGGACGGCGGCCGACCGCCAGCAGCACGCGGTCGCAGCGGACCGGCTCTCCGCCCTCGACCTCGACGACGCAGCCGCCGTCGTCGCGGCGGGCGCCGGTGACCTTGACGCCCAGGCGGATGTCGAGCCCCTGCTTCGTGAGCAGGCGTTGCGCCAGCTTCGCCAGCTCGGCGTCCATGCCGGCGAGGATGCGGTCGAGGTACTCGAGCACCGTGACCTTCGCGCCGAGCCGCGCCCAGACCGACGCCATCTCGAGCCCGATGTAGCCGCCGCCGATGACGACGAGGTGCTTGGGGACCTCGGGGAAGGCGAGCGCCTGCGTGCTGCCGCCGACGTATTCCCAGTCGAGCTCCACGCCGCGGAGCGGGGCGACCTCGCTGCCCGTCGCGATGATCACGTGCTTCGCTTCGAGCGCCGTGGCGCCGTCGGCGTTCTGAACGACGACGCGCCCCGGCCCATCGAGGCGCCCGGTGCCCTCGTATCGAGTGACCTTGTTCTTCTTGAACAGGCCGGCCACGCCGCGGGTGAGGCCGCTCACGGTCTCGTCCTTGTGGCGCATCATCGCCGCGAGGTCGAGCTCGACGCCGCTGGCCTTGATGCCGAACTGCGCGAAATGGTGCTTCGCTTCAGCGTACTTCTCGCTGGCCTCGAGCAGCGCCTTGCTGGGGATGCAACCCACGCGCAGGCAGGTGCCGCCGAGGGCCGGCTCCCGCTCGATACAGGCGGTGTCGAGGCCGAGCTGGGCGGCGCGGATGGCAGCCACGTAGCCGCCGGGACCGGCGCCGATGACGACGAGATCGTGGCGAGGCACGGCGGTCAGACCTCCAGCAGGACGCGGACCGGCTGCTCGACGCAAGCCTTGACCCGACGCAGGAACGTCACCGCCTCGCGGCCATCGACGAGCCGATGGTCGTACGTCAGGGCGATGTACATCATCGGCCGGATCACCACCTGGCCGTCGATCGCCACCGGGCGCTCCTGGATGGCGTGCATGCCGAGGACGCCGCTCTGGGGCGGGTTGACGATCGGCGTCGACAACAGCGAGCCGTAGACGCCGCCGTTGCTGATCGTGAACGTACCGCCCTTCAGCTCGTCGAGACCGATGTTGTTCTGCTTCGCGCGGGCGCCGAAGTCGGCGATCGTCTTCTCGATCTCGGCGAAGCTCATCCGCTCGGAGTTGCGGAGGACGGGCACGACGAGCCCCTTGCCGCC
>CAUJFI010000053.1 GCA_963170125.1 Deinococcota bacterium | reverse complement strand
CCAGGGGACGTTCGCGTAGACGCGCCTGAGCGTCACGCCTATGTCGCGATCGATGAGGAGCAAGGGGAGGTTGGCGGCCTTCGCCGCCTGCATGGCGGCCTTCATCTCGGCCCCGGGCTCGACGCCGAACTGCTCGGCCATGCGTTGCTGGAAGGCGGACAGGGCCAGGTTGACGGCCAGCATGCCCGCCTTGCCCTCGCGCAGGACCTTGAAGAGGTCCATCTTCGAGTAGGCGTCCGGATCGGCGAGCGAACGGTAACGGCCCGCGTCCAGCTCGATCGCCACGGAGTCGAAGCGCCCGCTCTCGACGAGCCGCGTGACGGTGGCGGCGCTCGACTTCGAGACGTGTGCGGTGCCGAGGAGCGTGTAACGCACCCCGCCGCGCTCCACTACGGTGACGGGTTGATCGCCCGCCAACTCCGCGAGGTCGTATGGGGGCGCCCCTTCGGCCCGGTCTCCAGCAGCGGCGCTTTCGGCCGCGGGAAGCTCATCGCTCATGCCGGAGTGTACCTTCGCGACCGGTCCCGGCGACGACCGTGCGCCCATGGCCGGCCGAGGCCCTTGGGCGCCGCATCGAGGGTCCGGACGCGGGAGGGCACGTGACGTGGCTGCGCCGCGCCCTGGTGGGGCCACCTCTACCGCTCGGGCAGTGACGTGCCCGTCCACTGCTCCCACCCGACTACAATCGGCTCATGCAGCGACACCACCCCGTGCCGCCGGCGGGAGCCGGCAAGCGCCCGCCGAGTAGCGAGGAGCCCTAGTGACCGCGCTCCTGAAGCACCTGTTCGGGCGCGTGCCGGGCAGCGCCCTGTCGCGGCAGGTGCGCAGCGCCCGCCTCTGGCTGCCGCTCGCCATCGTCGGGGTGGTCATCGGCTATCAGCTCCTCGTGGTGCCCATCGGCGGCCCGGCCTTCGAGTTCTGGGCGCCCATGCTCTTCTACGGGATCATCGGCCCGCTCGCGACGTACGCCACCCTCAACTGGATCGCCGGGGAGGTCCGGCTGCACGAGCAGGGGCAGGCCGACCTGGCGCGGCTCTACCAGGAGCTCAGGTCGAGCCACGAACTCCTTGGCGCCATCCAGGACGTGACCATGCGGTACGCGGCCGCTCCGGACATCGAGGCGACCGTCGCGACGGCGGCACGCGGCGTCGCGAAGGTCACCGGCGCGCTGGCAGTGTGCCTCGTGGTGGGGCCGTCCGAGCTGGGCGCTTCGCACGGGGTCGGGCTCACGCCCGAGCTGGAGGCCGACGCGCTCCGGCGCGACAGGCAGCTCCGTTCGGCCGAAGCCGGGCAGGAAGGGCCGACCCAGGTGAGCAGGGTCATCGGCGTTATCGAACGGCCGCTCGTGGTCCTCAGCCGGCCCCTCTCCTGGGGCGACCGCTCGGAAGGGTCGTTGCACGCTTACTTCGCCGAGGAGCCGGACGCCCGCAGTCGCGAGGCGTTCGACATCCTGGCCGCGCAGTTCGCCGCGGCGGCCGAGGCCACGCGGCTGCGCATGCGCGACATCCTGACGCTCATGGAGGTCGACCGGAGCGTTCGGGCGGAAGGGAACCTGGAACGGCTCCTCGGCACCGTTCTGGGCGAGATGATGTCGCGGGTGGCCGCCGGGGCCGGCGGGGTGTTCCTCCTCGACGAGGAGGCGCGCCTCCAACTGCGCTTCAGCGCCGGCATCGCCCGCCCGACCGCCCCGGTCTCCTGGAAGCTCGGTGAGGGGATCGTCGGCAGGGTGGCGGTCGAGCGCGAGCCCTCCGTGCTCGAGCGCATCAGCGCCGCCGACCGCGGGGCAGCCGGCCCGCTGCTGCAGGCCGCAGGCAGCGCCGTCCTGCTCCCGCTGACCGCCGACGACCGTCTTCTCGGGGTCATCGTCCTCTCACACCCGGACGAGGAGCATTTCGACCGCGACGCTATCCCGTTCCTCGGGCTCCTCGCCTCGCAGGTGAGCCTGGCCGTCGGGAACGCGACCGCCTACATCCAGTCCGAGGAGCTCGCCATCGTCGAGGAGCGCGCCCGCATCGCGCGCGAGATCCATGACGGGGTGGCGCAGCTGCTGGCGTTCACGCTCCTGAAGCTCGACCTGGCCGGCAAGCTGATGGCGAAGGACCAGGCGAAGGCGAGCACCGCCCTCGAGCAGGCACGCGAGACGGTGCGCGAGACGATCAAGGAGCTGAGGCGCTCCATCTTCGCGCTGCGGCCGGTGGACCTCGAGCGCTACGGCTTCGTCGAGACGGTCAAGCGGTACGTAGTCGACTTCGGCCAGCAGAACGACATCCGGGTCGAGCTGGACGTGGGGGAGTTGCCGACCTTGAGCGTGAAGCAGGAGGCGGTGTTGTTCAGGATCTTCCAGGAGGCCATGCACAACGTGGCGAAGCACGCGCGGGCCACGGAGGTGGGCGTCAAGCTCGGTACCAGTGAGGACGGCATGGCGTTCATGGCCGTGAGCGACGACGGGCACGGCTTCGATCCCATAGCGGTGGGCGACAGGGTGACGAGCGCCGGTGGGCTCGGGCTCAAGCAGATGCGGGAGCGGGTCGAGGCGCGCGGAGGCAGACTAGAGGTCTCGTCGTCGAGCGGCAGCGGCACGACGGTGGCCGCGGCCATACCGGCGTGAGGGGCGCCTAGGTTTCCGGGGCCTACGCATGGCGGCCCTCGCACCACGCGACTCCGGGTCAGGTCGGCAAAGGCAGCCGACCTGACCCGAGGTACCAAATAAGTGC
>CAUJFI010000052.1 GCA_963170125.1 Deinococcota bacterium | reverse complement strand
GAAGCAATGCTGATGGGGTTCGACGCGCGCGGGGTCGCGGTGGCGGTCCGGCGCGCCGTGACGGACGACAGCCCGCGGGAGCGCCTATGAGCGTCGAGGCCGACCGCTTCACCCGCTTCCGCCACCGCTGGAACGAGTTCGACTGGCAGCTGATCCGCACCGGCCCGCAAGCGCCCGAGCTCCACATGGCGCTCGACGAGGTCCTCACCTACGAGGTCGGCGCCCGGCATAGGCGGCCCACGCTGCGGATCTGGGAGTGGGCGAGCAACGCCGTCATCCTCGGACGCTTCCAGTCCGTGCGCAACGAGGTAGACCCGGAGGGCGCGGCTAGGCACGACATCGCCGTCATGCGCCGCATCACGGGCGGCGGGGCCATGTTCATCGAGCCGCAGAACACCATCACCTACTCGATCTACGCGCCCGACTCCCTCGTGAAGGGCATGTCGTTCATCGACTCCTACGCCTTCATGGACGAGTGGGTAATCCAAGGCCTGCGCTCCCTCGGCGTGGAGGCGGAGTACGTGCCCATCAACGACATCTCCTCCGTCGCCGGCAAGATCGGCGGGGCCGCCCAGACGCGGCGGGGCGGGGCCGTGCTGCACCACGTGACCATGGCGTACGACATGAACCCGGCGAAGATGCTCGAGGTCCTGCGCATCGGCCGGGAGAAGCTCTCAGACAAGGGCAGCGTGAGCGCCAACAAGCGCGTGGCCCCTCTCAGGCAGCAGACGCAGCTGCCGCGCCAAGTCGTGATCGATCGGCTCGTGGAGACCTTCGCCGGTCTTCGCGGGCTAAGGGAGGACGAGATCACGCCTGCCGAGCTGGCGCAGGCCGAGGCCCTCGCCAAGGAGAAGTTCCTGGCCGACGGCTGGCGGTACCTCCTGCCCTGAGGCGCCGAGCTACTGGCGCCGACCCTCACCCGGTGCTCTGCGCATGCCGAGACCCGGCCCCCGCGACGCGCCGCACCCGCAGTTGCGTGGCACGCGGTAGCGGGTCCACTGGACCGGGTAGCAGGCTCACGGTACCGGCCAGTCGGGTAGGCTGAACGCTACGTGCCTACCCCGCTGCAGGCGAGCGATCCTGTGCCTCACCGCTGGCGCGCCCTGACCACGCTTCTCGCTGCGAACGGCCTGGCGTGGACCGGCACCCGGCTGGCGTCGCTGGCGGTCCCCTGGTTCGTGCTCAGCACGACCGGCAACGCCCTGCAGACCGGCATGGTGGTCTTCGCGCAGATGGCGCCGTACGTGCTGGCCCAGGCCCTCTCTGGCCCGCTGATCGACCGCGTCGGACCCAAGCGGATCAGCGTCCTGGGCGATGTGCTCGTCGCGCTCGCGATGGGGGCGATACCGCTGCTGCATGCGTCGGACCTGCTGAGCCTGCCCCTCCTGATGCTGCTGCTCGCGCTCGCGGGCGCCGCGGAGGGGCCGGCCAACTCCGCCAAGGGCGTGTTCGTTCCCGACGTGACCGGCCGTGCCGGGGTCCCGCTCGAGCGGACGACGGGGCTGATAGCCACCGTCGAGCGAACGGCGTCCACGTTGGGGCCCGCCATCGGCGGAGTCTTGATCGGCATCTGGGGCGGCTCCGGGACCCTCGCCGTCACGGCCGTCCTCGCCGCCGTGAGCGCCTGCGTCACGGCCGCCGGGCTGCCCGACTCCAGGAGCGAAGGCGGCACCACCCCAGAGGCCGGATACTTCGCGCGGCTCAAGCACGGGTTCGACTTCATCCGCAGCGACTCGCTGCTCCTGGCGATCTACGGCATGGTCGCGATCACCAACCTGCTCGACGGGGCCATGTTCTCGATCCTCCTGCCGCTGTGGGTCATGGACCGCGGCCTCGGCCCCGAGTTCCTCGGCCTGCTCGCCGCGGTGCTCAGCGGCGCCTCGATAGCTTCGAGCCTCGTCGCGGCCGCGTGGGGCCACCGGCTCCCCCGCCGGCTCGTGTACTTGGTGGGTTTCATCCTCGCCGGCGCGCCGCGCTTCTTCGTGCTGGCCCTCGGAGCCGGCGTCCCCGCCATCCTCGCCACTTACCTGATAGCCGGCGTGGGCAGCGGCTTCCTGAACCCGATCATCGGCGCGCTGCAGTTCGAGCGCATCCCACGGAACATGCTCGGCACCGTGCGTGGGCTCGGGACGTCGATCTCCTGGGCGGGCATCCCGTTCGGCGGCCTGGTGGGCGGATCGTTGGTGACGGCCTTCGGGCTGGTCAACTCGCTGCTGACCGCCGGCGCCGCCTACTTCGTGACCACGACGCTGCCGGGGCTGCTGCCGCAGTGGGCGACGATGCGTGATGGCAAGGCTCCACTGGCCGATTGAAGCTGTGAGGCGTGACCGGCTCACCCGTTACAGCGGGCAGTGCCTTCGGTCGCGCACGGCGCCCTCGGCGGTGCTAGGTTGTGCCATGTCCACGACGAAGCGTAAGCCACCTACGGATCCGACGACCACCGACGACGCGGCCGTGACCGTCCGGCCGGCCAACGAGGCGTCTTGGGAGGACCTGCAGACGGTCTTCACCGAGGGCGGGGACGCATCCGGCTGCCAGTGTCAATGGTTCAAGCTGCCGCGCACGGCGTGGCGGTCAACGCCGCGTGCCGAACGAACCGCCGACCTGAGGCGCCAGACCGCCTGCGGCCACCCGGAGGCCGCGCACACCACCGGCCTGGTCGCCTACCTGGGCGACGAGCCCGTCGGCTGGTGCGCCGTCGAGCCGCGTACGGCCTACCCCCGCCTGCAGACGGCGCGCGTGCCTTGGGCCGGCCGCGACGAGGTCAAGTCTGACGCTAGCGTCTGGGCCATCACCTGCTTCGTGACGCGCCACGGCTTCCGCAACCAGGGCGTGAGCCGGGCCTTGGCGCGCGCCGCGGTGGAGTACGCGCGAGCCCGCGGCGCCAGCGCCGTCGAAGGCTACGCGCGGCACACGACCCCGGGCGCCAGGCAGCCCGCCGGCCCGCTGTTCGTGGGAACGCCGAGCATCTTCGCTTCCGCCGGGCTCAGGGAGGTGGGTAGGCCGACGCCTGGGCGGGTCGTCATGCGGATCGATTTCGGGGGGTGAGGGCTACACAAGACCGCCTCGGCAGCGACTAGATCGAGCGGGTTGCGACGGACCCTTGGAGACGATCGGCCACCGGATGTGCCCGATCATCGTGATCACTGCCTAGGCCTCCCGATGTCAGACGCTCACGAGTCCTGCGACCGCGAGGGCGTAGCCCGCGTCTACCTCGAGCACCGGCAGGGTCCCGACAACCCCACCGACGCCACCGAACGCCCGACCTTCCTCAGGCTCGTCGGCGGCCCGAGTAGACCCGATGTCGTCGCCCTCGGCTGTGGCACCGGCGGCGATGGCGTCCTTGACCAGCTGTAGACATGACGCTAGAACTTAGAACAGACAAGCGATGAACACGGTAGCCCAGGCGAGCCGGGAAGTTGATCTGAGAGCACAACCCGGAACTCGAAGTGAGGATTTCCTACTCTCGAAGGCACCCGACCAATCCACGCCCGCGAACGCAAGCGGTTCCCGGGCACGCGAAACAACAGGCCATTCTTTGCTTCGCCGTGAAACATGAGGAAGCAGCGATCGGGGCGGCCTTGCAGCCGTCGTCATCCAGACATCATCCACATTTTAAGGGTGGAGAAGGGACTCGCCGTACTCCAGGAGCGTGCCTTTCATGATCGGGACCTGCTCGCGAACGAACTTCTGATGGATACCGTAGTCCTGTTGAGCGTTTCGCACCAGCGCCTTGAACGCTGGTGAGTCACGTACGTCTTGCTGCATCAGCTCTGCCCAGATCCAGGCGGCAGCGTGTGCGCTGCGTACGTTCTGTCGGCCGACGTGTACGCCGGCGCGCTTGCAGATGTTCCGCCACTCGGCTTCGGGGATATTTGTGAAGCTGGCAAGGCGAGCACCGCGCTCCCAAAAGTCCACCTTCGCTTCGTTGCGCCCCAATGCCGCCGCTGAGGCTAGGATGCGCTCCTCGAAGGCGGCCGCATGCTCACCGGCCCGTACCCGTTGTAATGCTGCCGAAACGCCGCCTCTGATGTTTCGTTCGTCGATACCGATCAGCGCGCCGATCTGGGCCCTCGGCATGCTGAGAACGAGCTCGAGTAGCGCCACGGAGACCGCGGCGCGTCCGGTTGGCGCAGATACGCCGAGTGCCTGGAAGAAGCGTTCGAAGTGAGCTTCGTACTGCTTCCGCCAGAAGAGTTGCGGCACGTGCGCTGGCCCGAACCCGTACCCTCCTTCCAAGCCGTGACGCTCCAGGACCTCCGGGCTGGCCCAGTAAACGAACCCGCCCAGTTCACCGCCGTCAGCGAGGTACTGCCCGTAAAGCGCCATCATGGCCGCGAACTCTGCCGTGGCGGAGTTCGCGAAGCGGAGGTAAGTCTCGCGCGAGGCCCTTTCGTTGCCTGCGCGGAAGCACAACGCAGGGGCGCCGCGCCAATCGCTACCGGTCAACTGCTCCCACGCCATCGTTGCGGCAAACTCGTCTCGACCGCCCGCTAGACCAGGGTTCATGTTCGCCCGCTTGGCGATGAAGGCCCAGTCCACCGGCGGGACGCACGTGAAGGTGGCGAAGCGCGTCCGGCGCTGAGCGTAGTCCACTAACTGCTCACCCGCTGACAGTGCTTCGGCCACGGCGTGCAGTTCAACGAACGCCTCCAGGGCAGCGCCCCGTTCTCGTAACAGGAAGATGGCCTTATCGACACCGCCACGAACTGCGCCTCGTTCTACTCCGAGCGCTTTGAGGGCTTCCGCGCGCGAACCGTCGACCACCAGCTCCGCAAGAAGGACTGACAGGGTTAGCCGTACGGTCTCCTCCCTGAGAGCCAGGCCTTCGAAGAACTTCCGGAACCGGGAGTCGTATTCGTCGCGGCAGAAGAGCTGGGGGATGTGCCGCGGTTCAAACGCGTAGCTGCCTTTGGAGCCCGTCTGGGCGGGGCGACGTGGGTCGAACAGGTACTCGCGCTTGGTGTCGAACGTGAGCGAATACAGTTGCATGAAGAACGGCGGCAATCCCAGCCGGGTGATGAAGCTCGAGGTCCTGCCGCCACGTGCGCTACCCATCTCGAGCAGGGGCGCCATTCTGTGAGCGGCCTCCATGACCGATCCAGCATCGAGGTACGCGGTGGCTGCGCACAGTAGCCCGCCCATCAGGGCGGGGTCGGCTGGCGCGAAGGCGGTCATCTTCTGCGGCGCGATGCGTCGCTTCTCGCCGGCCTGGGCGGCGACCTCCTTGCTCCGCTGCAACCTAGCGAGGGTCGCATCCCGCGTGTCGAACCAGCGCTCCAGGTTCTCTTTCACCTCGCGTGGCGCAGTTTCGCCGATCAGGCTCGACACATCCTTGGCCGATGCCGCGTACATGATCAACGCCACCGTCCCGCGCAACACGCGGAAGAACTCTGGCGCCGCCACCGTGGCTCCCGCTAACGTCGCCGAGCCCGTCTCCAAGATCTCGTCGATCCGAGCCTGTACCCGGGATAGCTCCGACCCGGGTTGTACTGGTACGACCTCGACCGTCCTGAGGTCGTGCCTACACTGGCCCGCCCTAATGCCGCGCTTGCCGCTCGAGGGCCCGGTGTTCGTGCACAGTCCGGGCTCGGGAACTTGGCTTCCGAACATGGGTCGCAGTTGACCGTCGCGCCGCCAGGCCGCGAAGCGCAGCTTGCAGTTCGGACAGTCCGGTGCCAGGAGGTTCGAGTGCTTCACGCACATGAACGACCACGGCAGTTTCCACGCCACCTGCCACGCGCCGCCGTCCTCCTCGATGCACGCAGGACAGAGGTGCGAGCCGGAAGCGTACACCCACTCGCTAAGCCCGAGGGCCCCGAGCTGCTTCACCTCGCCCCGGTAGAGCGGGCTGAAGTCGAGGCAGACATCGTGGTACCGCTCCAAAAGCAGTCCCCTTGCTTGTGGGGTGGTGAGATGCGTGGCGCGCGCGAAAGCCGCCAGGGCTTCGGGAGCGAGGTACGCCCCGTAGCCGGCCGGCACGTCGCTCATCCGCTCGGTGCTCGTAATCCCGACGCGATGGAGGAGGGTGATGAGTGGAACGTCGAGGTGGTGAGCCAAGCGGTCGACATAACTGGCGAACCACTCCCCCGCCACCGGCCTAAGGGAACGCGGTAACGGCATGGGGTGCCGCGGAGGCGCGGGTGGCAGTGGGTTCATGTGGCGTTGAGGAGGCGCGCGACCGCTTCCGGGGAGTCCGTGATGGCCGCGAGGGCCGCCTTCTTCTCCGCGTAGTAGCGTTCGGCGCCCTCCGCGAGCCGGACGTCCTCGAGGCCCGCCCGCGTCAAGGTTTCGCTGCCATTGCGGATCGCCGCGTTGGCAGCGGCGCGCACCAGCCGGATCAGGCTGCCGATGCCGCCTTCGGTACGGAGGTACAGGTAGCGCTCCTGCTGCACCAGCCAGCCGGGCCTGTACTCGAGCAGGCACAGGTGCTCTTCGACGCTCGCGAGGAACTCCAGCCACTCCGACTCGCCCGCCAGATGGACGTCGTACCTGAACGGCTCGACCTTGTGCAGCGCGAAGCGGTACTGGGTCTGGGTGAAGCGCCCCTTTCCCCCGGTGCGGCTGTCCATCAGCAGGACCGAGTCCTCACAGTTGATACCGGCGTAAACGAACGTCGCAGGGATCAGGTTCGCGAGTTCCTTGATGAGGTCGTTGACGCTGTCCGCGCTCTTGTTGCCGCGGTGCAGGTTGTGGATGTCATCGAGGATGAACAGGCTGGTGCCGCACTGCACGGCGATGTCGTGGAGCCGGCTCTTCAGCTTAGCTTCGGAGTCGCGATCCGCGAAAGGGTTGCCGTAGAACTTGTTCAGTGACTGCAGCAGCTTCTTGGGCGTGGTGCTCGAGGGAACGCTGCTGTAGACCACGGGAATGAACTCGACGTGGGTTCCGTGCAGGCCCTTGCCCTCGTAGGCGCGCTGCGCCAGCCCCTCGTAGATGCGGCCCATGTGCAGCACGATAGTGGTCTTACCGAGCGTGGCTTGCCCGTCCACGATCGCGCCCTGACGTGCCCCGGGAGCGGTGCGGAGGTTGTCCCACGCGAGGCGGATCACCTGGTCGTGAACCTTCTTCATGGTGCGGGAGGTGAGCGGCCCGAAGGTGTTGTGGTACATCTTCCGCGCCAGGTCGAACGAGGCCTTCTCCGCGTCGCTCATCGCCTGGTAATCCCCCATGGAGGGCATGAGCGGCTTCTGCGCGTCGGGCCTGGCAACGAACTCGCGCCACGCCACGTAGTTCTCGGGGTTCTCCCGCGCGAACGGGACGTCCTCAGCCAACAGGTCGGAGAAGTTGGCAAGCATGTCGTCCAACACGTCGGCTATGTTCATCGCCCTCCCAGCGCCGCCCGTGGGCGGCGCGCCCCGCTACACGGTGAAGTCATCGGGGTCCAGCACGGCGAGGCGCTTGCGGGGCTCGCTCGCGGGCTCCTCATGCTCATAATCGAGCTCGCCTGCGGCCCCGGAGCCCTGGACGGCCGCGTCCTCGGGGGCAGGCGAGCCCGCCGGCTGCAGGGGTGCGTCGGGGCCGAAGAGGTCATCGAGGTCGGCTTCCGCGTCGGGCTCCATCACGCTGTCAACCTGCGGCTGGGGCGCGGCTCGCCGCCGCTCCGCGTGCGCCTCGATGGTGCGCATGGCGTGCACGGCGGCAAGGCGGCGCTCCTTGCGACCCTCGACCTCCAGCGCCGCGATCCTATCCAGCAGGTCGTCGAGCGCCTGGTTCAGCTCCCTGCGGCGGTCCGCCGCCGTGGCGCCACCGCGCGCGATGACCAAGGACTTCGCGTAGCTGAGGGTGGCGTCGTTGAAGGGGCGGTTGACGGGGGAGGCGCCATGCCGGGGGATGGCATGCCACTCGTCCAGCGTAGGATCGTGGAAGAACACCTCGGACAGGTCGCGGGGGTCGTAGCGGATCGGCCAGGCGCCGTCGCGGATGTTCGGGTAGGGCGAGGGCGCGTCGCGCCACTCGTCAAGGACCTCGCTGTTGTAACGCAGGCCGCGCAGGTCGATGCCGTAATGCTGGATCTTGCGCCACTCCGTCGGCAGCAGCTCGAAGTAGAGGTTGGGATCTGGCAGCACGTACGTGAAGCCCGCCCGCATTAGCCCTTCCTCGTACATCCGGTTGGGGCTCAGGTCCATCTTGGGAAGGTCGGGAATCTCGAGACCGTCGTGGGTGCGGTTCTGCCAGTACGTGGCGACCCAGCCGGCGAACTCGGCTTCGATCTCGTCGATGAAGAAGAACGCTTCGCTCTCGACGTCCTTGCCGCGGGCGTACACGTCCGGACCCTTGTAACCCTTGAGGTTCACCACGAAGTTGTCACGGATGGTGCGGAACAGCCGCTCCACCTGCGCCTTGTCCGTCGGGGTGTAGGGGCGGGCGAGCTGCAGGTCTATCCCGAGCCGCACGCACGCGTCCCGGAACGCCCGCGAGATGAACACGCGCCCCCGGTCCACCCACACGGCTTCCGGGTTGAGGAACGGAACCCCAGCCAGACCGCCCAACTCTTGCCCGTCGAGGCCCTGAGCCTCGTCGCCCAACAGCTCGACCACGATGGCCTCCGGCAGGCCTACGTAGGACCAGCGGGCGTTCTCGGGCCACCCGTTACGCATGAACTTGGGCCTAACCACGTCGTAGAGCAACAGCGCGGCGTCCACGCCCTTGGTGGAGACGGGCGTGAACCGCCACGCCAGAAGCGAGTTGGTGTACAGGTCCATGGCGATGGTCAACTGCACCTGCACCCACTTGAAGGTCAACGGATCAAGAGCGAACGCGTCCAAGGGGGTCGAGTCGATCAGCACGACTTCGCCCGGACGCACCACCTGGAAGTAGCGGTAGAGGTTGCTAGGGCGGTTGGCGATGCTGCGGCGCGCCTTGGCTGCCCCGAAGGTGCCGCGCCCCGCCGCCATCCGGTCGACAAGCTTGTTGAACGTCTTCTCGGACGGCAACTCGACGGCCTCGTCCGGGAAGAAGTCCTTGAGCTTCCGCCTCGTGCGCCGCCGCAACTGCGTCTTGGGGATGTTCGACTCCTCAGTCAACTCGTCCAGCACCGCCGCGATTGCCCGCTTGACGCGGTCGTCCACCCGCGGGAAGTCCTTGTACGGGCCCAGTTTGCGCTCGTCCACGAGGCCCGCCAGGCCGCGCTCCTCGTACTTCTGCTTGTAGCGCCAGAGGGTGCTGAACCCGATCCCCAACTCGCGCGCCTTGGCGGTAGTCCGCTGCCGCACGGTGGTGAACTCCGGGTCATACTGCGGACGCGGCTCATGCTCGAGCGCCAGAGCCCGGGAACCGTGCTGGTACCCCGTCAACGCCTCCATGAGCTGCCGTTCCAGCTCCTCGGCTGCCCGCAGAAGCTCCGGCGGCACCGAATCCAAGTAGACGGGGCTCGCGCCCTCCACCCCAGGATCTGCGCCCGTCAGGACCTTGAAGTCGGGCGCCTCGGTGACCACGCTCATCAGGATCCGCGCCCGCTTACCGCGAAGATCCTGCACCTCGATCTCGCCCGCGAATAACCCGGTGACGGTCCACGGTTGGCCATCCCACCAGATCTTGACGCCGGCCTCTAGCCTCGCTCGCTGCCTCATGCCGCCACATCGCTAGTAGACAGGTAGACCAGCGAGCGCTCGTCGAGGACCGCTGTCATGTCGAACCTCAGGACCTTCTTCCACAGGAGGTGGAATAGCGTTGGACGCGCCAACAGCGGCCGCTCCATCTCGGCGAGCAGGTGGCGGACGGACACCGCTCCATCGGCGCAGCAGCCGATCAGCTCGCGCGCCGCCGCCTCGAAGCGCGGAGGACGGCGCCGGTACCCGGCCAACCACTTCATGTTGGCAAGGTGAGTGTCATCCGGCTCAGTGCGCACCTCGAAGCCCCAACCGAGGTGCTGGCAGGCGACCTCCGTGCTCTCGAAAGCCCGCCGGTTGCGGCTCGCACCAGCCTGCTCCGCGCGCTTTACGTCCACCACCGTGACACCACCACCCTCTCGCCACACCAGGAAGTCGGGCACGTGCCTGAACGCCTGCCCGCCGCGCTCGAAATGAAGCATCAGCGGCTGAGCAAGAACGCCTATCACGCCGCCATCGAAATCGAAACCCATCAGGGTGAACATCTCGAGCCGGCTCTCGTAAGGCACGAGCTGGTTGATGCCGCTGAACCAATAGAAGCCGGGAAGGTGGCCCTGCCCCTTGTAGGCGGGAATCTTGCGGATGGAGTGGTACCCGATGAAGTCGCGGCCCGCAACGTCGTCGATGGCGACCGCCTCGTGAAGCCGGAGCTGGGCATCAAGGAAGGAGATGGCGATCTTCAACTGCGCCTCCAAACCAAATACACCAAGAATGCCTGAATATATAAGGTATTAGCGCTGAGCGCAAACCAAGAAGAAACACCGAACCACCCGTGCTTCACCTGCGGTTGACGCGCCCCCGCGTCGAGCCAACACCTCGGTACTGCGTGCCTGACCGAAACGATCGAAAGCGACCGGTCCACGGGCATGCCGCGCCCTGGACGGGACTCACGGCCAAGGCCGGCTGGGCCGGCACGTCTAAGTTAGGGCGCGGGCCCGTGGCCCTCCCCACGCCAGTTCTGTCTCGCGCAGCCGTACCTGGCCTCCTTGACGGCTCCCCTAAGGTTTAGACGGGAGGCAACTCATGACGCAAGCAGCCGACATGTTCCGGACCCACCCGCGCCAGTCCCAGATCGAGTTCTCCGTGCTGGCGAAGTGCGTCGACGAATGCTACGCCTGCGCGCAAGCCTGCACCACCTGCGCCGACGCCTGCCTCGGGGAGGCGAGCGTGGCTGACCTGGTGCGCTGCATCCGCCTCAACGAGGACTGCCGCGCGGCGTGCCAGGCGACGGGCGAGATGCTCTCGCGCGTGACGGAGGCCGACTGGAGCGTCCTGCGCGCGCAGGTGCAGGCCTGCGTGCAGGCGTGTAGGGCGTGTGGCGCGGAGTGCGAGCGGCACGCCGGCCACATGGAGCACTGCCGCGTCTGCGCCGCCGCGTGCCGCGCGTGCGAGCAGGCGTGCCAGGAGCTGCTGGCCGCCCTCCCCACCTGAGCGACCGCATGAAGTGGCGCGCCCGCGGGTGGCGCCTGCTCGCTCGGCTGGTGCCTGACGGACGGCTAGGGCGTACCTCCCAGGCGCGCCTGCGCGGCGCGCTGTTGGGGCGTCCACCACTCCTTGATGTAGGCCGTGACCGCGGTGATCTGCTCGTCGCTCCAGTCGGGGCCGACGGCTGGCATCATGAAGCCGCCCTGCCGGATCATGGCGGCGATCTGCGAGTCGGGGTGGTGCCAGGCGTGCATGCTGCCGTCCAGCGCGGGGATGCCGGCGCGCGAGTTGCCGGCGCCGGTGGCGCCGTGGCAGGTGGCGCAGTTGGCCTGGTAGTACTGCTCGCCCTGGGCGATCTGCTCCGCGGTGTAGGTCGGGTAGGTGAGCGGACCGGCGTCGCCGCCGCTCAGGCGGGCGTAGACGGCGAACATCACCACGATGACGACGCCCGATGCGAGGGCGATGGTGGATGGGCGCGGGCGGCGGCGTTGCTTGGGCTTTCGGGACAATGTCTTCAACCTCGTTCGGTGGGATGGCGGCCGCAGCGGCCGTACGGGCAGCGGGCGGGCTAGAGGAGTGGGGGCGGGTCGGCCGCTAGCGCGCCGCGACCGGACACGCCCCTGGCTTCAGTCGGCGGAGTCGGCCAGCCACGCCTGGTATTGGTGCACCTCGCCGGCTTGCGTGACGATGACGTCGCGCGCCAGGTCGCGCAGCTCCGCGTGCGTGGCGCGCTCGAGCGCGAGCTGGGCCATGTCGATGGCGCCCTGGTGGTGCGCGATCATCTCCGTCAGGAAGGCGGCATCCGGGTCTGGGCCTTCGGCCATGGCCGTCATCATGCCGCTCATCTCGGCGTCCATCGTCGCCGCCGAGGCGCCGTCGACCTCGGCGTCGTACCACGCGCGCAGCCAGGTGGTCATCTGCTCGATCTCGGGCGCCTGGGCGGCCTTGACAGCGCGCGCGGCGGCCAGCACCTCGGGGTCGTCGCCGCGCTCGAGCACCCAGTCGGCCATGGCGATGGCGCCCTGGTGGTGGGCGATCATCATCGACATGAAGGCCACCTCGAACTCCTCGCCAGCCAAGCCTCCCAGCTCTGTCGTGCCGGCGGCGCCGTGCATCATGCCCGGCGTCTGACCGGCGGGCATCCCGTGCATCTGGGCCATCATCTCGTGCATCTGGCGCATCATGCCGCTTGGCATGTGGCCCATCATGGGCCCGTGCATGCCGCCCATCGCGTCGGCGCCCATCATCGCGCCACCCATCCCCATGGGGGCGGCGCCGGGGGGCGTGGTCGTGCCGGGCGGGTGGTGGTCGGGGTTGGCGAGGGCGGTGGTGGTCAGCGCGGCGGCGAGCAGCGCGGCGAAGAGTGTCTTGCGGTGCGTCATGGCGCTCCTCCTGTCGAGGAGCATGTTCGGGCGCGCGCGTGAACCGGCGATAACGCCCGTGTAAGGTTTCGGTAAAGCCGCCCAGGACGCGGAGCGGCGCTCAGCCCGCGTCCGGCGCCCGCGGCAGCGTGAACCAGAAGGTGCTGCCCTGCCCCAGGCGGCTGCTGACGCCGATGTCGCCGCCTTGGCGCTCCACTAACTGCTTGGCGAGCGTGAGCCCGATGCCGCTGCCGCCGCCCTCCTGCTGGGCGCGCGCCTGGTCGCCGCGGTAGAAGCGGTTGAACACCAGGCTGAGCTGCCCCTGTGGGATGCCGCCGCCCGTGTCGCTGACCTCGAAGCGCACCCACCCCTCGCCAACCGCGTAAACCGCAAGCTTGACCCGGCCCCCGGCAGGCGTGAAGCGCAGGGCGTTGGCCACCAGGTTGGTGAGCACCTGGCCGCTGCGCTCGGCGTCGGCCCATACGCGAACGTCGGGCGCGGCCGCCACCTCCAGCGTCACGTCCTTGGCCTCGAAGCGCGGCCGGAACGCCTCCGCCACGGCATCGAGCAGGGTGACGGCCGCCACCTCCGCCGGGTGCAGGTCGACCTGGCCGGTCTCCACGCGCGACAGCAGGCTCAAGTCGTCCGCCAGACGCTCCAGCCGCTGCAACTGCCTCCGGGCCGGCGCCGCCAGCTCCTCGGGCGCGAACACCCCGTCCTCGAGGCCCTCCAGGTAGCCACGCAGGTTCGACAGGGGCGTGCGGAACTCGTGCGCCACGTCGGCCATGAGCTGCACGCGCCGCTCCTCGCTCTTCTCCAGCGTCGCCGCCATGGTGTTGAACGCCGCCGCCAGCTCCCCGATCTCGCCCGGCGCCCGCTGCGTCAGACGCTGGCTGTAGCGCCCGCCGGCGATGCGGCCGCTGGCGCGCGTCAGCGCCCGCAGCGGCCGCACCACCCGCCGCGTGACGTAAAGGCCAACCATAGTGGCGGCAGCCCCGGACGCCACCAGCGCCCACAAGAGCGACTGCGTCAGGGCGCGCCGGAAGCCGGCCTCCAGGTCGTCGGCCATGGCGTCGAGCGTCTGGTCGCCGTGGGCGTGCAGCGACTCCATCATGGCGTCCACGTGGCGCTGCAAGAAGTAGGGCGCCAGCGCCTCGCCCGCCAGGAACATCGTGCCCAGCGCCACCACCACCACCACCAGGTAGGAGGGCAGCAGGCGCCAGTAGAGGCTCGAGCGGGGCGGCCGGGTCATCGGGCTAGTCATGCCACCTTGTAGCCGACGCCGCGCACGGTCACCAGCAGGGCGTCCGCGCCCACGCTGGCGAGCTTCTGGCGCAGGTTTGAAACGTGCACGTCAACCACGCGGTCGACGCCGGTGAAGTCGGGGCCCCACACGCGCTCGATTAGGTCATTGCGGCTGAACACCCGCCCCGGCGCGCGCGCCAGCGCGAACAGCAGGTCGAACTCCAGCGTGGTCAGCTCCACTTCGCGCCCCGCGAAGCTCGCCTGGCGCTGCAGCGGATCGACGCGCAGGCCGCGGTGCTCCACCGCCTCGTCCGCCTCCGCCACCTCGCGCGCCTGGCTGCGCCTCAGCACCGCCCGCACGCGCGCCACCAGCTCGCGCGGGCTGAACGGCTTCACCACGTAGTCGTCCGCGCCCAGCTCCAGCCCCACGATCCGGTCGCTCTCCTCGCTCCTGGCCGTCAGCATGATGACGGGCGTGCGCTGCTCGCGCCTAAGCGCCGTGAGGAACTCGGGGCCGGCCACGCCCGGCAGCATCCAGTCGAGCACCACCAGGGCCGGCGGCGCCGTAAGCGCCGCTTGCAGGCCGGCGGCGCCGTCGTGCGCCACCTCGACGGCGTAACCCTCGCGCGTCAGGTAGGCGCTCACCACCTGCGCGGCGTCAGCGTCGTCCTCCACCACCAGGATGCGGCTCATGACCACCAAACTAACACCCGTTTCCGGGACACCAATCCGCCCAACGCGACTTTACGCGGACCTTACACGACGCTTAAGCGACCGAAACAACCGGCCGCTACCGTGGACGACATGAGCGCGCCGCTGACGCACATGGCACCCCACGGACTATGGATGCTTCTTGGCACCGTCGCCCTGGTGCTGCTGGCGCTTGGCCTCCTGCGCGCGCTCTTCCCCGACTTCTCCCGCCACGACATCAGCACCGCCCCCGGCGCCCAGCCCGACCGGCAGGCGCCAAGCGCGGTGGAGTCGGCGGCCGGCGTTACCGCCGCGGAGCCGCCGCCCGGACGGCGGGGCTGAGATGCCGCGCGCAGAAGAGGTTGCTTCTCGGTTGCTAACGCGCGGGAGCGGCGCAGGCCGCCCGCGACGAGGAAGGCTAGGTGCACCAACGTGAAGAGATGGCTACTGACACTGACCCCGCTGCTAGCGCTGGCGGTGACCGCCACCGCGCTGCTGGGCGGCCAACCCGCCCACGCCGCGGTCCCGCTGGCGGGCCTGCAGGTGACCGTCACCAAGTCCCCCTGGTGCGGCTGCTGCGGCGACTACATCGCCATCCTGCGCGAGCGCGGGATGGTGGTGACGGTGATCGACACCGAGGACACCGCCGGCGCCAAGCTGGCCCTCGGCGTGCCGCCCACCACCTGGAGCTGCCACACCACCGAGGTCGACGGCTACGCCGTGGAAGGCCACGTGCCCCTGGAGGCCATCGAGCGGCTGCTGAGCGAACGCCCCGCCGTGACCGGCATCGCGCTGCCCGGCATGCCCGCCGGCTCGCCCGGGATGAACGGCGTCAAGAGCGCGCCGTTCCAGGTCGTCGCCTTCGACGCCGGCGGCGTGCGCCTCTTCGGAAACTACTAGCAGTGCGATAAGCAGCAGAGAGAGCGGTCGCTTGCTATTGCCGGATCAGGTTGCTGTTCTCAATCGTCGGCGCCAGATGGAGGGCAGTCGTTCAGCGCGCTAGCGAGATAGCCGCTCCAGGATGCCCTCCATCTGGGCGATCTCCTCACGTTGCGCGCGGATGATCTCCTCGCAAAGCTGAACGGTCTCCGGGTCTCGCAGCGTGGCCTGCTCGCAGTTCTTGATGGCTATGGAGTGGTGCGGGATCATCGACAGGGAGAGCTGCGCGTCGCCCACGAACGCCTGCGTTCGGATAGCGGTGAACGCACCCAGGAACACCAACGTGCTGACGGTATAAAGCACCGCGTTGAGGCGCTTGTTCTTGAACATGTGCCGCATCGCGACGAGCATGACCACGATCATGGGCGCCACCATCACCACGGCCATGTAGAAGCGGTTCAAGTTGAGGTGAATGTGCTCGAACGCCGCCACGCCCACGTAAGTAAGGGTCCACATGATCAGGAAGTGAATAGCGACGGCTAGCCCTAGGGTCGCGTACGGCCGGTCCTTCACGGGGCACCTCCGATGTCCGCTCCTGGAGGTTAGGCGCAATGCCGAGCCCGAGTCAGTGACCCTAGAACTCAAGGAGTGGCTGGGTTCGCTTCCGACACCTCGTGCTGATAGGCGCGCTGGCGCGGTTCCCACCACTGCTTGACGTAGGCCAGTACCGCCGTCACCTGCTCGTCGCTCCACTCGGGCGCCACCGCCGGCATGTACACGCCGCCCTCGCGGATGTAGCGCGCGAACAAGCTGTCGGCATGGTGCCACGCGTGCATGCTCCCGTCCAAAGCCGGCACCTCCGCCGCCGCGTCGCCCTCGCCGGCTGGGCCATGGCACGCGCTGCAGGTGCCGCGGTATAGCGCCTCTCCCGCCGCCACTTGCGCCGCTGAGTAGGTCGGGTACTCGTAGCGCACGCGCGCCGGCGGCCAGCCGAACGGCCTGAACCACACGATGACGTTGGCCACCACTCCCGCCGCGACCAGGAGGCCGATGAGCCACCACCGACCAGCGCGTTTACGTCGTGAACCTTGCGTTCGCATGCTCGACTACATCCTTCCATGACATTCGCACTGCTATACTAACCACATGCCACCCCCCCTGGGGTGGGGTAAAGCCTAGGAGGCGAAGATGAACAAGCTCATCATCGAAGGCATGACCTGCGCGCACTGCCAGGCGTCCGTCAAGAACGCACTCGAGGGCGTCCCCGGCGTCACCAGCGCCGCCGTCGACCTGAGCGCCGGCTCGGCGCGGGTCGAGGGCGACGCCGACGTCCAGGCGCTCATCCGCGCGGTCGAGGAGGAAGGCTACAGCGCGCGGCCCGCCACGTGAGCTCGGCAGCCGCGGGCGGCGCCGAGGCGACCACCACCGCGGAGCACCTGCATCTCGATCCCGCCACGCGCGAAGATGTTCAGCTCCGCCTGAAGAGCGCCCGTGGCCACCTGGACGGCATCCTGCGCATGCTCGAGGATCCGAGCGTCTACTGCGTCGACATCCTCAAGCAGGTCAAGGCCGTGCAGGGCGCGCTGGCGCGCGTCAGCGACGCCGTGCTCAAGTCGCACATCCGCGACCACGTCGCCACCGCCAGCCAGCGCGGCGACACCGAGCACATCGTCACGGAACTGATGGAAGCCCTCAAGTACCGCACCTGAGCGCCGGGCGACGCTTTCGCGTCGCCCGCCTCGCTTAGCGAACAGGAGAAGGCATGGAAAGCGTAAGCCTAGGGATCCGCGGCATGACGTGCGCGAGCTGCACCGCGCGCGTCGAGCGGGCCCTCAACAAGGTGACGGGCGTGAGCGAAGCCACCGTCAACCTAGCCACGGAGCGCGCCAACGTGCGCTTCGACGCCCAGCAAACGGGCGTGCCCGCCCTGCTCGAGGCGGTCGCGCGGGCCGGCTACGATCCCGTGACCGAGCAGGCCAGCCTGTCGGTTGGGGGCATGACCTGCGCGAGCTGCACGGCGCGCGTCGAGCGTAGCCTCAAACGCCTCGACGGCGTCGTCGACGCTAGCGTCAACCTGGCCACCGAGCGCGCCAGCGTCACCTACCTCCCCGGGCTGCTGACCCCCGCCGACCTGAGCGCGGCGGTGACCGCGGCCGGCTACGAGGCGCGCGAGGCGGCCGCGAGCGGCGAGCGCGTCGACCGGGAGCGCCAGGCGCGCGAGGCGGAGGTGCGCGCTCTGCGGCGCGACGTCGTCCTCGCCGGCGTTCTCACGCTGCCGCTGGTGGTGTTCGTGATGCTGCCCATGCTGGTGCCGGCGCTGGAGGCGCGGCTGCTTGCGCTGGTGCCGGCCCAGGCGATCAACCTCGTCTCGTTCGTGCTCGCCAGCGTGGTGCAGTTCGGGCCGGGTCGGCGCTTCTACCGTCCCGGCTGGAACAGCCTGCGCCGCGGCAGCCCGGACATGAACAGCCTGGTGATGCTCGGCACCAGCGCCGCCTACGGCTACTCGGTGGTCGCCACCTTCGTGCCGCGCCTGCTGCCGGCGGGCACGGCGCACGTCTACTACGAGGCGTCGGCGGCGATCATCACCCTCATCCTGCTCGGTAAGTACCTCGAGGCCATCGCCAAGGGCCGCACCAGCGAGGCCATCAAGAAGCTGCTGGGCCTGCAGGCGAAGACGGCGCGCGTGGTGCGCGCCGGTCAGGAGCTCACCCTGCCTGTCGACCAGGTCGTGCCCGGCGACGCCGTGCTGGTGCGCCCCGGCGAGCGGATCCCCGTCGACGGGCGCGTGCTGACGGGCGCGTCGTTCGTGGACGAGTCGATGATCACCGGCGAACCCATCCCCGCGCGCAAGGCTACGGGCGACGAGGTGGTGGGCGGCACGGTGAACACCACCGGCGCCTTCTCCTTCGAGGCCACCAAGGTCGGCGCCGACACCGTGCTGGCGCAGATCATCAGGATGGTCGAGGACGCCCAGGGCTCCAAGCTGCCCATCCAAGCGCTGGCCGACAAGGTCGTCAGCGTCTTCGTGCCCATAGTCATCGTCATCGCGCTCGTCACCTTCGGTGTGTGGATGCTGTTCGGCCCCGAGCCGGCCCTCACCTTCGCGCTGGTGAACACGGTGGCGGTGCTGATTATCGCCTGCCCCTGCGCCATGGGCCTCGCGACCCCCACCAGCATCATGGTCGGCACCGGCAAGGCCGCCGAGCTGGGCATCCTCTTCCGCAACGGCGCCGCCCTGCAGACGCTGCAGGAGGCCAAGCAGGTCGCCCTCGACAAGACCGGCACCCTCACCAAGGGCAAGCCCGAGCTCACCGACCTCGTCACCCTGCCGGGCTTCGACCGCCTCGAGGTGCTGGCCTTGACCGCCAGCGTGGAGCAGGCGTCCGAGCACCCGGTCGCCCAGGCGATCGTGGACGCTGCCAAGGCGCAGGGCGCCGCCCTAGGCGGCGCCGACGCGTTCGAGGCGGTGCCGGGCTACGGCGTGGAGGGCCGCGTCGCCGGCCGCCTCGTGCAGGTGGGCGCCGACCGCTACATGCGGCGCCTGGGCGTCGACGTGACGGCGTTCGCCAGCGACGCCGGGCGCCTGGCCGACGAGGGCAAGACGCCCCTGTACGCCGCCGTCGACGGCCGGCTCGCCGCCGTCATCGCCGTCGCCGACCCCATCAAGGACTCCACCCCCCAGGCCATCGAGTCGCTGCACGCGCTCGGCCTGCGCGTGGTGATGATTACCGGCGACAACGAGCGCACCGCCCGCGCCATCGCCCGCCGCCTGGGCATCGACGAGGTGCTCGCCGAAGTCCTGCCCGACGGCAAGGTGGAGGCCGTGAAGCGCCTGCAGGCGCAGGGCGGCAAGGTGGCGTTCGTGGGCGACGGCATCAACGACGCGCCCGCGCTGGCGCAGGCCGACGTGGGCCTCGCCATCGGCACCGGCACCGACATCGCCATCGAATCCGCCGACGTGGTGCTGATGGCCGGCGACCTGCGCGGCATCACCAACGCCCTGGCCCTCTCGCGCAAGGCCATCACCAACATCAAGCAGAACCTCTTCTGGGCGTTCTTCTACAACACCGTGCTCATCCCCGTCGCCGCCGGCGCGCTCTACCCGGCCTTCGGCATCCTCCTCAGCCCCATCCTGGCCGCCGCCGCCATGGGCCTCTCCAGCGTCTTCGTGCTAACCAACGCCCTGCGCCTGCGCAACTTCACGCCCCCCATCACCAGCGCCGCCCACCCGGGCGCACCGGAGCCGCGGCTGGCCGCCGCGTGACGCCGTGACGGACCCAAGCCCCGAAGGAGACACCATGCAAACCGCACCGCAGACGCTCGGACAACTCGTTGGCAGCTTCAAGGGCTCCCGCGAGCTCGTGCGCGACCGCCACGCCTTCCTCAAGCGCAGCGCCGGCAAGCACGACGTCCCGCAGCTCGCCGGCCTGCCCATGCTGGGCCTGGGCGGGAGCTGCGGCAAGCCCGGCTTCCAGCTCCCCTACGTGGTGCGCTTCGACGACGCGAAGCTCGAGCGGCTCGAGCAGACCGCCGCGCGCTTCGGCATGTTCGTCGAGTACGGCGCCTACCCCCACCTCAAGCTCGAGGACGGCGGGCAGGAGATCGCCGCCGTGCGGGACTGGACCACGCTGACGCTCGTGTTCCTGCGCCCCTCCTACGACCGCAAGGAGGAGTTGCTGACGGCGATCAGCCAGGCGCTCGCCTGACTCCCGGCCAGGGCGCGAGCCCGGAAAGGACGACAACATGACGACCCAGACAAGAACGCGCGTGGCGGTGAACGGCTACGGCGTGATCGGCAAGCGCATCGCCGACGCGGTGCGCCTGCAGCCCGACATGGAGCTGGTGGGAGTCGCCGACGTGGTCGCCGACTACCGCCTCCAGACAGCCGCCCTCCAGGGCGTCCCCGTCTACGCCTCCACGCCTGAAGGCGCGAAAGCCATGCGCGCCGCCGGCGTCCCCGTGGCAGGTGAGCTGGACGCGCTCCTAGAGCGCGTTGACGTGGTCGCCGACTGCACCCCCAAAGGCGTCGGCGCCGATAACCTCGAGCGCTACCGGCGGGCGGGCGTGAAAGCCGCGCTGCAGGGCGGCGAGAAGCACGACGTCACCGGCCACTCGTTCGTGGCGCAAGCCAACTACGCCAGCGCCGTCGGCCGCGACTTCACCCGCGTCGTCTCCTGCAACACCACCAGCACCGTCCGCACCCTGGGCGCCCTGCATGCTGCCGGCCTGCTCAAGAAGGCGCGCGGCGTGCTGGTGCGCCGCGCCACCGACCCCTGGGAGTCCGACCACTCCGGCATCATGAACACCGTCGTGCCCGAACGCGTCATCCCCAGCCACCAGGGCCCCGACGCGCGCACCGTCATGCCCGAACTCGACGTGGTCACCATCGCCGCCAAGGCGGCGCACACCCAGGGCCACGGCCACTTCTGGATCGTGGAACTGACCCGCGAGGCGCACGCAAGCGAGGTGCTGGACGCCTTCCGCGCCGCGCCGCGCATCGCGCTCATGCGCACGGCCGACGGCATGATCGCGCTCAACAGCACCATCGAGCTGATGCGCGACCTGCGCCGCCCGCGCGGCGACATGTGGGAGGTCGCCCTCTGGGAGGACGTCCTCACCGTCGAAGGCAACGAGCTCTACTACGCCTACCAGGTCGACAACCAGGCCATCGTGGTGCCCGAAACCATCGACGCCCTGCGCGCCCTCACCGCCACCGCCGACGCCGGCGAATCGCTGCGCCTCACCGACGAGACCCTCGGCCTCACCGACGACTTCCTCAGGCCCCAAGCGCGCGCACTCGCGCCCGCCTGAACCAGCCGCGGCCCAGCCGCCGCCCGCTCACACCACCATCACCCGCGAGGAGGACCCGTGAACGACCACGACCACCATCACGACCACCACGGCTCGGCCACGAGCACCGAAGACCCCTGGACGGAAGCCATCGAGAGCGAGCCGCACGTCCACCACGCCGAGCACGACGCCCAGCTCGCCCCCGACCACCACGCCGGCCACGGCGATCACGGCGCGCACGCCGGCCACGGCGGGCACGACAAGCACGCCGGCCACTCGCCGGAGATGTTCCGCGACCGCTTCTGGGTCGCGCTGGTCCTGACGCTCCCCATCCTCTACTTCAGCGAGCAGTTCCAGGCCTGGTTCGGCTACCAGGCGATCAGCTTCCCTGGCAGCGAATGGGTCAATCCCGTGCTCGGCACGGTGCTGTACCTCTACGGCGGCCTCGTCTTCCTGCAGGGCGCCCGCCACGAGCTCGCCGCCAAGCAGCCCGGCATGATGACGCTCATCAGCCTCGCCATCACGGTCGCCTACGTCTACAGCATGGCGGTGGCACTCGGTGTGCCCGGCGTGCCGTTCTTCTGGGAGCTCTCCACCCTCATCGCCATCATGCTCCTGGGCCACTGGATAGAGATGGCCAGCGTGCAGGGCGCCTCCCGGGCGCTCGAGAACCTCGCGTCGCTCATCCCCCACACCGCCCACCGCATCGTCAACGGGACCATCGAGGACGTGCCGGTAGCCGAACTACGCCACGGCGACCGCATCCTCGTGCGCCCCGGCGAGCAGCTCCCCGCCGACGGGCTCGTCACCGAAGGCCGCAGCAGCGTCAACGAAGCGTTCCTCACCGGCGAATCGCGGCCCGTCCCCAAGGAGGAAGGCTCCGAGGTCGTCGCCGGCGCCGTCAACGGCGAGGGCGCCCTCACGGTCGAGGTCTCCCGCACCGGCGGCGAGACCACCCTCTCGCAGATCCAGCGCCTGGTGGAGGAAGCCCAGGCCTCGCGCAGCCGCTTCCAGAACCTCGCCGACCGCGCCGCCGGCTGGCTCTTCTACATCGCCGTGGCCGCCGGCGCCATCACCTTCGTGGCCTGGCTCGCCGCCTCCGGCGACCTGCAGCAGGCCATCACCCGCACCGTGACGGTGTTGGTCATCGCCTGCCCGCACGCCCTGGGGCTCGCCATCCCCCTCGTGACCGTCAACGCCACCGCCATGAGCGCCGCCAACGGCATCCTGGTGCGCAACCGCGAGGCGTTCGAACGCGCCCGCGACATCGGCATCGTGGCGTTCGACAAGACCGGCACCCTCACCGAAGGGAAGTTCGGCGTCAGCGCCGCGCACGTCCACGGCATGGACGAACGCGAGGCGCTAGCCATCACCGCCGCCCTCGAGACGCGCAGCGAGCACCCCCTGGCGCAGGCCATCGTGGAGGAGGCGCGCACGCGCGGCCTAGACCTGCCCCGCTCCCAGGACTTCGAGGTCGTCGCCGGCAAGGGCGTGAGGGGCCGCGTCGACGGGGTCACCTACACGGTCGGGCGCCCCGAGTGGATCGCCGAGCAGGGGCTCGCGTTCCCCGAGTCGCTGCAGACGGCGCTCCAGGAAGCCGAAGCGCGCGGCGAGAGCGCCATCGCCCTCATGAACGAACGGAGCGCCCTCGCCGTGGTCGGCCTCGCCGACCGCGTGCGCCAGAGCGCCAAGGACACCGTCCGCGCCCTCAAGGCCGCTGGCGTCGAACCCGTGATGATCACCGGCGACGCCGAGGCCGTCGCGCGCACCGTCGCCGCCGAGCTCGGCATCGAGCGCTACTACGCCCGCGTGCTGCCGGGCGAGAAGGCCGACAAGGTGCGCGAGCTGCAGCAGCGCGCGCGCACCGCGTTCGTCGGCGACGGCATCAACGACGCCCCCGCCCTGCTCGAGGCCGACCTCGGCATCGCCATCGGCGCCGGCACCAACGTCGCCATCGAGTCCGCGGACCTGGTGCTGGTGGAGAACGACCCGCTCGACGTGCTGGCCGCGCTCAAGCTCTCGCGCGCCACCTACCGCAAGTTGATGCAGTACCTGGCGTGGGCGACGGGCTACAACGCCGTCGCCATCCCCCTCGCCGCCGGCGTGCTGGCGGGGATCGGCTTCCTCCTCTCCCCGGCGGTGGGCGCGGTGCTCATGAGCGTCTCCACCGTCGTGGTGGCGTTCAACGCCATGCTGCTGCGCCGCACCGACCTCTCCGCCGCGTGAGGCCGCGCCCCGCGCGTCCCGGCGGACTCTAGGCGCCCCCCAAGCGCCGAGGCGCCCTGGAAGCCGGACCCGGTCACGGCTTCCAGGGCGCCGGTCTGTAGCAGCGCGCTGTTCAAGTTCGCGCGTGCCACTTCGCGACACGCGCCCGGGCCTGAGGGCGAACCCTCACCTGAACGCCAGCCGAGCGTGGTCGGGCGCCCCTTGGCCCCATGGCTCACGGCGGCGAGCTGGCAGGCGGTAAGCGCGAGGCCCCCGACCCGCCGTCGGTTGGCGCAGTGGGCTCCAGGCAGCCCTAGCACCCGCCCAGGACCGACCCACCAGCGCACGAGCGTTCGCTGCCGAAGGAACCCAAGCCCGGGCCCGCGCCGCAGGGCGGGGCCGAACTCCCGCAGCGCCCGCGCGACCCCGCGAGCGGCCGGGGTGGCCCGGACCAGTGAGTGCTTCCCGGTCGCCCCTTGCGGCGCCGTCGACGCCCCGACCGTCGGCGCACGGGCGTGGCCCGGCCCTCGCCAGGCGCGTACCGACGCGCCCACGCTACGCCGACGGCGCCTCGGGGTCCGAGGCGCCGTTGAGCCTTACCGCGCGGGGCGGGGTGGACGTCGGTCGTGCGCCGAGCGTCACGACGAGCCTCGCGTTCGTTCAGCCGGGATACTTCGCGGGGGTCACCGACCGCGAGGCCTACCAGTGGGGGACGTTACCGCGGTCCCCGGCGAAGGCGCCGGGCTCGGCGTCGAAGCGCGCCCGGGAGTACGGGGCGTAGCCGGCGTTCACGACCTGACCGCACACGGGGTCGATCCTCAGGTCAGCGTCGTCGGGCAGCCCGTAACCCCGCGGGGCGACCGCGCCCCGGTTCTCATCCACGCCGGTCGGCGCGGTCATGGGCCTGCCAGCAAGCGCACGCCCGTGACCGCCGCCCGGTAGGCGTGGCGGCTTCGCCGGCTCTCGCGTTCGATGGCTTCGAGCAGCCGCAGCGGGTAGGCGCGCCGCGGATCGTAGATGACGCTCCCGCGGCCGGCTTCGAGCCGCACGTAGGCGCCGATCACGCCGCGCACGGCGACGAGCGCGTTGCGAACGCGCGCCGCGCAGGCGGGGCACCCCATGCCGCTGACCTCGAGAGAGAGGAGCGCCTGCGCGCCTCCGGCTTGCGGGGCCGCTTCGGCCGCGACGGGCGCCTCGTGGCAGTCGTGGGTCCCTCGGCTGCGCTCGTTACAGGTGGGCGTGTTCTCGTGCTTCATGCGCTGATCCTTTCCGGCGCCGGCGGGCGCCGAGCATGCGCGTGCTCAGTCGACGACGATCACGTGGCCGCGGAGCGTGCCCCGGTGGCATCCGAAGGTGATGCGGCCCGTGCGGCGAGGGGTGAACTCCACGCTGACGGTCTCGTTCTCGGGTAGTTCGGCGCGCCGGTCGACACCGTCGAAGATGACCAGCTCGCTGCAGGGGCTCGCCTCGCGGCGGGTGAAGTCAAGGCGCACCGGCTTGCCCTTCGCGACGAAGACCGCGGCGGGGCCGTAGCCGCCTTGCACGGTGATGCGCGCCGCCTGGACGCCGGCCACTTGGGGCACGGTGGCGCCTTCGCGGTGGGCGAGCCATAATTCGCGGACGAGCCAAAGGACGACGGCTACGCCCGCCAGGTTGCCAAGCCAGGCGGCGATGCTCAAGAGCGCCACTCCTTTCGCGTGGGCTCGAGTCGGGCGGCGGCGTTCGCGGCCCCGAAGCGGCTCGGGCCCCTAGGATGCGCGTGCTGGCCGCCGCCCCACTTCGCCGAGCCCAGCCGGGCGCGCCGGGGATGCCTAGGGCGGGCCAAGCCGTCACCGCGAGTTGCCATCGGCGTCTTCCCCCCCTTGGGCCTCGGCCGGCCGCCGCTCGGGCAGCCGCTCGTCGAGAGCACGCGCCTCTCGCATCAACAGCAGCACGGCGAACGGGCAGAGGGCGAGTAGGGCGAGCGGCACCCAGATCGGCAGCGACTCGCGCGTGAAGAGGACGGCCAACAGCGCGACCGTCGCGATAGCCCAAGCGAGGTGCCGGTGCATGTGGCGCACGTTCATAGCAGTTCAGCTCCTTTTCCGTCCCGCTCGTCGATCCGAAGGGCGGGCGGCGACCCCGGGGCCAGGCACCTCGTGGGAGCGTCGTTGGCGCAGCCTTCCGGACGCCCCCCCGGGCGGCCGGGCAAGCGTCCGCCGCCGATGCCCCATGTTCCCCTACGGGTGTTCAGGCTGTTCAAGGCCCATGCAAAGTTAGTGTTGCCTCGCAAACACCAGCCGCCGCAGCCGGCGCCCCCCAGCGCGGCCAGGGCGTAGCATGATCACGAGAAGGGCAGGTAAACATGCACCAGGAAAACGGGGCGGGGAGCGCAACGCGCGCAACCGCCAGCGCGCGCACGAGCAAAGCGGGATCTCCTGAAACGTTCAAGGGCGGCGTCATCATGGACGTGGTGACGCCCGACCAGGCGCGCATCGCCGAACAGGCGGGCGCAGTGGCGGTGATGGCGCTCGAGCGCGTGCCCGCCGACATCCGCGTGCAGGGCGGCGTGGCGCGCATGTCCGACCCCGGCCTGATCGAGCAGATCATGGCCGCCGTGTCCATCCCCGTGATGGCCAAGGTGCGCATCGGCCACTTCGTCGAAGCCCAGATCCTGCAGGCCATCGGCGTCGACTTCATCGACGAGTCCGAGGTACTGACCCCCGCCGACGACGCCTACCACATCGACAAGCGCGCGTTCAGCGTGCCGTTCGTGTGCGGCGCCACCAACATCGGCGAGGCCCTACGGCGCATCGGCGAGGGCGCCGCCATGATCAGGACAAAGGGCGAGGCCGGCACCGGCAACGTGGTCGAAGCCGTGCGCCACGCCCGCAGCGTGATCGGCGAGATCCGCGCCCTGCAAAGCCTGGCCAGCGAGCAGCTCATGAGCTACGCCAAGGAACACGGCGCCCCCTACGACCTCGTGCGCTACGTCCATGAGCACGGCGCCCTGCCCGTGCCCAACTTCGCGGCCGGCGGCGTGGCCACCCCCGCCGACGCCGCGTTGATGATGCAGCTCGGCGTCGACGGCGTGTTCGTGGGATCCGGCATCTTCAAGGCCGCCGCCAGCGAGACCGATGAGAGCCGCCGCCAAGCGGCGTGGGCGCGGCGCGCCCACGCCATAGTGAAGGCCGTGAAGCACCACGACGACCCCGCCGCCCTCGCCGAACTGTCCAAGAACCTGGGGGAGGCCATGGTCGGTATCGGCATGGAGTCGCTCGCGGAGGACCAGCTTCTGGCCCGCCGGGGCTGGTGAGCGCCCGGCTGCCGCGCGCTGACGGCCAGAACGCGGCAGCCGCCCCCCCGGACCCCATGAAAACGCCGCCGCCCCCACAGGGGTGAAGGCGCGCGACGGTTCCTCGCTTAGCCTGTGTCCGCTGCTGAATCCCAGCCGCGGTTGGGCTTCGGAGCGCTCAGCGACAGGGCGGCACCCGACCGTGCTCACCGGAGCCGTCCTCGCTCTCGATGTTGATGTGGAAACGGTAACCCAGAGCAGCGACGAGGCCCGTCAAGTGTCCGCAGGTGAAACCGGCGGACACTCCGCGCTTCAGGCGAAAGGAGCCGTGCCCGGCTGAGCGCCGCCGCCGTCCAGCCGGGCACCTCGGTCCCTCTAGTTCCGGCCCGCGAGGCGCGCCGTGAGGCGGCGCCCCCGGGTCAGGCCGGCCCATGTCGGCTAAGACGTCGCCGCTACCGGCTACAAGGGCGTTGTCGTCAAGGCGCGACACGCTTGTCCACATCGGCGCCACCCTTGTCGACTTTCCTTACGGCGCGCCGACCCCGCAACTCATGGAGTCGATCTACCCGCTGGTTTACGGTTACCTGGCCGGGACGACCGTGGGCGACGCTTCTGGCAACAACGTGTGGTTGGGAAGTGGCGCCGACAAGGCGGCGACCGCCCTCGTGTGCAAGCTCGACCTATTCAAGCGCGACGCGGCGTTCAAGCCAAAGGCGGGCTGCACGGAAGTGATCGTGACCGTTTCGCGGTTCATGAACGTGACGGCCGGCTTGCCCTGTTGCATCTTGAAGCGCACGTAGCAGCAGGAGCCGCGAACCGCATGAGCCGGCGACGTGTGGGCGGAAGCGTCACCGCTACCATGGGGCATGACGACGATCGGGCAGTTGGCGCGGCGCACGCGCGAGTCGGTGAAGACCCTCAGGTACTGGACGGACCTGGGCCTGCTGGCGGCCGAGCGCGGCGCCAACGGCTACCGCTACTACGGCGCCGGGGCCGCCGAGCGCGCGCAGTTCATCCGCGGCGCGCAGGCGCTCGGCCTCACGCTGCGGGAGATCGGGGACGTCCTCGACGCGCGCGAGCACGAGCACCCGCCCTGCCAGGAGGCGCGCGAGGTCCTGGTGCGGCACCTGCGCGACGTGCGCGAGCGCCTGGCGCAGTGGACGCGCCTGGAGGCGGAGCTCGCCGAGCGGCTGGCGTGGGCGGAGGCGCACCCGCGCCCCGCCTGCGAGGGCGAGGGCTGCGTCTACCTCGCCGACCCGTCCGCCGCGTGCCCGGGCGCGGCCGCTTGACCCTCCCCTTTACGGGAGGGTCTAGCCTGCGGGCATGGCCAGGGCAGAGAACTCCCATCACGACCTGTTGATCATCGGCACGGGCGGGGCGGGCACCGCCGCCGCCATCCGCGGCGCCGAGCTGGGCGCGCGCGTCGCTATCGCCGAGGGCACGGTGGTGGGCGGCACCTGCGTCAACGTCGGCTGCATCCCCTCCAAGCTCCTGCTCGAGGCGGCCGCCCACTTCCACGCCGCCCGCAGCAGCTTCCCGGCCCTCGCCAGCGAGGCGCGAGCCGCCTGGCAGCAGGCGCAGGCGCGCAAGGGCGCCGTGATCGAGCGCCTCCGGCAGGAGAAGTACCTCGACGTGCTCGCCGGCTACGAGGGCGTGACGCTCCTGCGCGGGGAAGCCGCGCTCCTGGGGGCGGGCCGCGTGCGCGTGGGCGAGGCGGTGGTGGGCGCGCGCAAGGTGGTGATCGCCACGGGCGCGGCGCCCGCCTTACCGCCCGTCCCCGGCCTGGCGCAGGGGGGCGCCCTCACCAGCACCAGCGCCATGGAGCTTAAGGTGCTGCCGGCGTCGCTGATCGTGCTCGGCGCCGGCGCCGTCGGCCTGGAGCTGGGCCAGGCGTTCGCGCGCTTCGGCGTCAAGGTCACCGTGATTGAGGCCGAAGCGCGCATCCTGCCCGCCGAGGACCCCGAACTCTCGAACGCGCTGGCGAACGCCCTCGCCGCCGAGGGCCTGGAGCTGCGCACGGGCGCGCGCGTGACACGCGTGGAGCGCGATACGACCGGCTACCGCCTCGACGTCGCGCAGGGCGGCACGGAAGAGACGCTGCGCGCCGAGCAGCTCCTGGTGGCCACCGGCCGCCGCCCCGCCACCGCCGGCCTCGGCCTGGAGGCGGCGGGGGTGGAGGTCGACGCGCGCGGCTTCGTGCGCGTCGACGGGTTCATGCGCACCTCGAACCCGGGCGTCTTCGCCGCCGGCGACGTCACCGGCGCCCCCCAGTTCGTCTACCTCGCCGCCGCGGCGGGCCGGGTCGCGGCGGAGGCCGCCCTCGCCGACCTCACGGGCGCGCCCAGCGTGCCGCTCGACGCGAGCGTGGTGCCGCGCGTCACCTTCACCGACCCGCAGCTCGCCGCCGTGGGCTTGACGGAGGCGCAGGCGCGGGCGGCGGGGCACGCCGTGCAAGTGGCGACGCTGCCGGCGGCGGCCATCCCGCGCGCGGCCGTCACCGGCTCCGACCGCGGCCTCATCAAGCTCGTGGCGGATGTGGCCGGCGGCCGCCTGCTCGGCGCGCACCTCCTGACCGCCAACGCCGGCGACGTCATCGGCGAGGCCACGCTGGCGCTGCGCTTCGGCCTCACCAGCGCCGACCTCGCCTCCACCCTCCACCCCTACCTGACGTGGGCGGAGGGCGTGAAGCTGGCGGCGCAGGCGTTCACCCAGGACGTGACCAGGCTCTCCTGCTGCGCCTGAGCGGTGGACGCCGTGACGATGGCGTCTGTCACCACGCCGGGCCCGCCAGCACGGCCCGCAGGTCCTCCTCCAGGCCCGCGAGCCTGTCCTGCGGGTAGAGCAGGCGCATGGTGCGGTCGGGCCCCAGGAGCGCGACGGGGTCGGAGTGCGCCACGAGCCCGTCGCCCAGGGCGTTGACGCCCACGTAGAAGCGCAGGGCGGCCTCGGCGACCTCCTGGTTGCCGCCGCGCAGCCCAAGGAAGGTGGGGTGGAAGCCCTCCACGTAGGCCCGCAGGCGCTCGGCCGTGTCGATGGCGGGATCGACGGTGACCATCACCACCTGCACCTCGGCCGGTTCGCCCAGGCCGCGGTAGGCGCGCGCCAGGCGCGCCATGGTGAGCGGGCACACGTCGGGGCAGCTCGTGTAACCGAAGAACACCAGCAGGTAGGGCGCGGCCAGGTCCGCGAGCGCGGCGCGCTCGCCGCCGGTGGTGGCCAGGGTGACGTCGCCCATGGGCAGCGGGCTGTCGAGCAGCACGCCCGCCCACCCCGGCGCGGCGCCCGTGCGCGGGAGGAAGAGCGCGGCGCCGGCGGCCACGAGCGCCAGCAGCGCGACGGTTACTAGGATGAGGCGCCTTTGCGGCATGGGTCACCGCCCGCCGGCGAGCTCGCGCTCGATGGCGCTGGCGAGCGTCTCGTAGCTGGGCGCCTCGAAGCCTTGCGTGCCCACCACGATGGAGGGGGTGCCGCGCACGCCGACTCGGTCGCCCAACTCAAGGTCGCGCTGCACTTCGCTCAGGTAGCGCCCGTCCGCGAGGCAGGCGCGCAGCTCCGCGGCGTCGAGGGCGGGCACGCTCTCCGCGATGGCCACGAGGTTGGCGGGGCCGGCCCAGGCGCCGGCGTGATCGTCCTGCGCGGCGTAGAGGGCGCGCTTGTACTCCCAGAACGCCCGCTCGTCCTGGCGGTAGGCGCACTCGCCGGCCAGGCCGGCGGTGGTGGCGCTCTCGGCGCCCCAGGCGAGGTTGACGTAGTACGCCTGCACCTGGCCCGTGTCGATGTAGTCGCGCTGGATGCGCGGGAACACGCTCTCCTCGAACGCCTTGCAGTGCTCGCACAGGAAGTTCTCGAACAGGATCAGCTTCACGGGCGCGTCCTCTCGCCCCAGGGTGGGCTGGCCGGCGTAGCCGCTGGCGGGAGCGCTGACGGTGGCGGCAGGAGCGAGGAACTGGCGGTAAGCGAGGAAGCCGGCGGCGAGGAGGGCGAGGACGGCGAGAGTGGCGAGGGTGAGGCGGCGCTGGGTCACGGGGTGAGGCTCCAATCGTGGCGCGGGTTCATTTGCGTGGGGCGGCGGGAAGGCTGGCGGCCCGGGTCACGGCGCTTCCGGCGAGTCGGCGTCGGCCCCACCTGCGCTCGCGGGCTCCCGCGTGGGCGCCTCGTCTGCCCCCTTGCGCAGCGCCGCCACCGTGATGCCCACCCCCGCCAGCAGCGGGATGCCCACCACGAACACCAGCCAGGTCGCCAGGCTCTCGGGCCCGGTGGCGGTGGGCGGGAACACGAAGTAGAGCGGTTCGGCCGTCGCGCCCTCGCCCACGACCAGGGTGACGCCGGCGCGCGCCTCCTCCTGGCGGAAGGTCTGGTCGCGGAACACCAGCCGCCACGCGCCCCCATGCGGCAGCACGAACTCCGTCTGGTAAACGCCCGGCGCGACCTCGGCGAAGCGCTCGCTGCTCACCACCGGCTCCGCGATGATCAGGCTCTCCGCGCTCTCGCCCGGCACGTCCGCCAGATCGCTGTGCGGACCGGCTTCCAGGAACACGATGGCGTCCTCGACCGGCGTGCTCACGGGGTCGTGCATCTTGAGGTTCAGCGTTATGCGCTCGCCGGCGCGCGAAAGCGTGGGGTGCGTGGTGACCGTGCCGAACACCAAAGTGGCGTGCGCCAGGGCGCCGCCGCTCAGCGCCAGCACGAAGGCGGCGCGCAGCGCCCGGAGGCGCGCGCGGACTGGTCGTGCGGTGGGCGCCCGCGACGCCAGGCGAGAGGGTGTTGGCGCTAGCGGGCGCGAGCTGCCCTGTTGGCATGACGGTCTCACGGCTCTTCCTCCTGCGCGGCGGGCGCGGCGGCGGTATCGTGCGGGCGCCCGCGCGGGGCGGGCGACCGACATACTCTACATCTGCTCAGGTATGCAGATGATAGAGTCCTCGCACCATGAGCGAGCGCCCCGCCACCCCAGCCGCGACCCTCGAGTACTTCGTGTCCGAGATGGACTGCGCCGAGTGCGCCCGCACGGTCAGGGGCGCCATCGGCAACGTCGCCGGCGCCAGCGACGTGAGCGTCAACTTCACCACCCAGACCTTGCGCCTGACCCTTGACGAGGCGCGCACCCCGCGCGCGGCGCTGGAGCGTGACTTGGCGCGCCTCGGCTACCCGCCGCGCCTCAAGGGCGGCGAGGTACTGGCGGACGCGCCCGGTGGCGCCGTGGCGGGCGGAGCGTACGGCGGTCCTGAGACGCCCCCCGCCTGGTACCGGACCGCCAAGGGCCGCTTCGTCATCGTCACCGGCGCGCTACTGGTGGTGAGCGCGCTCCTGGCGCTCACCTTCCCGAGCCTGGCGCCGTGGGGTTTCACCGCCGCCACCCTCATCGGCGTCGCGCCCCTCGCCCGCAAGGCGTGGGCGAGCGCACGGCTGGGGCGGCCCTTCACCATCAACACCCTCATCTCCCTGGCTGCGCTGGGCGCGGTGGCGATCGGCGAGGCGCCCGAGGGCGCCATCGTGGTGTTCCTCTTCGCCATCGGCGAGCTGCTCGAGACCGTCGCCGCCGGCCGCGCCCGCGCGAGCATTCACGCGCTGGCGGCGCTGGCGCCCAAGGTGGCGCTGCTCCTGGAGGGCGGGCGGGCGCGCGAGGTGCCGGTGG
Source organism: Deinococcota bacterium (assembly GCA_963170125.1). Lineage (GTDB taxonomy): Bacteria > Deinococcota > Deinococci > Deinococcales > Trueperaceae > JAAYYF01. The sequence goes on along the minus strand of CAUJFI010000052.1, from coordinate 53,651 downwards.
CGGCGCTGGCCGTGGGCGACCTGGTGCACGTGCAGCCGGGCGGGCGCGTGCCCGCCGACGGCACCATCGTCGAGGGCTCAGCCGGCATCGACGAGGCGCCCGTCACGGGCGAGAGCATGCCCGTCGCCAAGGCGCCCGGTGACGCGCTGTTCGCGGGCAGCATCGCCACCGACGCGGTGCTCACGGTGCGCGTCGACAGGCCCGCCAGCGACAGCACCATCGCCAGGATCATCCACCTGGTGGAGGAGGCCGAGAGCAGCAAGGCGCCGGTGGCGCGCTTCATCGACCGCTTCAGCAGCGTCTACACGCCCGCCGCCATGCTGGCGGCCCTGCTGGTGGCGGTGGTGCCGCCCCTCCTGTTCGGCGCGGACTGGGGCGAGTGGGTCTACCGCGCGCTGGCGCTCCTGCTCATCGCCTGCCCCTGCGCGCTCGTGCTCTCCGTGCCGGCCGCTGTGACCTCCGGCATCAGCGCCGGCGCGCGCCGCGGGCTGTTGATCAAGGGCGGGGCGGTGCTCGAGGCGATCGGCGACGTGAAGACGGTAGCGTTCGACAAGACCGGCACCCTCACCGAGAACCGCCCGCAGGTCACCGACGTCGTGCCCCTCGCCGCGAGCGAGGACGAGGTGCTCAGGCTCGCGGCCGCGGTCGAGACCGGCTCGGCTCACCCGCTCGCCAAGGCCATCCTCAAGCGCGCCGAAGCACTGGACGTACCGGTCGCGGTGGACGCGCGCGCCGTGCCCGGCCAGGCCGTCACCGCCAGCGTGGCGGGCAAGGCCTACGCCGTCGGCTCGCCACGCTACGCAGCGGAGCGCGCCCCGCTGCCTCCCGCAGCCGAAGCGCAGGCCGTGCGCCTGGAGGATGAGGGCAAGACGGTGGTGGTGCTGCTGCAGGGCCACACCCCGCTGGGCCTCATCGCCATCCGCGACGAGCCGCGCGCCGACGCCGCCGAAGCCGTCAAGCGCCTGACGCGCCTGGGCGTCAGGAGCGTGATGCTCACCGGCGACAACGCCCGCACCGGCCAGGCCATCGCCGATCACCTGGGCCTGGAGGCCCGGAGCGAGCTCCTGCCCGAGGACAAGCTCGCCGCCATCGACGACCTCAAGCGCGATGGCAAAGTGGTGATGGTGGGCGACGGCATCAACGACGCGCCCGCCCTGGCGCAAGCCGACGTCGGTATCGCCATGGGCGGCGGCACCGACGTGGCGCTCGAGACGGCCGGCGCCGCGCTGCTGCGCGCCAACGCCACGGGCGTGAGCGACCTGATCGAGCTGTCGCGCGCCACCATGCGCAACATCCGCCAGAACGTGACGTTCGCCCTCGGCCTCAAGGCCGTCTTCCTCGTCACCACCCTCTTGGGCATCACCGGCCTGTGGCCCGCCATCCTCTCCGACACCGGCGCCACCGTCGTCGTCACCGCCAACGCCCTGCGGCTGCTGCGCTTCCAGCCCAACCAGGGGAAGGAGTCAGCATGACCTTGACCGCCAGCGCGCCGCCCGCCGTCGACACCAGCGGCGAGTGCGAGGTACGCCTCATGCACCCCGACGCCGTCGCGCGCGTCCAGGCCGCCCTGCCCAGCCCGGAGGCGGTCGAGGCCGCCACCGAGCGCCTCAAGCTCCTCGCCGACCCCACCCGCTACCGCGTGCTAAGCGCCCTGGCGCGAGAGGAGCTGTGCGTCTGCGACCTGGCGGCGATCGCCGGCGTCAACGAGAGCAGCATGAGCCACCAGCTCAGGCTCCTGCGCGCCCACGGACTGGTCGCCTTCCGCAAGGAAGGCCGCATGGCGTACTACCGGCTCGCCAGCGACACCGTGAGGCCGCTGCTATCCCCATCGCTCCTAAAGGGATAGGCGACTCGGGAGCACCGCAAGGACCAAGTTCTATGACACACCGGGCCTGAGCCATTTGCACGACTTCGCACTGCGTGTCCGACTAATGGGCGGCCCATCGCATCTTGGCACCCCTTGAACTAGGTTTGCTCGTTGCGTAAGCGCCAGCAATCCTTATCACCCTCGGATGCTCCCCCTGGTCACTAGTTGACTCTGAGGCACGAGGTGTCTTATTCGAGACGGTGAGACGATTTCGGCTCCCAGTTGAGGCGCTACGTCCAGGAGTAGAAGGTATGTCGAGAACTAGAGAATTGGCGAATTGTCAGGTGTCAAGCAAACCGGACGACGCATAGAGAAGAACCAGCTCCCCTAGGTCGAGCGCCGCAAACCGATAAAGGCTGAAGCGACCGAGTCCCGCGTTCAGGCACGCCATTAAGACTTCGCCAGCGGGGAGCGGCTTCTACCGGCGTTCTCAGGTCAAGTTCCGTCCGTTCTCAGTTTGTTCTCAACTAGACTTCCGTGTTCTCAGTTCTAACTTCCGCTCTACACCAGCGCCGACTACTGGCTCAACTGCCCGATGATCGAGAACATCGGCAGGAACATGCCGGCCACGATGAAGCCTACGATCACACCGAGGAACACTATGAGCATCGGCTCGAGCGCGGCGGTCAGGCTGTCGACGGCCTCGTCGACCTCGCGCTCGTAGAAGTCGGCGACCTTCTGGAGCATGTGGTCGACCGCGCCCGTCTCCTCGCCGATCGAGATCATCGACGAGACCATCGGCGGGAACACGCCCGGGTACTTGATCAGCGTCGTGCTGATCTGCTCGCCGCGCTGCACGTTATCCTTCGTCTCGTCGAGGATGTCCTCCACGATGGCGTTGCCGGCCGTGCCCTTCGTGATGTCGATGGACTCGATGATGTTCACGCCCGAGCGCAGGAGCAGCCCGAAGGTGTTCGAGAAGCTCGCGATGGCCGTCTTCTGCACGAGGGTGCCAACGATGGGCATGCGCAGCGTGAAGCCGTCCAGCACGCGCCTGCCGTTCTTCGTGCGGTAGAAGAGGACGAGCCCGACGACGACCGCGATGATCAGGCCGAAGAGGATGTACCACTGGTAGCGCAGGAAGTCGGAGACGGCGATGAGCGCCTTGGTGATCACGGGCATCTCGCCGCCCAGCTGGTCCAGGATCTGTGCGAACTGGGGGACGATGCCGGTGAGCAAGAACCACGTTACGGCCAGGGCGATGACGAGCACGACCGTCGGGTACGTGAGCGCCGTCTTGATCTTGCCGCGCAGGGCGGCCTGCTTCTCCATGTACGCCGCGATGCGGTCCAGGATGCCATCGAGGTTGCCAGACACCTCGCCGGCGCGCACGAGGTAGATGTACAGCTTGTTGAAGAGCCGCGGGTGCCTGGCGAGCGCGTTCGAGAGCTGCTGGCCGGTCTCGACGTCCTCGCGCACCTGCTTGAGGGCGTCCTTCAAGCCTTGCTTCGGCGCCTGGCGCTGGAGGATGGCGAGGCTCTGGACGACGGGGAGGCCGGCGTTGATGACCGTGGCGAACTGGCGCGAGAAGATAGTGATGTCGCGGACGTTCGGGACGCTCCCGATGTCGAGCCACTTGGGCAGTCTTAGGTCGGACTGGAGGCCGGTCTTCGGGGCCTTGATCTCCGTTACGAAGTAGCCCTTCTGGCGTAGCGCGGTGGCCACGTCGCGCTGGGAGAGCGCCTCGGTGGTGCCCGTGATGACCTTGCCCCCCCTGTCACGGACCTTGTACTCGAAAATCGGCATCCTGCCCTGCCTCCCTGTGCACCGGTACGGGTCGTCTCCGGGATCGCAGCTACTGCGTGAGGAACCGACCTAGACCGCACGCAAGCGTACCCGACCGCCGCGGGCGGAAGCTGGTGGATAGGTCACTTCGCCGCCAAGCGGGGTTAGCATGCGGGCCGTGCCGAGCCCGAAGCCGGAGTCATTGAAAGCACGTCGCGCACGCGCCCAGCGCGTGTTGGTCGGGCTGCGGACCCTCTATCCCGACGCGCGTACGGAGCTGGAGTTCCGCACGCCGTTCGAGCTCCTCGTCGCCACCATGCTCTCCGCCCAGGCCACGGACGTGAGCGTCAACCTCGCCACACCCGCCCTGTTCGCCGCCTATCCGGACGCGCCCAGCATGGCCAAGGCGAGCGCGCAGGAGATCGAGCCGTACATCAGGACGATCGGCCTCTTCCACACGAAGGCCAAGAACATCGTCAAGACGGCCGCGCTCCTCGTCGAACACCACGGCGGCGAGGTGCCCCGGACCATGGAGGAACTCACCGGGCTGCCCGGGGTGGGCCGCAAGACGGCCAACGTCGTGCTGGCGAACGCGTTCGGAGTGCCGACCATCGCGGTCGACACCCACGTCGGGCGCGTCTCCCGGCGCCTCGGCTTCACCCAGAACGCGGACCCGAACAAGGTGGAACTCGACCTGCAGGCCACCTTCCCTCGCGACGAATGGGTGTTCCTCCACCACGGCCTCATCCTCCACGGTCGCCGGGTCTGCTCGGCTCGCAAGCCAGACTGCGCCCACTGTCTCCTCTGCGCGGACTGCCCGTCCTGCGGCAACGTCTGAGCGGGTCCGGGGCCGAGCGCGCTTAGTGCCGCTCGGGGCAAGGTCCGCACCCTGAGAACCCCGACCAGCGTCGATGGCCGGCCGCCGCCGAACGGCCGTGCACCCAGCATGCGCCACCGGGCGCAGTGCGGGGTGACCTACCCCCACCCCGGACTAGAGGCCCTAGGTGACTCGCCGGCGAGGTGACCCGCACGGAGCCATGCACCTGGTACGGTCGCCCCATGTTGGATCTGATCATCGTCGGCGCCGGCCCCATCGGAATCGGTGCCGCCATCCTCGCCAAGCGGGCCGGCCTCGCGTACCGGGTGATCGAGAAGGGCGCCGTCGTGGAGGCCATCCGGCGCTACCCGGTCGGCATGCTCTTCTTCACCACGTCCGAGCGGCTCGAGGTAGGTGGCCACCCCCTCGTCTCGGCGGTGGACAAGCCGACCCGCAAGGAGGCGCTCGACTACTACCGGAAGGTCGTCGCCAACGAACAGCTCGAGGTGAGCACCTACACGGAGGTCGTGGCCATCGAGCGCACGCTCGTCGAGGGCTCGGAGCCCGCGTTCGAGGTGCGCACCCGGCGCGCCGAGCCGTGGCGTCGGCATGACCGTGTCGAGGGCGTCGCGTACGCGCGCGCGGTGGTGGTGGCGACGGGCTACTTCGACACCCCCAAGCTCCTGGGGGTGCAGGGCGAGGACCTCCCGCACGTCTCCCACTACTACGACGAGGGGCACGGCCATTACGGCAGGAACGTGGTGATCGTCGGGGCGGGTTCGAGCGCGGCGGACGCGGCTCTGGACCTCTACCGCGCCGGCGCGAAAGTGACCATCGTCCACCGCGGCGAGGACTTCCGCCGCAGCCTCAAGTACTGGGTAAGGCCGAACCTCGAGAACCGCGTGAAGGAAGGCTCCATCGCTGCCCGCTTCGGTGCCACGCTCAAGGCCATAACGCCCGAGTATGTGGTCGTCGAGGAGGCGGGCAAGGAGGCCACTTTGCCGGCCGACCGCGTCTTCTTGCTAACGGGCTACTGCGCGAAGCCGGACCTCCTGGCCGCAGCCGGGGTGGCGATAGACGGCTCTACGTTGGCGGCCCGGCTGGACCCGGCCACGTTCGAGACCAACGTGCCCGGCCTCTTCGTCGTCGGGTCCGCCGGCTTCGGCACGCGCACGTCGGACGTCTTCATCGAGAACGGCCTCGTGCACGCCGAGGTCGCGCTCGCCACCATCGCCAACCGCCTGGCGCGCAAGCGGGCGCTAGGCGACAAGCGCCCTGACGGGCCGGTGTTCCCCCTGGAGGGCTGAGGGCCCTCGCAGGGGTTCGCACCACCCTGGGGCGCTACACTCGTCTCTTAGGAGGTCCACGCGATGAAACAACGCGACCTGTGGATCGGCATCCTGCTCATAGCCCTCGGACTCTTGCTCCTCGTCGGACCAACGGTCAACTTCAGCCAGTACGGCTGGCCGTTCTTCGTGCTCCTCCCCGGCATCGCGCTGCTGTTCATCGCGCTGACCACCACCGTCTCCAACAGCGCCCTCGCCGTGCCCGGCACCATCGTCACCGTCATCGGCCTCATCCTGCTCGTCTTCTCGCTCACGGGCCACTGGCAGGGCTGGTCGTACGCGTGGGCGCTCATCATCGCCGCCACCGGGGTCGGCAACTACCTCCGGGGCAGGGCGACGAACGACGCCGCCCTGGTCGGCTCCGGCACGCGCACGGCCCTGTACGGCGTCGTCGCCTTCGTCGGCCTCGGGCTCTTCTTCGAGCTGTTCGTGTTCGGCGCCCGCAGCGTCTTCATGCGCTGGGTGCTGCCCATCGGCATGATCGCGGCCGGCGGCGTCCTCCTGTACCTGAACAGCCGCAACCGTCCGGGCCCGAGCGCCGCGGCGCCCGCGGGCCCCGCCGGCCGTCCCGGCGGGCTCGCCGCCCAAGAGCCCACGGGCTCCGATGCCGACGAGGGGCGCGGTTGACGAGCGGGCGAGCCCCGCGCTCCTGCGCCGCTAAGCCCCCGCTCGAGAAGTGCGGGCTGCTCGCAGCCGGTGCCCCGTGCGCCTGATAGTCACCCACGAGCAGCCCGACTTCGACGCGCTCGCCAGCCTGGCGCTCGCCAGGCTCCTCTACCCGGGTTCCGTCGCCACCATCCAGGGCGCCCTCAGCCGCCAGTTGAGCGCGTTCCTGCGCCTGTACAAGGACGAGCTCGACCTCACGCCCCACGACCAGATCGACGTCGAAGCCGTCACCGAGCTCGTCGTGGTCGACACGAACGACTCCGGCCGCATCAAGCCGTTCGACGCCCTCGTCGGTCGCGTGCCCGTCACGCTCTACGACCACCACCCTCAGGCGGCGGGGAACATCGCGGCGGCACGCGGGATCAGCGAGCCGTTGGGCTCGACCGCCACCTTGCTCACCCGCGAGCTCATGGCGACGACCATCACGATCCCGCCGCCCGTCGCCACCCTAGCGCTCCTCGGCATCCACGAGGACACCGGCAACCTCACCTTCGACCAGACGACGCGGGACGACTACCGGGGCGCCGCGCACCTGCTGACCAGCGGCGCGAACCTGCAACTAGTCAGGCGCTTCGCCCACGGCGCCCTGGACCCCGACCAGACCGCGTTCCGCGAGGCGCTGCTGGCCAACACCGAGCTCGTGCACGTCGCGCAGCGCCCCGTAGCGGCCGCGGCCTTCGACCACCCCAAGTACGTGGCCGGGATCAGCGGCACGGTCAACGACCTGCTCGACCTGTTCGCCGCCGATGCCGCCGTGGCCGCCGTCGGCATGGAGGGGCGCACGCTCGTGTTCGCGCGCTCCGGCGGCCGGTTCGACTGCGCCGCGGCCCTGAGCGCGGCGGTCGACGGCGGGGGTCACCCCGGCGCCGCCTTCGGTAGGTCGAGCGCCACCCCCGCGGTAGCCCTCGAGGCCGCGCTGGCCGCCCTCGCGCTCAACGCCACGCCCGCCGTCCTGGCCAAGGACCTCATGAGCAGCCCCGTCCGCAGCGTGACGGCGGAGACGACGGTGGCCGAGGCGGCCGATCAGCTCCTCCTCTTCGGGCACAACGGCATGCCGGTCGTCGACGGGGCCGGGCAGGTGATCGGGATCGTGTCGCGCCGCGACCTCGACCGGGCCTCCCGCCACGGCCTCAGCGACTCGCGAGTTAGCGGCTTCATGAGCCGCGACGTCATCAGCGCCACGCCGGCCGCCTCCTTGAGCGAGCTCGAAGCGCTCGTGCTGGAGCACAACATCGGCCGCATCCCGATCGTCGACGGCGGCAGGCTCGTCGGCATCGTCACGCGCACGGACCTGATCGGGGCCAACCACCGCGTCGGTGCCGGGCCGGACGGCGCCGACCAGTTGCTCCAGCGGCTCCCCAGCAGCGCCAAGGTCGTCCTCGCGGCGGCGGCCGAGGTGGCCGCCGGCGGCCCGGGCGGCACGGCGCGCGAGGGCGTCGGCACACGGTCTCCCCTCTACCTGGTAGGCGGCACCGTGCGCGACCTCATACTCGGCGCCGGCGTCAAGGACCTGGACCTGGTGGTCGAGCGCGAGGCTGCCGAGAGCTTCGGAACGAGGCTGCAGGCGCGGCTCGGGGGCACGTTGTCGTGTCACGTCGATTTCGGCACCTGCACCCTGGCGCTGGAGGACGGCGTCACGCTCGACCTCGCCACGGCCCGCGAGGAGACGTACTCACGGCCGGGCGTACTGCCGGCCGTCACACCTTCGACCTTGCGTAAGGACTTGGCGCGGCGCGACTTCAGCGTCAACGCCCTGGCGATCAGGCTCGGGCCCCTGCCGCACCAGCTCCTCGACCCGTTCGGTGGGGCGGCCGACCTGGCGGCCAGGCAGCTCAGGGCCCTGCACCCCTTGAGCTTCGTAGAGGACCCGACGCGCGTCCTGCGCGGGGCGCGGCTGGCGGGACGCCTCGGGTTCCGGTTCGAACCGAACACGCTGGCGCAGGCGCGGGCCGCGCTCGAACGCAGGTTCCTCGCCAACGTGAGCCACGCCCGTCTGCGCGCGGAGCTGGAACTGACCTTCGAAGAGCCGCGCGTGACGCCGGCGCTGCGCGTGCTGAGCGAGCTGAACGCCCTCCAGGAGATGTTCGGGCTGCCCAGGGTGGAAGGCCGCCTCGACCCGCTCGAGCTCAGCGCGGGCCTCGACGCGCTTCGCGAGTCCGGCGCGGTGCCGGGCGAGGCCTACCTCCTCGCCCTCTTCCTCGGCGTGCCCACCCCCGCGCTGGAAGCGCACGTCGACGCGTTCAACTGGCCACGGCGCCACCTCATCGCGGTGGCGAAGCTCCACCGGCTCATCGACCCGAGCCAGCGCCCGACGTTCGCTGGCCGACCGGAGGCCCTGCGCGACGAGGAGCTTGAGGAGCTCGACGCACCCGCTCGCATGCTCCTACGCGTCGTAGACGCCGAGCTCGCCATCAGGCTGGAGCGCATCGAACAAGGCCCGCCCCCGAGGCGGCTGCGCGGAAGCGATGTGGTAGCTTTGGGGCTGCAGCCCGGACCTCGCGTCGGGCACGTGCTCGAAGAGGTCGCCCGCGCCAGGGCGGAACGAACGGTGACCACATTCGAAGACGAACTCGCCCTCGCCGAACGGCTCATCGCAGCAGGCGAACCGGGCGGCCCGGAGTAGGCGGATGTTCCTCAGGCTCGTAAGCGAACCGACTGTCCTCGTCATCGCGGCCATCGTCATGGTCATGGCGTTGATCTTCCACAACATCGTCCAGGCGCTGGTCGCCGAACGCCTCGGCGATCGCAGCCCCCGCCTCGCCGGCTTCGCCGCCTTCGAGCCACAGCGGCAGCTCGATCCGTTCGGCGTGCTCTTCCTCCTGCTCCTCGGCTTCGGCTGGCCGCGCGCGGTGCCCGTCAACTCCCGCAACTACCGCGGCCGCGGGCGCGGCGAGGCCTGGGTGTGGCTGGCCGGCATCGGCTCGTACCTGGCCGTCGCGTTCATCAGTCTCCTCGTCGCCGCCGTGTTCAGGAGCCTCGGCAGCTCGGTGCTCTACCTCTCCTTCGAGGTGGCCGCCAACTACGCCCTGCTCCACGCCGTCATCAACCTCGTCCCGATCCTGCCGCTGGACATGGGTAGGGCCGCACTGGCCTGGGGCCATCCGGACGTGCGTCGCGTGATCATGCAGGTCGCCCAGTTCGGGATCCTAGGGTTCATGGTCTTCTTCTTCGTGCTGAACGCCACCGGCGCCATCGGGCGCGTGATGTCCTTCTTCGACCGGCTGTTCTCGGACATCATCGGCCTCATACCGGGCCTGTAGCCCACCGACCGTCTCTGCCGACCAGGCCGACCCCGGCGAGCGCCGAGGCCCGGCGAGCCACGCTACCCCTCAGCCGACGAGCGTGGAGATAGGCTCACGCGACGGTTCACGCACGTCTACGACCATCGTCACCATCGGCGCGTAGGTCTCGAACGTCTCGAGGAGGCGTCCGGCCGGGTCGTACTTGCGGATGAGGTGTCCGCCGCGCCGGCCGGCGTACAGGTAACCGGAGTCGTCTACCCCCAGGTCGACGAGCGCGTCCGTCGCCTCGCCCTGGCGGGCGTCGAGCGTGAACGACACGCCGACCTTCCCATCCGACGTGACCTTGCGGATCTTGCCAGCGCTCGCGTCCGAGACGTAGACGTTGCAGTCGCGATCAACGGTCATGCCGTCCAGGAGCCGCAGGCCCGGTTGGTCGGCGGAGACCTTGAACGCCCAACGCGTCTGGTACTCGCCGTCGGCGCTCAAGCGCTGCACCTGGCGGTTGCCGTAGTCGAGGACGTAGACGTTCCCGCGCACGTCGACCATGACGTCGCGCGGGTCGTTGAACATGCCGTGGCCGTTGCCGCGCCCCCCGAAGCTCGCCAGGTGCCGGCCGTCGTTCGTGAAGCGCGAGACGAGGTGCGTCTCGCTGTCAAGCACGTACACCGTGTCGTCGGGGGCCACCGCGAGCGCCACCGGGTAGAGGAACTCGCCCGGCTGCATGCCGTACGGTCCGAACGACGCCTTGACGCTGCCGTCCGGCGCCAGCTTGTGGATCATGCGATGGCTCTGTTGTCCGACGCGGTACTCGAAGATGGCCGCGAAGAGGTCGCCGCCAGAGTCGACGCTCACGGAGAGGGGCGCGGCGGAGAAGTTGCTCGGCCCGACCCCGATGTCGCCGATGGACGCGTGCAGGTTCCCTTCCGGGTCGAGGATGCGCAGCACGCCTTGGCGCGCGCTGACGGTGACGAGGAGGCGCGTGGGCAGGTTGGCCGTCTCGTCGGCCTCGAGGTCGACCGTCTCGAGCGTGTCGTAGACCTCGTCGAGGGTCGGGCGTTCGTCGGGGTCCTTCGCGATCATGCGCATGACGAGCTGGTCGAGCGCCTTCGGGATGCGCAGGTCGACCTGGCGCGGCGGCGGGGGCGTCTGGAAGATCTGCTGGTGGACGATGGCCTCGTAGCCGCCCTTGAAGGCGGTCTGGCCCGTCAGCATCTCGTAGAACACGAGCCCGAGCGAGTAGATGTCGGAACGGTGGTCGATCTTCAGGCCGCGTGCCTGCTCCGGGGACATGTACACGGGCGTGCCGACGCGCGCGCCGGTCATCGTGAGGCGCGAGAGGACCTTGCCACCCGCGATGCCGAAGTCCATGAGCTTGACCGCGTCCGGCTTGAGCCGCCCGCCTTCCGGGTGTCCGCTGCCAGACGGCTTGATGCCGCCTCGCGTGATCATCACGTTGGCCGGCTTGATGTCCCGGTGGATGATGCCCGCCGAGTGGATGTGCTGCAGGGCGCGCACGACGCGCTGCATGATCTCGACGGACAGGTGGATGTCGAGCTCGTGGCCCTCGATGTACCCCTCGAGGGAACGCCCGTCGACGTACTCCATGACCATGTAGTGCTGGACGCCGACGGCGCCGTGCTCGACGGTGCGCACGATGTTCGTGTGGTTGAGGCGCTGGGCGACCTCCGCCTCGCGGTGGAAGCGGCGGATGAACTTGGCGTCCGCCACGTACTGCTCCATAGGGATCTTGAGGGCGACGATCTGGCCGTCGCTGACGCGCCTCGCGCGGTAGACGCTCGCCATGCCGCCGGAGCCGACCTTCTCGAGGAGCGTGTACCCCGGCACGTCTGCCGCGTCGAACTGCTGCTGCTGGCCGCCGCCGGCCGCCGCCTTGGCCTCCGCGGCCCGCCGCGGTCCGCGCCGGGCCGGTGCCACGCGGTTGCTCCTCGCCACCTGGACCGTGGCAGGCACGAGCAGCCCGAGCGCGAGGACGGTCAGGACGAGCGGCGTGATGGCGCGTTCCGCGCCTCCGAGCCACAGCACGCCGCCGGTGAGTACGACCGCGATCGTGAGGAGCACGCCGAGTAGCCAGACGGGTGCACGGAACAGCAGCGCCACGAGTACGGCGCCGACGGCCCATAACAGGATCACGAGCTCGCCCCGCAGGTCACGTGTCCACCTCGAAGATCACTACCGTGATGTTATCCGGGCCGCCGCGCTCGTTGGCTTGCGCGAGGAGCACCTCGACGTTCAGCTGCCTGTCGGAGTTCTCCTGGATCTCGGCGAGCATCTCCTCGGGTGAGACGAGGCCGTGGAGCCCGTCGGTCGAGAGGAGGAAGACGTCGCCCGCCTGCACGTCCAGCTCGGCGACGTCAGGCGCGACCTGCTGCCGCGTGCCGAGCACGCGCGTGATCAGGTTGCGCCACTCGTGGTTCTCCGCCTCCTCCTCGTTCAAGAGGCCCTTCTCGACCTGCTCCTCGACCCAGGAGTGGTCCTTGGTGAGCTGGTAGATCTTGCTGCCGCGCACGAGGAACGCGCGCGAGTCGCCGACGTGGCCCATGTAAGCCTTCCGCTTGCGGATCGCGACGCACGTCAGCGTGCTGCCCATGCCGCGCCGGCCCGACTGCCTGATGGCCTCGCCGTACACGCGGCGGTTGGCCAGGCGCATGGCCTTGTCGATCAGGCTCTGGATCCCGACGACGGGCCGGCGCGAGCGCACCTCTTCGACGTAACGGGAGAACGACTCGTCGAGCACCTCCATGGCGAGCTTGCTCGCTACCTCGCCAGCGGCGGCGCCACCCATGCCGTCGGCGACCGCCAGGAGCGTCAGGTCGCCCCCGTCCATGGGGAACTGCCAGACGCGGTGGAAGTCCTCGTTGAAAGGCCTTACGCGTCCGACATCGGACCCGTGACCCACGTTATGACCGAGGCGCACGCCAAGAGTCTACCTTGCTCGGGGCCGTTTGAGGCCGCCGTCGCCTCAGTTGCCTTTAGCCCGCGGGCGCCGCACCGTGTGGAGGTAAGGGTAGCGCTCCATGAGCCGCCGAACGTCCTGGAAGAGTTCGACCGCCTCCTCGACGCCGGTGGGCAGCTCCTGCAACCTCAGGTAGGCCGCCTGCCCGCCCGGGAACACCACGGTCGGGGTGCCGAAGACGTCGCGGGAGAGCGCCCGCATGTGCTCCTGCGCCAGCACCGTACGCGCCTCCGGGTTGTGTAGCTCGTGCTGGAAGCGTGGCACGTCGAGCCCGACGGCCTCGGCGACCGCCGTGACGGTGCCGGCGGTGAACGGTTGGAAGCGCCGGTGGTTGGCACGCTGGAGCGCAAGGCGGAACGCCGCGTGCGCCTCCCGCCCCTGCTTGCGCGCCGCCAGCGAGGCGAGGAACGGCAGCAGGCCCTTGCAACCGTAGCCGTCCGTCTCGTCGATGCGCTCGTTCCAGAGCTGCCAGGCGTCCGGCTTCGTCGTCCCCTGACCGTGCTCGTTCTGGAACAACGAGAAGTGCTCCCAACGCACGTCGAGGGCCAGCGGTCCGGCGATCATGTCGAAGAGCTCGGCCGCGCGCCAGGAGTAGGGGCAGACGTAGTCGAAGTAGACGGTGACGCGCTCCAACATGCGGCCATGACACCATCGGCTCCCGCGCGTGCGCGTAGCCGACGTGACAGGCGGCCGAGCCGCTCAGTTGGGGTCTTCGCCCCCGTCGCCGCCTGGCGCGACGGCGCGGGCGACGCCCTCCTTGGGCGCCACCGGCTCCGGGATCGCGCCGAAGCGCGCCTCGTAGCGCCGGATGTTGTCCTCGAGGCTACGCAGCAACGCCTTGGCGTGGCGCGGGCTCGACACTAGCCTGGCCGTGACGACCGGCTGCTGGCCTGGCACGACCAGGACGAAGTCGAGGAGGAACTCGTCCGGCGTGTGCGCGATCACGGCGCCGTTGGTCGGCCTGCCGCGGGCCGTCTCCTTGTCAATCTCGAACTTGATGGGGTTCACGCGACCAGCGTACTCAAGCCGGGCCGCGTACCCGAGTCAGGCGCCCGACGCCTTGGCCGACCTGGCCAGGATGCCCTTGAGGGCGAAGCGCGCCCGGCCGATGTCGGCTTCGGAGGCGAGGGCGAGGACGAGGACGTGGTCGCTCGCCGTTAGGGGGGCCAACAGGATGGGGCCATCGTCCAGGTTCACCATGACCTGCCGAGGTGCCGCGACTGCCGAACGACCGGCCCCTCCGACCGCCCCGTCCTCGAGGAGCCCGGTCAGGGCGGCGGCGGCAGCTAGTGCGCTCGTCACCACGTCCGTGGTGCGTAGCAGTGCCGCCTCGTCGGCGGCGCGCGCCGCCAACACGACCCCGCCACCGTCGGCGACGGCGGCCACGGTGGCGCCGCGCACCGCCAGGAGCTCGTCGAGCAACGCCTCGAAGGCCGGCGCCGCGCCGTTGGCCGCGTCCGACCGGTCGGCCTCGTCGACGCGCTCGGCATCCACGAGCGAACCGCTCACGCGAACTCCGCGGCGAGCTGCTCGCAGACACCGGCGACGGAGCTCCTCACCACGCCCAGGTCGGCCGTCGCGCCGACCACGACGAAGAGGAAGAGGTTGGCGTCCACGCGCCTCGCCAGGTAGCCGCCCGACTCGCCGAGCGCCACGAGCTCGTCGACGCGCGAGCCCAACTGCTTGCTCAGCTCGCCACCGACGAGCGTGAAGGCGGTGGTCAGGTCCGCCGCCAGGTACTCCAGCTCGTCGCCGCCCGGCGCCGAGCCGAGGGCAGCACCGACGGCCACGGACGGATGGCGCTCGACGAGGAGCCCGTCCATGCCGACGACAGCGGCCACGCGGCAGCCGGGCAGCTGCGCCCAGAGACCCGCCAGGACGTCCTCGAGGTTCGCCATACCGGCGGCACTCTAGCACCCGTCCCCGCGCGCGCTCCGTATGGCTGTTCATATGTGGTCGGCTGGTATCGTGAGGACGATGACGCAACTCCATGTGCGAGCGACCGAAGGCAGCTTGGCTCCCATCGTGCTCCTTCCCGGCGACCCGGACCGCGCCACGTTGGTGGCCGAGCGCTTCCTCGAGGGCCCGGAGCGCTACAACGCGTACCGTCACCTCTACGGCTACACCGGCACCTACCGGGGTGTGCCCGTGAGCGTGCAAGCGACGGGCATGGGCTGCCCCAGCCTCGCCATCGTCGTCGAGGAGCTCGTGCGCCTGGGCGCGAAGACGCTCGTGCGGATCGGCACGAGCGGCGTGGTGGGGCCGGGGATCGCACCGGGCGACCTGATCGTGGCCTCGGCCAGCGTCCCGAACGACGGCACCACGCGCCAGTACCTCGGAGGCGCGGCCTACTCCACCGTGGCGGACTTCGGGCTCACGCGGGCCCTGGCGCAGAGCGCCGGCCGGCTGAAGCGCAAGGCGCACGTGGGGCTCATCCAGACCGACGACGCGTTCTACGCCGTGACGCCCCAAGCCGTGCCCGCCCTGGCGGCCAAGGGCGTGCTGGCGCTCGAGATGGAGGCGTCCGCCCTCTTCCTCCTCGGCAAGCTGCGCGACGTGCGCACCGGCTGCATGCTGGTGGCGAGCAACCGCATCGGGGACGCCACCTTCGTCGAGCCGAGCGTCCTGGACGCCGCCATCCTGGACATGATCCGCGCGACGCTAGAGGCGTGCGTCGAACACGGCGCCCAGGAGCTGACGTCCGGGGCGTCGGAAGGCCCCGCCAACATGAGCGACGAGAGGAGTCAGGCATGAAGGTAGCGGTCGTCGGGGCCGGCACGATGGGCTCGGGCATAGCGCAGACGTGCGCGCTGGCGGGTCACGAGCTCGTGCTGGTCGACACGAACCCCGGGGCTTTGGAGCGGGCCAGGGAGACCATGCGCGGCAGCCTCGCGCGCATGGTCAAGAAGGAGACCATCGAGGCGCGCGAAGCCGAGGACGCGCTCGGTAGGGTGGCCTTCAAGCACGGGATCACGGGCCTCGAGGACGCCGGGGTCGTGATCGAGGCCGTGTTCGAGTCCCTCCCCGTCAAGCGGGAGGTCTGGTCGGAGCTCGCGAGCAGCACCTCGGAGGGCGCGCTCCTCGCCACCAACACGTCGAGCCTCTCCGTCACCGCGATAGCGGCGTTCAGCGGCAGACCCGAGCGCTTCTGCGGCATGCACTTCTTCAACCCCGTGCCCATGATGGCGCTCGTCGAGGTCGTCAGGGGCCTGCGCTCGAGCGAAGAGACCGTGGAGCAGGCGCGCGCCTTCACCGAGGGGATCGGCAAGACGCCCATCGTCTGCGAGGACAAGCCCGGGTTCATCGTCAACCGCCTCCTCGTGCCGTACATCAACGACGCCGCCCACGCCCTGTCCGAGGGCGTCGCCAGCGCGGAGGACATCGACAAGGCCATGCGGCTCGGCGCGAACATGCCCATCGGCCCGCTCGCCCTGGCCGACCTGGTGGGGCTGGACGTCTGCCTCGCTGCCGCCGAGTCGCTCCTGAGCGAGTTCGGCGACCCGAAGTTCCGCGTCGCGCCCCTCGTGCGCCAGATGGTGCGCGCCGGCAAGCTCGGCCGCAAGAGCGGCGAGGGCTTCTACAGCTACTGACGAGCGTGAGCGCCCGGATGGGCGCCCGGCTGCGGCCACGAGCGCCGCGGCGGGAAGGACACGGATGACCGACAACGAGCTGGCCGGGGGCTTCGAGGACCACGCCCCCGAGGACGTGAGCTTCGAACACCTGCGCTACGAGGTCGACGGCGAGGTCGCTATCGTCACGATCGACCGCCAGGAGGCGCTCAACGCCCTCAACCAGGACGTGCTGTTCGAGTTGGGGCTCGTCTTCGAGCTGGCGGCGGCCGACTCGGCCGTGCGCGCCCTCGTGCTCACCGGCGCCGGCAGGGCGTTCGTGGCCGGGGCCGACATCGCCGCTCTGCGCGACCTGAGCGACGCCTTCGCGGGCAGGGAGACGTCGCTCGGCGGCCAGGAGGTCGCGAACACGCTCGCTTCGCTCCCCTTCCCCACTGTGGCGGCCATCAACGGCTTCGCACTCGGCGGGGGCCTGGAGCTGGCCCTCGCGGCGGACCTGCGCGTGGCGGCCACGAGCGCCCGCCTCGGCCTTCCCGAGGTCGGCCTTGGGCTCATCCCGGGCTTCGGCGGCACGCAGCGCCTGCCGCGGCTGATCGGCGTCGGGCGCGCGCTCGATCTCATCCTCACCGGCCGCCACGTGCAGGCCGAGGAGGCGCTGCAGCTCGGCCTCGTGAACCGGGTCGCTGACGACGCGCTCGCCACTGCCGTGGCGCTGGCCAGGCAGGCGGCGCGGAACGCCCCCATCGCCCTCGGCCTCGCCAAGGAGGCCGTGTTCAGGGGCCTCGACGTGACGTTGCAGCAGGGCCTCGAGGTGGAGGCCGACCTCTTCGGCATGATCGCGACGACGACGGACATGCGTGAGGGCACGAGCGCCTTCCTGGAGAAGCGCGCCCCCGAATGGACGGACAGCTGACCGCTGGTCGGCCGCGGCGCGCCTGACGACGGGCGCGTTCCCGACTGCCACGCCGCCAGGGGGTGAGACGTTGAGCGACGGCACCTCGCACGTAACATGGGGCATGCCGTTTCGCATCAAGGTCTCACTCGTCATCGTTGCGCTGCTCGTCGCGCTGGTGGTCGTCGTGCCCCTCGTCGTGCCGATCGGCGCCCCCTCCGGCACGCGGCCGCTGGCGGAGGCCGTGGCGCAGGCCGCCAGGCCGGACGCCGGCCTCGTACCGGTAGGCTCCGTCGAGCTCTACACCGTGCGACGCCCCTACTCCGGACCGGGGGGCGCTCCCATCTCGTTCGTGCTCCTGCACGCTTACGGCTCCAACGCGTTCTCGTTCAACCTCGTCCTCGACGACCTGGCGCGGTACGGCGACGTCGTGGCCTTCGACCGCCCGGGCTTCGGTCTGAGCGAGAGGCCGGCCCCGCCGGACCTGGGCTCGGGCGCAGGCCCATACTCCCAGGCGGCGCAGGTGGAGCAGACCGTGGCGCTGATCGAGCGCCTCGGCCTCTCGGACGTCGTGCTCGTCGGCGACAACGCCGGCGGGGTGCTCGCCCTCGAGGTGGCCAGCGCCAGGCCGGACCTGGTCGCGGGCCTCGTGTTGGTCGGCACGCCGGCGTACCTGTTGCAGCAGGGTGGCGGCGCGCCAAGGTGGGTGCTGCGCACGCCACAGCTCGCGCGCCTCGGGCCCGTGTTCATGCGCCAGCTCGCCGGACAACCTGGCGAGCAGCTCTACACCGGCGCATGGTTCGACGCTAGCCGGATCACGCCGGCTCAACGCGCGGCGCGGTCCGTCGGCACCACGGTCGAAGGCTGGGACGCGGCCCTGTGGCAGGTGACCCTCGCCGGCGCCCCGCCGAGCCTCGCAGAGCGCCTGGGCGGCGTGGCGGCCCCGGCGCTCGTGCTGGTCGGCGCGGCGGCCGGCAGCGTGCCGGCGAGCGAGTCGGAACGCCTGGCGACCGAGCTCCCCAACGCAACCCTCGAGCGCCTCGACGCCTGCGGCGACCTCCCGCAGGAGGAGTGCCCGGGGCAGTTCGTCGACCGCGTCGCGGCCTGGTTGGGAGGCCAGGGGCTGAGCGCACACTGACCGACGCCTCGCGCTAGCGCGGCTAACGAGCGCGCGGGCTGGGGCCGTTGTCGGCCCCAGCCCGACACCCGTGGCCGGCCACGGCGGCGCGGCCGGCGGGCGCGCGGTACACTCGGCCTCATGGATCTGCTGAAGAGCCTGAGTGAAGCGCCCGGGGTGCCAGGGCGCGAGGAGCAGGTGCGCGCCGTCGTGCGCGCCGAGCTGACCGGCCTGGTCGACGAGCTGAGCGTCGACGCCTTCGGGAACCTGACCGCCGTCAAGCGCAGCGCGAGGCCCGGCGCGCCCAAGGTGA
This sequence comes from Deinococcota bacterium, assembly GCA_963170125.1. GTDB lineage: Bacteria > Deinococcota > Deinococci > Deinococcales > Trueperaceae > JAAYYF01. The sequence continues at coordinate 35,123 of CAUJFI010000052.1, read as the reverse complement.
TGGTGGCCGCTCACATGGACGAGATCGGCTTCCTCGTCAGGCACATCGACGACAAGGGGTTCCTGCGCGTGCAGCAACTGGGCGGCTTCGACCCGCGCAACCTCTTCGCGCGCCAGGTGCTCGTGCACGCCTCCGTCTCCAGCGAGACGCTCGTCGGCGTGATGAACCCGGCCGGCAAGCCCATCCACATCAGCACGCCCGAAGAGCGCACCAAGGTGCCGACGCTCGACCAGTTCTACGTCGACCTCGGCTTGAGCGGCGAGCAGGTCAGGGCGAAGGTTCGCCTCGGCGACATGGTCACCCTGAGGCAACCGTTCGAGGACCTGGGCGCCGTCGTCACGGGCAAGGCCCTCGACGACCGCACGGGCTGCTGGATCCTCATCGAGACCATCAAGCGGCTCGACGCGGCGAGCATGGCGACAGACCTCTACGCCGTCTTCACCACCCAGGAGGAGGTCGGCCTGCGCGGCGCCAGGACGGGCGCTTACGCGGTCGCGCCTGATGTCGGCATCGCGCTCGACACGACGCTGGCGGTCGACACACCCGAGATCCCCGAGCACCTGCGCGTCACGCAGCTCGGCAAGGGCACGGCGCTGAAGGTGATGGACTCGAGCATCATCAGCACCCGCTGGCTACTCGACCACTTCATAGCGCTGGCCGAGAAGCACGGCATCGCCTACCAGCTCGAGGTCCTGCCGCTCGGCGGCAACGACGCCGCCGCGCTGCAGGCGGCCCGCGATGGCGCGCCGTCGTTCACCATCTCCACGCCGTCGCGTTACGTCCATACCGTCACGGAGATGGTCTCGAAGTCGGACCTCGAGGGCGCCGTCCAGCTCCTGACGGCGTTCCTGCGCGAAGGCGTCCAGCTCGGTGGCCGCGACTGACCGATCCGGGGCGCTGATGGCCACCGGCCGGGCGGTCGGTGGCGGAGCGGGCTGGCGCGCGGCGCCCGCCGGGGCTCGGCCGTGATCATCGGGGTGATAAGCGACGTGCACGCGAACGTCATCGCCCTGGAGGCCGCCCTGACGGCCATGAAGCGTCGGGGGGTCGACACCATCGTATGCCTCGGCGACCTGGTCGGCTACGGGCCGGCTCCGAACGAGACCCTCGACCTCATCCGCTCCGAGCGCGTCATGTGCACCATGGGCGCGGCCGACGAGCGGCTGGCGTACGGCTTCGCGGCCTCGGGCAAGCGCAGGCGGGGCGTGGCCGACGACATCCTCGCCTGGACGCTCGGCGTCCTGGAGCCGGGGCACCTGACGTTCCTCCGGAGCCTACCCATCCAGAAGCGCCTCTCGACCCCGGTCGGGTGGCTGCGCTTCTTCCACGGCACGGCCGAGGACACGGGCGAGCCCCTGAACCTCAACCAGGACCCCCACTCGTTGACTCGGCTCCTCGAGAGGAACCGCTGTACCGTCCTGGCGGCCGGCGGCACCCATGTGCCGTTCTTCCGCCGCGTGGGGCCGACGGGTCTGGTCATCAACCCCGGTTCCGTCGGTCTGTCGCTCAACGGCGAGCCCGGCGCCGATTACGCGGTGCTGACCATCCAGGACGGCTCCGTCGAGATCGAGATGGACAAGATGGAGTACGACTACGCGGCGGTGGCGTTCGAGATCGTCGCCTGGGGCATCTCGCCGATGGTCGCGGAGGCGGTCCAGATGGGCCGCCTCCCGGAGAGCCTCGCGCGGCAGGACGAGGGCAGGACCTAGGCTCCTCAGACGAGTTCGAGCCCCAGGGCCAGCCCCTCGCCGCCGCCGATGCAGATGCTCGCGACGCCGCGGCGCTTGCCGCTCAGCCGCAAGGCGTTCATGAGGGTCACGAGGATCCGGGCCCCGGAGGCCCCGATGGGGTGCCCGAGGGCCACGGCGCCGCCAAGCACGTTCACTCTCGCGGCGCTCAGCCCGAACTCCTCCATGACGGCCAGCGGCACCACGCTGAACGCCTCGTTCACCTCGAAGAGGTCGACGCTCTCCGGCGTCCAGCCCAGCTTGGCGAACAGCTTGCGCGTCGCCTCGACGGGCGCGACCGTGAACCACTCCGGCGCCACGGCGGCACCCGCCCAGCCGTGGATGCGGGCGAGCACGGGCATGCCGCGCCTCGCGGCGACGCCCTCGCTCGTGACGACGAGCGCCGCGGCCCCGTCGTTCAAGGTGCTGGCGTTGGCGGCCGTGATCGTGCCGGTCGGCTCGAACGCCGGCCGCAGCTTGAGCATCTTCTCGAAGTCGACCTGGCTCGGCCCCTCGTCGTGCTCGACCCTGACGCTGCCCCGGCGCCCAGCCACCTCGACGGGCACGATCTCGGCCGCGAACGTGCCACCCTCGACGGCCGCCTGGGCGCGGCGGTAGGAGCGCTCGGCATACTCGTCCTGCGCGGCGCGCGAGAAGGAGTACTTGGCGGCGCAGAGCTCCGCGCACGAGCCCATGTGCTTGTCGCCGTATGCGTCCCAGAGGCCGTCGTGGATGAGCGAGTCGACGAGCTTGGCGTCGCCGAGGCGCAGGCCCGCGCGGGCGCCGAGCGTCAGGTACGGGGCGTTCGTCATCGACTCCATGCCGCCCGCCACTACCACCTCCGCGTCGCCGGTCAGGACGGCCCTGCCCGCTTGGATCACGGCCTCCAGGCCGGACCCGCACATCTTGTTAAGCGTCACGGCCGGCGTGGCCTGCGAGAGCCCGGCGTAGATGGCTGCCTGGCGGGCGGGCGCCTGGCCTTGACCGGCCTGCAGGACGTTGCCGAGGAGCACGGCGTCGACGCCGTCCGGCGCCACGCCGGCGCGGCGCACCGCCTCGGCCACCGCCGCCGCGCCGAGGCGGGCGGCCGGAACGGTAGCGAACGCGCCCTGGAACGCGCCCATGGGCGTGCGCACGGCGCTGGAGATGACCAGGTTCACGGGAGTACCTCCGGTCGACCGGCTCCCGCTGACACGGACACGCGCGTCCCCGTCAGCGGGCCGGTCTCGAGTTACCGCCAGCGTACTAGGCCGACGGCCGTCAGCGTCTGAACGTGACCACGGCGTGCGTTCCGCGCCACTCGACCTGCAGGGGCGCGTAGAGGTCGAAACCGGCCGGCAGGAGGACCACGCCGGCCACCGGCCCCTCCGGGCCGACGCTGTCGGCGCCCCCACTCACCACCAGCAGGCGATAGGGGTAGCGGACCTCGAGCTCCCTGTCGCCTTGGGAGAACCGCAGCGCCGGCTCCCAGGCGGCCTCCGTGAGCGCCACGACCTGGAGGAGCAGCAGGTTGTCGCCCGCCCCGGCGGCCTGCGCGGCCTCGTCGAGGACCGCGTCGACGGCGCGGGTCAGGTCGGGCCTGGCGATGGGCAGGAGCGCAAGGTCGAGGAGCGAGAGGCTGACGTCGCCGTCGAAGAAGCGCAGGACGGGCACGTCGCCGGGCAACACGTCGGTCTCCCACGGCGCGCCGTCGTCGCCCTCCGCCGCGACCCGGGCGGGCGCCTGCGCGCCCGGGAACGGCTCGAGCGCGAGCTGGAACTCCTCGCCGCCCGCCGTCACGGCGTCGGTCGTGCCCGACGGGGTGGCGTTGGGCGCGGGCGCGACCCCGAGGAGGTCGAGTGCCGACAGGGGCGCCCACCAGTCGGAGTCGACCTCGAGGACCGGCGCGCTCAAGCTCACCTCGACGGGGCCAGGGTCACCTGGTCGCTGCTGGAGCGCGTCGGAGGAACCAGCGAAGAACGTGACCACCCCTTCGGCGCCCCTGAACGTGAGCGCCGCACCGTCCGACGTCGCGACGGCGCCGATGGCCCGCGCCAGGGTCGTCAGCTCGACGTACAGGGTGCCGACGCTGCGCGCGGCGCGTAACGACCGCCCGAGCGGGCTCTGCGCGCCGCTCGCCGCGAGGGCGAGGAGGAGAACGAGGGCTGGCGCGGCGCGGCGCGCGTACGGGGACTGCATCGCGAACGAGCCTAGCACGCGCGTCCAGAGCGCTAGAATGGCCGCATCGAGGGCGGCTGGGCCGCCGCGCGAAGGTCGGCCCGCGAACGCGGGGCGCTTCGCGAGAGGAGTTCGAAGACCTATAGAGAAGATCCACGGGCGCACGTCCGGCCTGAAGAGCAACCAAGTCAAACGTCTGAGCAACCTTTACCGGCGGCGCGTACCGCCCGAGGCGGCCGTCACCGGTGAGTTGGCGCGCGCGATGGCGGAGCTGACGATCGAGCTGAAGCGGGGCGTGTGCCTGCTGATAGACCGGCGCGGGCGTGTGCTCACCGTCGCGGTCGGCGACGCCGCCGACACGCCGCTGCCGCCCGTAAGGGGCGAGGCCGAGACCCGACTGTACGGCCTGCGGCTCGTGCACACGCACCTGAAGCCCGGGGGGCTCTCGGGTCCCGACCTCACCACGCTCTTCATCAACCGGCTGGACGCCGTGGTGGCCGTCGACGTGGGCGAGGCGCGCGACCCGCGCGCCGGTGTCACGGTCGGACCGGCGCACCTGGCCTTCGTCGCGCCCGCGACGAGCGACCAGGAGGATTGGCTCATCGAGACGCCGCTCAGCCTGCGGGCTCTGGAAGAGATCGACTTCCTGGAGCGCGTACGGGCCCTCGAGGAGGAGCTGGCCCGCTCCGACGCGGCGCGCGCGGTGACCAGGAGCAGCGCCGAGCGGGCCGTGCTCATCGGCCTCGCCAGCCACAAGGAAGGGGCCGGCGAGACCGAGTCGCGCATGAGCGAGCTCGCCGAGCTGGTGAGGAGCGCCGGCGGCGAGATCGCCGCCACGAGCGTCCAGCACCGCGACCGTTCGGACGCGCGCACGCTGGTCGGCGAGGGCAAGCTGCAGGAGGCCGTCTCGCTCGCGTTCCACGAGGACGCCGACCTGCTCGTCTTCGACCGTGAGCTCTCCCCCGCCCAGGCGCGGGAGATCGAGGCCTTCACGAAGCTCAAGGTGCTCGACCGCACGCAGGTGATCCTCGACATCTTCGCCCAGAACGCCCGGGGCCGCGACGCGCAGGTGCAGGTCGAGCTCGCGCAGCTCAACTACCAGCTGCCGCGCCTCGCCGGCCGCGGCCAGGCCATGAGCCGACTGGGTGGCGGCATCGGCACGCGCGGGCCCGGCGAGACCAAGCTCGAGGTGGACCGCCGCAAGATCCGCGACCGCATCACGAGCCTCGAGGAGACGGTCGACGCGCTGAGCAAACGCCGCAGCGAGACGCGCAAGCAGCGCAGGCGCGGCAACGTCATGACCGTCGCGCTCGTGGGCTACACGAACGCCGGCAAGTCGACGCTCTTCAACGTCCTGGCGAAGTCGGACGTGCTGGCGCGTGACGCGCTCTTCGCCACGCTGAGGCCCACTAGCCGCGAGGGGTGGCTGCCGGAGCTGGGAGGGGTCGGCGGCAAGGCCGTGTTCACCGACACGGTCGGGTTCATCCGCGACCTCCCGGACGAGCTCGTCAACGCGTTCAGGGCCACGCTCGAGGAGCTGCACGACGCCGACCTCCTGCTTCACGTCGTGGACGGCGCGACCCCCGGGGCGCCCGACCGGGTCGACGCCGTGCGGCGGGTGCTGGCGGACCTGAAGCTCGAGGTGCCGAGCCTCGTCGTGCTCAACAAGCTCGACGCCGCCGAGCGCGAGGTCATCGCGGAGCTCGGCCGCAGGTACGACGCCGTCGCCGTCTCGGCCGCGACGGGCGCGGGTCTCGCCGACTTGCGCAAAGCGTTGGCCGAACGCCTAGACGCTTCCGGCGCTGCGCCGCGGGGCGTCGTCGAACCCCCGGGTCTCACGCCACTTAGCGGCGCTCCGCACGGCAGCTAGCATGGCGGCATGAGCCTCACCGACCTACGCGCCTACGTCGCCCTGCTGGAGGAGCGCGGCCAGTTGGTCCGGGTCCGGCGGCCCGTGTCGACGTACCTCGAGATGGCGGAGATCGCCGACCGCTTGGTGAAGGGCGGCGGCCCGGCGGTCCTGTTCGAGCAGCCCGTCGACCGCGACGGCAGGAGCATGAGCGTTCCCGTCGTGATGAACCTGTTCGGCACCAGGGAGCGCATGGCCATGGCGCTCGGCGTGGCGACGCTCGACGATGTCGGCGAGCGCATCCGGGCGCTCATGGACGTCAGGCTCGGCGGCGGCCTCCTGGGGCTCATGTCGAACCTCCCCAAGCTCCGCGAGGTGGCGACGCTGCCGCCGAAGCGGGTGCGCACCGCCCCCGCGCAGCAGGTCGTGGCGCGCGGCGCGGAGGTCGACCTGACCAAGCTGCCCGTGCTGACGACGTGGCCGCAGGACGGCGGGCCGTTCGTGACGCTGCCGCTCGTGATCACCCGCGACCCCGAGAGGGGCGACGTCAACGTCGGCATGTACCGCATGCAGGTCCTGGACCCGCGGAGCACGGCCATGCACTGGCAGCGGCACAAGACGGGCGCCCGCCACCTGGAGTCGGCCCGGCGCCTGGGCGAGCCGCTCGCGGTGGCCGTGGCCATCGGCGGCGATCCAGCCCTCATCTACGCGGCCACGGCGCCGCTGCCGCCCGTGCCGGGCGTGAGCGAGTACTCGCTGACGGGCTTCCTACGGGGCAAGGCGCTGGAGGTCGTGAAGGGTGTAAGCGTCGACCTCGACGTGCCGGCACACGCCGAGATCGTCCTCGAGGGGTACGTCGACCCCTTCGAGGAGCCCGTCGTGGAGGGGCCGTTCGGCGACCATACGGGCTTCTACACGCTGCCCGACCTCTACCCGCGCTTCCACGTCACGGCGCTCACCACGCGCGTCGACCCCCTCTACCCCGCCACCGTCGTCGGCCGCCCGCCCATGGAGGACGCCTACCTCATCGAGGCGAGCGAGCGCATCTTCCTGGAGCCGGCGCGCCTCATCCTCCCGGAGGTCGTCGACTACCACATGCCGCCGGCCGGTATCGCCCACAACCTCGTGAACGTCCTGATCCGGAAGAGCTACCCGGGGCAGGCCTACAAGGTCGCGAACGGCCTCCTCGGCCTCGGGCAGATGATGTTCGCCAAGGTCATCCTCGTGGCCGACGCGCAGGACGCCGACCCGCGCGACCACCTCGCGTTCTGGCGCCACGTCATCGCCAAGGCGGTGCCGGGGCGCGACAGCCAGTTCGCCAAGGGGCCCATCGACGTCCTGGATCACTCGAGCAGGGCGTTCAGCTACGGCTCGAAGCTCATCCTGGACGGCACGAGCAAGGCGCGAGAGGAGCGCGGTGCCCAGGGCGACGAGGGCCCGGCGTTCGAGCCGAACCCCGAGCGCTCCGCCGCCGAGCTGCCCGCCCACGCCGAGATCCTCGATCAGCACCAGGTGGCCGGCGGCTTCTGGTTCATCACGACGCGCAAGGAGCGACCCGGCCAGGGCAGGCACCTGGGCGAGTGGGCCGCGCGGCAGGCCGCGGCGGGAGGCGTGCGCGTCATCGCCGTGCTGGACGAGCTGTGCGACCCCCGCGACTTCGAAGACTGCGTGTGGACGCTTCTCAACAACATCGACCCGGAGCGCGACGTGCAGGTGATCACGAGCGCTCGCGGCGACCCCGTGTTCGCCATGGACGGCACGCCCAAGCTGCGCGCGGAAGGGTTCGCACGCGACTGGCCGGAGAAGCTCGTCATGCCGGAAGAGGTCAAGCGGCGGATCGACGCGTTGTGGCCGGAGCTCGTCGAGGGGGGCGCTTAGGCTACCGCCTCGCGCCGAAGACCGCCGCGGGCACGAACATGACGGCCTGCGTGAGGACGATGGTCGCCCCGCTCGGTACGTCGAGGTAGAACGACAGCCCCAGGCCGATGAGGGTGCTCGCCACCCCGATCAGGACGGAGAGCGCCGTCATCTGCGCCAGGGTGCGGGCAACGAGCCTGGCGCCGGCGGCCGGGATGACCAGGTAGGCGGCCATCAGCACGATGCCGACCACGGTGGCGCTCACAGCGATCACCACGGCGGCGACGAGGAAGAGCACGAGTTCCAGGGCCTCGGCGCGCACCCCGTCGCCGCGCGCGAGCTCGTCGTCGAAGGTCGCGTAGGCCAACCGCCCCCAGGTGGTCAGGAGCACGAGCACTGCCGCCGCCGCCACGACGAGGATCACGAGGAGATCGCCCTGCCGCACGCCGAGGATCGAGCCGAACAGCAGGTCCATGACGGAGAGGCCGAGGTTGACGTCGGGCGGGATGAGCGAGAAGAACATGACGCCGAGCGCGACGCTGACCGCGAAGGCCACGCCGATGGCGGTGTCGGAGCTGAGGCGCGTGCGCTTGCGCAACGCCGCTATCGCCAGCGCCGCCAGGACGCTGAACGGCAGGGCTATCCATAACGGGTGCTTGAGAAGCGCGACGCTGGAACCGATCAGGCCGGTCGTGACGATCACGAACGCGCCGATCCCCATGCCGCCGAACGCGGCGTGCGCGAGGCCGTCGCCGAGGAACGACAAGCGCCTTTGCACGACGAAGACCCCGAGAACGCCAGACATCACGGCGATGGCGAGCCCGGCGAGTACGGCGCGCTGGAAGAACGGCAGCGCGAGGGCCTCCACCAGGCTCATGCGCTTGGCCGCCGACGGGCCGGTGTACTCACGCGGCCCCCGCTCGCGAAAGGCCGCGCGGTGCCGGCGCGCTCACACCCTCGGCCCGTGCCCGTGGTGCTTGTGGCCGAACGCGTCCTCCAGGCATTCGTCGCATAGGACCTCCTCGGGCAGGCCGAAGCCGCGCGCCGTGCGGTTCAGGACCAGCACCCGGTCGGCGTGGTAGCGGGCGGCCGTCAGGTCGTGGGTCACCATCACGACGCTGGCCCCGCTGTCAGCCTGGTACTCCTCGAGTAGGTCGTAGATGTCGCGCTCGGCCAGGTAGTCGACACCCGTGGCGGGCTCGTCGAGGAGCACGAGCTCTGGGCGCCGCACGAAGGCGCGGGCCAGGTAGGCGCGCTGCAACTCGCCGCCGGAGAGGCGCGCGAGTGGCCGAATGGCGAGCTGTTCGGCTCCCACGCGGCGCAGGGCCGCGAGCGCCTGCTCGCGCTCGCCGGAGCGCACGCGGCCGGGCCATTCCCGACGCAGGCCCGTCGCCACCAGCTCCAGAGCCGTGGCCGGGAAGGTGCGGTCGAACGTCTTGAGCTGGGGCACGTACCCGACGCGCCCCGGGTTGGCCCCTGGACGCTCGCCGAACACGGCGACCGTGCCCTCGAGCGGGGCGACGAGGCCGAGGATGACCTTGACCAAGGTCGACTTACCGGCCCCGTTCGGACCGACGACGGCCAACGAGGCGCCGGCCGGCACGTCGAACGACACGCCTTTGAGGACCTCGAAGTCCCCGAGGCGTACGGTCACCCGGAACACCCGAACGCAAACGGCACCGCCCTGGTGGAGCGGTGCCGCGCCGGTCATGCGTGCTGCGGTTCTCAGGCCGGCTTGTTCGGGTTGACGAACACGGTCGGGTCGAGCTGACGGATGGCCTTGGCGCTCAGCCAGACGCGCATGGGGCGGCCGTCTACCCAGACGGTGCGCTTCTGCAGGTTCGGCTTGAGGGTGCGCTTATGCACGCCGACCTGCTTGAGGCCGACGCCGCCCTTGCGCTTGGCGGAGCCCTTGCGGATGCTGGTGGTGGTGCTCTGGGTGCGCTTCCCAGTCACGGCACAGACGCGCGGCATTGCTTCCTCCGTTGCTACGGGGTTCGAAGACCCCGGTAGAGCATGAGTTACGGTGCGGCGCGAACAAAGCGCCCCGCTTACGAGCAAGCGAGTCTAGCATAGGCCGCCCGCTTGCGCACAGGTCCGGCCCGAGCGCGGCGCTTGCGACCGGCCGGACGACCCGCCCAGCGGGTAACATCGCGGCATGCAGCGCCAAGCCCTCGCTCGCGCCATCACCGACCGCTCCCTCGTCCACGGCCAGTTCCGCTTGCGCTCCGGCGCGACGAGCACCGAGTACTTCGACAAGTACATGTTCGAGTCGGACCCGCGACTGCTGCGCGCCATCGCCGAGGCGCTCGCTCCTCTCGTGCCGGCCGGCGTCGACGCACTGGCGGGGCTCGAGCTCGGCGGCGTGCCGCTGGCCGTCATGCTCGCGCAAGTGACGGGCATCCCGACCTTGTTCGTGCGCAAGAGGGCCAAGGAGTACGGCACCATGCGCTTCGCCGAGGGGGGCGACGTGGCGGGCAGCCGCCTTCTTGTCATCGAGGACGTGGTCACCTCCGGCGGCCAGGTCGTGCTCTCGACCCGCGACCTGCGCGGCGCGGGAGCCACCGTCGAGACGGCGCTGTGCGTGATCGACCGCGAGGCGGGCGGCGGTGCCGCGCTGGCGGCCGAGGGCGTGGCGCTCAGAGCGCTCTTCACCATGAGCGAGCTGAAGGCGGCCTGAGCGCCCCTCGCGGGGGCCGTGAGTCGGCGTCATGAGCCTCCCTGGACGGCGTATCGTCACCGTGGCAAGCGGCCACGCGACCACCGCCCGTTGCACGCGTCCGTCCACCGGCCCGCGGACGAGTCTCCTGCCGGCCCGCGTAAACTTGGTCATGACCCAGGACACGCTCTTCGCCAAGATCGTGCGCCGCGAGATCCCGGCCGACATCGTCTACCAGGACGACCTCGTCACCGCCTTCCGCGACATCCACCCACAGGCCCCCGTGCACGTGCTCATCGTGCCCAACGCCGTCATCCCGACGGCGGCCGACGTCGAGGCCGAGCACGAGGCGGCGTTAGGCCGCATGTTCACGGCGGCGCGCAGGATTGCCGAGCGGGAGGGCTTGGGCGAAGGCTATCGCCTGATCGTCAACTGTAAGGAGCACGGCCACCAGGAGGTCTACCACCTGCACATGCACCTGCTGGGCGGCAGGCCGCTCGGTCCGATGCTCGACCACTCCTTCGGGAAGCGCTGACACCGCCGGCCCGCCAGGGGGCGACCGACGACCGGACCACCACCACGCCCGTACGCCGGACCGGAAGCGCCCGCCGCGCTCATGGCCCCGCGGAGGGGTTAGCCTAACCGCATGGCTAACGAGATGACCTACCGCAGGCTTGGCAGCAGCGGCCTCAAGCTGAGCACGGTGAGCTTGGGCGGCTGGACGACTTACGGACAGACGGTCGCCGAACAGGACCGCGTGACCCGCCTGATCGAGCGTGCCGTCGAGCTCGGGGTCAACTACTTCGACACGGCCGACGTCTACGCGAACGGCAAGTGCGAGGAGGTCATGGGCCCCGCCCTGGCCGGCGCCGCTCCGCGCCACCACCTCGTGGTGGCCAGCAAGGTGTTCGGGAAGATGTCCGACGACGTCAACGACCGCGGCCTGAGCCGCAAGCACGTCCTGGAGTCGGTGGACCGCAGCCTGGACCGTCTCGGCCTCGACTACCTCGACATCTACTTCGCGCACCGCTACGACCCGGAGACCACTCTCGAGGAGACCGTCGAGGCGTTCTCCGACGTCGTGCGCTCCGGCCGCACGCACTACTGGGGCACGAGCATGTGGTCGGCCGCTCAGATCGCGGAGGCCGTCACGTTCGCTAAGGCGAACGGCCTCGTCGCTCCCGTCGTCGAGCAGGCCGAGTACTCCATGCTGCGTCGCGAGCGCGCCGAGAACGAGGTCTTGCCGGTCACGAGCGCCAAGGGCGTGGGCGTGGTCGTCTTCAGCCCGTTGGCGCAAGGCATGCTCACCGGCAAGTACGACGGCGGCGTGCCGGCCGGCTCCCGCTTCGCGGAGTTCGAGAGCTTCAAGGAGCGGTTCTTCAGCGACGAGAACGCCGCCCGCGTACGCGCCCTCAAGGACGTGGCCGACGACCTGGGCGTCACGCGCGGTCAGCTGGCCCTCGCCTGGATCCTGCGCAACTCGAACGTGACCTCCGTCATCACGGGCGCCACCCGCGTCGAGCAGCTCGAGGAGAACGTCGGCGCGGCCAAGCTGAGCCTGACCGACGACGTGCTCGCGCGCATCGACCGGGCGCTCATCTAGCGGACCGGCCGGCGAGTTCTTGAAGCTCTACCGGGCGGCCGAGATGCGGGAAGCCGACGAGCGCGCGGCCGCGGCCGGCGTCACCGGCGAGACGCTCATGGAGAGCGCCGGCGCGGCGGTGGCGCGCGAGGCGCTGCGCCGCTACCCCGGCACGCGCAGGGCCGTGATCCTCTGCGGCAAGGGCAACAACGGTGGCGACGGCTACGTTTGCGCCAGGAAGTTGCACGCGGCGGGCCTCGACGCCAAGGTCCTCGAACTCAGCGCCGAACCCACCCGGCCGGACGCGGCGCGCGCCCGCACGGCCCTCCTGGCCAGCGGCGCGGTGACCGCCCCGCTCACCGGCGTGGAGGATGTGCGCCTACTGGTGACCGAGCGCACGATCATCGTCGATGCCCTCCTCGGCAGCGGCCTCGACCGGGCGGCGGACGGGTGGCTAGGCGGCCTGCTCAGCGCGCTCTCGGGGCTCGAGGCGCCCGTCGTGGCCATCGACGTCCCCAGCGGCCTGCCTACCGACACGCCGCGGGGGATCGGGCCGCACGTGAGGGCGGACGTCACCGTTGAACTAGCCGGACGCAAGGTGGCGGGCGCGTTCCCGGCGACGAGCCGCTACTACGGCGTCCGGGTCCTCGCGCCCATCGGCATGCCGAGCGCGGTCCTGGCCCAGGTGGGTGGCATCGCCCTCCTGGACGCCGACGCTGCGAGGGCGTGGCTGCCCGCTCGAGAGCGCTCCGCCCATAAGTACACGGCCGGCACCGTCACGATCTTGGCCGGGTCCGGGCGCTACGCCGGAGCGGCCGAGCTGGCCTGCCGGGGCGCCTGGCGGGCAGGCGCCGGCCTCGTCACGCTCGTCGGCCCGGAGCGCCACCCGGCGGCGTGGCCGGAGACCATCTTCGAGCGGGCCCAAGCCGGCGGGGCCAGGGGCGAGGCCATGAGCGTGCCAACCGGCACCGTTCCCGACACGGTAGCGGCACTGATCGAGCCGAAGCGCGCTGCCGCCCTCGTCATCGGACCGGGCCTCGCCGAGGAGTTCCTCCCCCACTTGCCCGAACTCCTGACCCTGGCCCCCGGCCCAGTCGTGCTGGACGCCGCCGCGCTCGGGGCGCTCGCCGCCGGAACGATCTCGCTCGGGGTCGCCTCCCACGCCGGCGCCGCGCCGGCATCCCGCGAGCGGCCTGGCGCCGCCGTGCTAACCCCGCACGCCGGCGAGGCCGCCGCCCTCCTCGGCACGAGCACCGCGGTCGTCGCGGAGGACCCGGTGGCTGCCGCTAACGCCCTGGCCGCGCGGTACGGCGCCGTGGTCGTGCTGAAGGGCGCCACCACGGTGATCGCGGCGCCCGACGGTCGCCTCGCCGTCTCGGAGCGCGGCCACCCGGGGATGGCGGCGGGCGGCACGGGCGACGTGCTGGCCGGGGTCTTGGGAGCCGTGCTCGCGCCGGCCGGCGGGCGCGAAGCGGCGTTCGAACGCACGTGCGCGGCCGTCTGGCTGCACGGCGTCGCCGGCGAGGTCGCGGCGCGGCGGCACGGCATCGGCCTCGTGGCGAGCGACGTCGCCGAGGCCCTGCCAGACGCTCTCGCCGAGTTGGGCTAGCGCGGGCTCGCACGTACTGCCCCGCCACGACCATCGGAGGGCGCCAAGCGGAGCTCTCACCGCCGGCGCCGGGCGCCGGCGCCGGACGACGCGCGGTGGCGTCAGGTGGTAGCGTTCCCCACATGTTCCGCGCGCGCGTCCCGGCCAGCAGCGCCAACCTGGGGCCTGGCTTCGACACCCTAGGCCTGGCGCTCGACCTTCACCTCGAGGTCACGCTCGAGCCTTCCGAGACCGACCTCTTCGTGTACCGCGGTCGGAGTAGCGGCGGGGGCCGCGACGGCGGCGTCCCCAACACGCCGGACAACCTCATCCACCGCGGCTTCCGTGCCGTCCACGAGCACCTGGGCCTGGCGGCTCCGCCCGTCGCCATCGCTGCCGACAACCCGATACCGTTGGCGCGCGGGCTCGGATCCTCGTCGGCGGCCCTGGTCGCCGGCGCCGCCCTGGCGGACGCCGTCACGGGCGGGGCTCTGGGCAGGCACGGCGTGTTCGACCTCACGGCAGCGCTCGAGGGCCATCCTGACAACGTCGGCCCGTGCGTGTTCGGAGGCTTCACCGTCGCCGCGGCCGGCGCGGACGGCAACTTCCAGGCGGCGGCGCTCACCGTGCCGCCAGATTGGCGGCTCCTCTTCGGGGTGCCGCCGTTCGAGCTGGCCACGTCCGAGGCGCGCGCGGCGCTCCCGGACGAGTACAGCAGGCGCGCCGCCGTCCTCACGGCCTCCCGCTCTGCCCTCTGGGTCGCCGCCGTCGCCGGGTCGCGCCCCGGGCTCCTGCGCGCGGCCTCGCTCGACGTCTTGCATCAGCCGTACCGCGCCCATCTCGTGCCGGGCTTCGCCACGGCCCTGGCCGACCTCGCGTCGGCCGGGGCCTTCGCGGCCTTCCTGTCGGGTGCGGGCCCGACGGTCGGCGCCGTGACCGACGCCGACGGCGTCGCCGCCTGCAAGGCGGCGCTCGAGCGCTTCGTCGGCAGCGGCGGCGAGGTGCTGGAGCTGGCGCCGGCGGGCGGCTACACGGTGGAGCGCTGCTGAGGGTGGCGGGGAGCGTGGACGTGCGGGGCGGCGGCTCGTCGCGGAAGCCGCCGCTCGTCCTCGGCATCGACACGTCGTGCGACGACACGGGGGTCGGGATCGCCCTCGGGGGGGAGATCCTCGCGAACGTCGTCGAGTCGCAGACGGCGCTGCACGCGCGCTTCGGCGGCGTGATGCCCGAGCTCGCGAGCCGCGAGCACCTCGAGGTCATCGACGACGTGCTGGACCGCGCCCTGGCGCAGGCCGGGGTGGGTCTCGGCGACCTGGACGCCATCGCCGCCACGCGTGGCCCGGGGCTCGTCGGCGCGCTCCTGGTCGGGCTCGGCTACGGCAAGGCCCTCGCCTGGGGCTTGAGCGTGCCGTTCGTACCCGTCCATCACCTCGAGGGCCACCTAGCGGCCGCGGCCGCAGAGCCGCCGTTCGTGGCACTGCTCGCCTCGGGCGGTCACACGGTCCTCTTCGCCGTGCGCGACTGGGACGACATCGAGGAGCTCGGCCGCAGTCGCGACGACGCCGCCGGTGAGGCGTTCGACAAGGTGGCGCGCCTTCTGGGCCTCGGCTACCCGGGTGGGGCGGCACTGGCGCGGCTGGCGGCCGACGGGGACGACACGGCCGTCGCCCTCCCCTTCCCGATGCAGGGCGACAAGGGCCTGGAGTTCTCCTTCAGCGGCCTGAAGACCGCCGTGGCGCTCCTTGTGGAACGGGAGCCCGGCCTGAGGCCGGCGGACGTGGCCGCGGCCTTCGAACGCGTGGTGGTCGCGTCGCTCGTGAGCGTCACCTTGCGGGCGTTGGCACGGACCGGGCTCTCGCGGCTGGTGGTGGCCGGCGGGGTGGCCGCGAACGCCAGGCTGCGCCGCGAGTTCGCGGCGGCCGGCGTCGACGTCTCGTTCCCGCCAGCGGCGCTGGCGACGGACAACGGCGCGATGATCGCGTTGGCGGGCGCCATGCGGCTGGCATCCGGTCGCGTGTCCGAGCATCCCCTGCGGGCGGACGCCGAGCCGTACCTACCGCTGGTGGGCGCCTAGGACGGGCACGAACGCGGGGCTCGCGACTCGGTAGCGACCAGCGCCACGAGTACGCCACCGTTCGGCCGCCCATGGTCCATGTCAGCGCACGCTCCCCCAGAGCCCAGCCAGGTACATCTCCTGCGTGACGATCCCACGCACCTCGGAGCCGGCCACGATCACGGCCAACTGTTCGTGGGCGAGGACGCGGCGCAGGTCGGTGACGGCCATGTCCTCCTCGACCTTGACGAGCTCCTCCCACGAGGTGATCCTGTCGTGGTGCAGGCCCGTGATCCCGATGGGGACGCCGCCGTCCTGCACGATGACGATGCGGTTCTCGAGCATGGTGCGCGCCACTTGCGCCGCGTCGACGACGGGGACCTTGGCGGCGGAGCGACCCGTCGTCGGTGGGACTAGAAGGCCGAAGCTCAAGAGCGTCGGGCTGGGCAGGCGCAGCGCGCTGCGCACGTAGATGAGCGCGCCGGAGTAAGTGAGCACGAAGACGACGCCCTCGACCAGGCCGGGGAGGTTGAAGTCGGAGTAGCCCAGGCGCCCCGCGCGCCCGAAGGCCCAGTGCACGAGGAGGGCGAGCAGCAGCGCGAACGCGGCTGCCGAAGACGCGCCGAGGAGGGCGGCGATGCGGAGCTGGGCAGGTCGTCTCAAGGGTCTCTCCCGATGACTTAGGTCCGCCGGGCTAGGTCTACCGGCGCGGCGAGGTGAGGCAGGTCCGGGTCGAGGGTGCCCGGCAGGTGCTCCAGCCGGTCGACGTCGGCGGCCACGCAGGCGTCGTGGCTGATCAGGGCACGAGCCGGGGCGCCGAGCAGGTCGCTGACGCGGCGCTCGAGCTGCGGCACCGAGGCACGCCCGACCAGGAGCTTGAGGAGGGTGCCGAGGCCGACAAGGCGCGCGAGGGCGAGGGGGTTCTTACGGTTGCGGTACGCCCGCTCCATGAGGGGCAGGAGGGCCGGTACGGCGTCGGCGCTGAGCAGCACCAGGTTGCCGCCGGTGAACCGTCCGTCGGCGAGGGCCGCGTAGGTGCGGTCCTGCTGCGGGAACTGCGCGCGCGCGTCGGCCTCGGCGACGACCGGGTACACGAGGCGCGCGGGCGAGCCGTCAGGAGCGGCGAGGGCCGTGGCGCCAGCCACGAAGCGGTCGACGGCGGCGGCACTGAGCCAGGGGACGTCCGCCGTGACGATGAGCAACCACCGCGGGTCGCCCGGCTGGGCGAGCGCGGCCCCGGCGCCAAGCGCCAGCGAGTCGACGAGCCGCTCGCCGGCCGGTACCCGAACGTCGTAGAGGCCGGCGAAGCTCCCCGCCGGGTCGCCGACGTACACCGTCCTGCCTACGCAGTCGGCCGCGCGCAACGCCGCGAGGACGTACTCTCCCAGCGGCACGCCGCCCAGGGGCACGTGAGCCTTGGACGCCACCCCGACAGCGCGCGCCAGGCGGTCGCGGTGCCCGCCGCCGGCGAGGACGACGGCGACGAGCGGGTTCGCCTCACGCATATGCGCGGATTGTAACGCGGCCGTACCCGTGCCGCCCGCTGGCGTACTGGCTCACCAGGCGCCACCTAGCCCGCGCGTGCCCCGTACCGCCGAGCGAACATGCTCGCGCGTCACGAGAACGCCCCGCCGCGGCGTGCCGGGGCGGGGCGTTCGGTTCTCCTGGGGGCTTGGCGCCTAGAAGCGCGACTGGCGGACGTTCAACTCGGTGTCGCGGCCGGCGCTGACGTCGAAGGTCGTCACGTAGGTCGCGTACCCGGGCGCGATCAGGACGAGCTCGTGCCTGCCGGGAGCGACGTCGTTGATCTGCAGGCGACCGGAGCCGTTGGGCAGGGTGCCGACCTGGCGGCCGTCGATGAACACGAGGGCGCCGCCGATGTTGCCGCGCACGACCACGGCCGAGGTGAGCGCCGCGAGGCGGCCGTCGACCGTGCGGTCCTCGCCGCGGCGGACGGTGAACTGCACGCTCGTGGACTGGTAGCCCTCGCGTTCGAAGCGCGCCGTGTACGTGCCGGGCTCGAAGCGGAGCTGGCCGGTCGGGGTGGTGCCGACGTAGCGACCGTCGACGTAGACGTCAGCGTTGCTCGGCGAGCTCGTGAACGAGATCGTGCCGCCGCGCTGGACCTGCTGGAGCTGGGCGCTCACCGACTTGGTCTCGCCGCCGCGCAGGTTGAAGGACTCGGTGTACGGCTCGTAGCCGTCGGACTCGACGCGCACGTTGTGGCTACCGGCGCGGGCGCCGAAGCGCATGGGCGTGTAGCCGACGAAGTCGCCATCGACGTAGACGGAGGCCCTGCTCGGGCTGGAGCGGAACTCGATGGTGCCGTACTCGGCCTGCGCCGGGCGGTCGCCGACGTAGTAGAGGGCAGTGTCCGTCACCCAGTCCTGCTGGGGGATCGGCCTGACGACGATGGCGAAGCTCTGGACGAAGCCCTGCTCGCCGATGGTGCTCTGGGCGAAGATGTCGCTCTCGCGCTGGAAGCGGGCGAGGGTCGACGTGTCGAGCCGCGTCTTGCTGGCCACGGCGATGACCTTCGACAGGCCGCGGGGGGCGGCGATGTTGAAGACGTAACGGGCGCTGCTCGGGGGCAGGGTCTTGGTCTCGCCCGCGGCCAGGTAGTTGTTGTCGTCGTAGCGGTTCGGGAAGATCTGGGTGATGTCGCCATTCGGACGGACGTCGAAGATGTAGACCCAGGCGCCCTGGTCCACGCGCGCGCTGATCCGGACTTCCTCCCCGATCTGGTAAACGGGGCTGGCGTCGCCCGTGGTATCGCGGTCCAGCCAGACCTGAACGCCGAAGCTGGGAACCGGGTTGACGACGATGGCTTGCGGGCTCACGACGATGCCTTGGGCGAGCACGATCGGTGCGAGGATGAGTAGCAGGATGGCTCCGAAGAGTCTCTTCATGACCTGCCCCCTTTCAGGCGAAAGAGTAGCACCGGGGTCATCGGCGGCATGATGGGCAGCTTAAAGCGGCCTTCATGGAGCACCGGGTGTGAGACGGATAACATTCAGCCATGCACAAGCAGACGAGCTACAACCTCGCGCCACGTACCCGACGCAGCTTCTCCGCCATCCTCGGCGCCTTGGCCGTGTGCGCCGCCCTGGTCGCACCGTCCGCCGCCGCCCAGGCGCTGGACGTCGACACCGTGCTCGACAACGTCACGACCGCGGCGCGCGACCTGCGGGACGCCTCCTTCTTGTTGGAAGGCAAGCTCGTCGACACGGACGGCACGATCATCGCGCTCGAGATCGAGATCCGCGTCGTGCCGCCGGCCGGTCTCGCGAGCGCCTACATCATCCAGCCGGATGCGCTCGCGGACAACGAGATCGTCCTCGACGGTCCCGCCGTGTACAACTACACGTTCCTGACGAATCAGGTGATGGTGTTCGACGCCGACGACCCCGACGCGCTCGGCGGCCTCCTGCCCAAGGGCGAGGACGGCGCCAGCGCCGAGATCTCCTTCGACATCGGCGCGATATTCGCCGGCTACGTGGCGACCATCGCGGACGTCGAGCAGGGAGCCAACGGCGACGTCTACGTCATCGAGTTCAGAAACAAGGACCCGGAGGCGCTGATCCTCGACGTGATCGCTCGCGTCTTCGCGTCGGACTGGCTCCCGCGCCAACTCGTCTTCATGGAGGCGGACGGCCGCGTCATGGCCGAGCTGAACGCGAACGACCTCCTGATCGACCAGGGACTCGACCCGGACGAGGTGCGGCGCCTGCCCGACGACGCGGAGGTCATCGACAACCGGCGCTGATACCGCGCCGAGGACGACCGTGACCGTGCGGCTAGGGTGGGGCAGGTGCGCGACCCGAGCCGCACGGACGGGCCGAGCGGGCGGGGCGAGGTCCCTCAGCCGACCATCTTCTCCGGCACGACGGTCTCGTCGAACTCGGTGGCCGTGAGGTAGCCGAGCGCGACGGCGGCCTCCTTGAGCGTCGAGCCGTCGCGGTGCGCCTTCTGCGCGATCTCGGCGGCCTTGTAGTAGCCGATGCGCGTGTTGAGGGCCGTGACGAGCATCAGCGAGTTGTCGAGGTGCATGCGGATGCGCCGCTCGTCGGCCTCGATGCCGTCCACGCAGTGGACGCGGAAGCTGTTGCAGGCGTCCGCCAGCAGGTTCGCCGACATGAGCAGGTTGTAGATCATCACGGGCTTGAAGACGTTCAGCTGGAAGTGGCCGTGCGTGCCGGCCACGCTGACGGCGGCGTCGTTGCCGATCACCTGGGCGCAGACCATCGTCATGGCCTCGGCCTGGGTCGGGTTCACCTTGCCCGGCATGATGCTCGAGCCGGGCTCGTTCTCCGGCAGGCGCAGCTCGCCGATCCCGCAGCGCGGCCCCGAGCCGAGGAGGCGCACGTTGTTCGCGATGGCGAAGAGGGCGACGGCCGTGCGCTTGAGGGCGCCGGAGGCCTCGACGACGGCGTCGTGCGCCGAGAGCGCCTCGAACTTGTCGTCCGCCGTCCTGAAGGGCAGCCCGGTCAGCTCGGCGATCCGTTCGGCCACCTTCACGGCGAAGCCCGGAGGGGTGTTGAGCCCAGTGCCGACGGCCGTGCCGCCGAGGGCGAGCTCGGCCAGGTGCTCCTGCGCGTTCTCGACGGCCTCGATGCTCTTGCGTACCTGTGTGGCGTAGCCGCCGAACTCCTGGCCGAGGGTTAGCGGGGTCGCGTCCATGAGGTGCGTGCGGCCGATCTTGACGAGGTGGGCGAACTCGCGCGCCTTCGCCTCGAGCGCCGCCTGCAGCGCGCGCAGCTCCGGCAGGGTGCGCTCGGCGATGACGCTGTAGCCCGCGATGTGCATGGCGGTCGGGAACGTGTCGTTGCTCGACTGGCTCTTGTTGACGTCGTCGTTCGGGTTGAGGGGCTTCTTGCTCCCGCGCGCCTCGCCCATCAGCTCGCTGGCCCGGTTGGCGACGACCTCGTTGACGTTCATGTTCGACTGCGTGCCGGAGCCCGTCTGCCACACGACGAGGGGGAACTCGTCGTCGAGCTTGCCCGCGCCGATCTCGTCGCAGACGCGCGCGATCAGGTCCGCCTTGGCGGCCGGGAAGTCGGTCAGCTCCGCGTTCGTCTGGGCGGCCGCCTTCTTGAGGACGGCGAAGGCCCGGATGAGCTCGAGCGGCATGCGCTGACCGCCGATCTTGAAGTTCTCGAGCGACCGTTGCGTCTGCGCGCCCCAGTAGCGCTCCTCGGGCACCTTGACCTCGCCCAGCGTGTCCTTCTCGATGCGATATCCCATGTCCTGCTGCCTCCGTCGTCTGCTCGCTCACGCCGTTCGCCCACGTCGGAGCCTGCCGATGAGCGGGCGAGGCACGAGCTATGCGCGAGTCGTATACGCGGGCGCGGCCGGCTTGCGCCTATGGTCACATGCTACCCAGCGCAAGGGGCGCGCGGGAGGCTCTAGGGGCGCAAGGCGAAGCGCAGCGCGGCGGCCATGCCGTTGCGCCAGTTCGTCCAGTTGTGACCGGCGTGCCGCTCCGCGTAAGCCGCCTCGCCGCCGAGCGCGCCGAGCGCGGCGGCGACCCGCCTGTTCACGCCCGTCAGCCACTCGATGGTGCCGACTTCCTGGTACCACCTGCCCGGCAGGCCGACGGCGGGGTCGGCCAGGCGCTCCAGCAACCAGGAGTCACGTGAGGCGTAGAACTCGGGCGTCTCGGGGGTGCCGAGGAAGGCGCCGGAGAGCGTCACCACCGTGTCGGCGCCGTTCGGGCGCGCCATGGCGGCGTTGGCGGACACGAGCCCGCCGAGGCTGACGCCGAGCCAGACGCGCTCGCCGCTGCTCGGGTTCTCACGCTCGAGCTTCGGAACGAGCTCCTCGAGCAGGAAGTCGAGGTATGCGCGCGAGAAGCCGTACTCCACACGCCTGTCTACGGGTTCGAGGAACGCGAAGCGGGCGGGCCGCGCCTCGCCGCGGCCGGCCAGAGACTCGGCGGCCAGGTGCACGCCGGCGAGCCGCTGGAAGGCGACGCCGTCCTGCGCGATCACGAGGGGCAACTCGGCGCGCCCTTCACCGAACGGGGTGTACACGCTCACGCGCCGCGCCTGGCCGTCCAGCGCATCGCTGACGAGGCGCAGCCGCTCGAGCCGCCCGCGCTCCCACGCACGGTCCGGCGTGGCGAGCGGATCGGGGGCGTACTCGGGACCCTTGAGGGCGCTGGCGTCGGGGAACCACGGGTTGTCGGCGCGCGCGGGGTTGGCGGGGTCGGGGCGCAGCTTGCCCTGGGCGTCGACGAAGCCGTACTCGAAGTAGGCGTCGTCCGGGAACTCGAACTCGACGTGGTGCGTGGCAGCCGGGTCGAGCGGCTCGGGCGCGCGCAGCATGTCGGTGTCGTCCGACACGAGCTGCGTTGCCCACTCTGGGACTCTGACGGAGACTCGCACGGCTCACGAGTCTAGCCCGGTCGCTTCGGCCATCGCGTTGGCCGACGAGACCGGCGCAAGCGGTAGACTCGCCGGCATGGAGCGCAATCGTTACGACGACATCTCCCTCGACTCGCTCAAGGCCCGGCCCGGCGCCAAGTGGCATGCCTTCCCCGCCGACGTGCTGCCCCTCTGGGTGGCGGAGATGGACTTCCCTCTCGCCGAGCCCATCAAGGACGCCGTCCGGGCGAGCCTGGCCGCCGACGACCTCGGCTACCCCGACCGTTACGGGCCACCCGGCCTGCGCGAGGCCGTGGTGGAGCGCCTCGGGTCGCGGTACGGCCTCGTCGTCGCGCCGGAACAGGTGGAGATGCTGTCGTCCACCAGCGCCGGGTTCGGCCTTGCGGCGTTGGCCCTGGCTGGGCCGGGTGACGAGGTCCTGCTCCTCACGCCCCTCTACCCCCCGTTCAAGCACGCCATCGAGACCGTCGGGCGCGTACCCGTCGAGGTGGAGATGGTGCGGGGCGAGGACGGGTACTCCATCGACTTCGCGGCGCTCGAGGCGGCCGTGACCCCCGCCACGCGCATCATGATGCTCTGCAGCCCGCACAACCCTGTCGGCAAGGTGTTCACGCGCGCCGAGCTCACGCAGCTTGCCGCCTTCGCCGAGCGACACAACCTCTGGGTCGTGTCCGACGAGCTGCACGCCGACCTCCTCTTCGACGGGGAGCACGTGGCGTTCGCCACAGTGTCGGACTCCGCCGCCCAGCGCACGCTCACCCTCTACGGCCCCACGAAGGCGTTCAACATCCCCGGCCTGCGCATCTCATTCGCCGTCGCCGCCAACGCCGGCCTCCTGAAGCGGGTGAAGGCGGCGGGCTCCGGGCTCGCTCCGAGCCCCAACAGCCTGGGGATGGCCGCCACGCTCGCCGCCTACCGTGACGGCGGCCCCTGGTTGGCCGACACGGTCGCGTACCTCAGAGGCAACCGCGACCACGTGGTGAGCTTCGTGCGCGAGCGCCTCCCGAACGTCCGGATGCACGTGCCGGCGGCCACTTACCTGGCCTGGCTCGACATGCGGGCGACGGACCTGGGCGAGACGCCCGGCAAGGCGCTGGCCGAGCGGGCCAAGGTCGGCCTCAACGAGGGCAGCAGCTTCGGGAAGGGCGGCGCCGGCTGCGTGCGCCTGAACTTCGCCACGTCGCGCGCCATCCTGAGCGAGGCGTTGGAGCGCATGGCGTCGGTGATCTCGTCCGGCACCCAGTCCGCCACCACGGCCTTCACCGCGCCGCGCGACTGAGCGCCACGGACCGCGATCAGGCGGTGGCTGCGCTCGAGCCGGCGATGGCCCATGCACCGGCGAGGGGTCACGCACGCATCACGTCCCCGATGTCGTGTGAGCGGGGTACGGGTTGAGTACCGCGGAACTCCAGACGCTCCGCCTGGCGCCCGGCCTGGAAGCCGCCGTCAGGTCGGGGCATCCATGGGTGTACCGGAACCACGTGCCGCACAACCTGCTGCGGGGCGGGGAGTGGGTGCGCGTCGAGGCCGGGCGCGGCGCGGCGTACGGGGTGTACGACGCGGAGGGCGCCATCGCCGTGCGGCTGTACGGCGCCACGCGTCCCACTAGGGGGTGGCTCGGAGCGCGCGTGGCGACGGCCTTGGAGCTGCGCGAGCGCCTGCCGGACACGGGGACGGACGCCTACCGCCTCCTCTACGGCGAAGGCGACTTCCTGCCCGGCATCGTCTGCGACCGGTACGGGCGTTACGCGATCATGAAGCGGTACTCGGCCTCCCTGGACCAGCTGCTGCCCGACCTCGCCAAGGAGGTAGGGACACGCCTCAAGCTCAAGGGCGTGGCGCTGCGCTCCGAGGTGGACGACGAGGCGGACGAGCCGCAGAGCCGGGGCCTCACGGCGCTCTGGGGCGAGCTCCCGCCGCCGGAGCTCACCGTCAGCGAGAACGGGCTGCGTTTCAAGATGGATCCGTGGCGCGGTCAGAAGACGGGGATGTTCCTCGACCAGCGCGACAACCGCCAGCTCGTCAGGGGTATGGCCGCCGGGAGGTCGGTGCTCAACCTCTTCGCCTACCACGGCGGCTTCAGCGTCTACGCGTTGGCGGGTGGGGCCGCGTCCGTCGTCAGTGTCGACGTGTCGCGGGCGGCTCTCGAGGCCGCCGAGGAGAACGTGCGCCTCAACGACACCGGCGGCGAGCACAGTGCCATGGTGGCGGACATCTTCGCGTCGCTGCCCGTCTGGGCCGAGGCCGGCCCGACGCACGACATCGTCGTCCTCGACCCGCCCTCCCTCGCCAACGCGAGCTCGCAGCGCCGCCGCGCCCAGCGCGCCTACCTGAAGCTCAACCGCGACGCCTTCCGCCTCGTCAGGCCGGGCGGCTTCCTCCTCACGGCGTCGTGCACCGCCCAGGTCACGCCAGACGCCTTCAAGGAGGTCGTCGCGGAGGCGGCGCGCGCCGCAGGTGTGCGCGCACAGGTCGTCGCCGAGAACGGCCACGCGCAAGACCATCCGGTGCCCCTGGCGTTCCCGGAGGGGCGCTACCTGAAATGCCTGCTGGTCAGGGTACTCGCCTGAGGGCGAACCCGCCTGCTGAGGCCGTCTCGCCTTCGGACGCCGGGGCAACAGACGTATCGCCGTCCTCCGACGGCGACGGCCCTACGGCCTAAGCGCGCCGCGCGTTGGCTTCCAACCACGCGACGAGCAGGCGCTTGAACTGCTCCGGCACGCCCGTTCCCGGGTCGTCGTGGTGCAGCTCGTGGAAGCCGCCGGGCAGCTCCTCGAGTCTCACGCGGTCGCTCGCGGCGGCCAACGCCCTGGCGCCGGCGGGGTCCGCGATGCCGTCGGCCGTGCCGACGATCACGAGCGTCGGCACCGTGAGTCCGGGAGCGCGCGCCAGCAGCTCCGCCCCCTGGGCCGTGAGGGTGGCACCGGCGTTGGCCCTTACGCCGCCGTGGTATATGAGCGGGTCGGTGCGGTAACGCTCGACCTCGGCGGGGTGGCGCGAGATGAGGGCGGGGTCGAGCTTCACGGTCGGCAGGTTCGGCAAGACCTTGCCGAGGAAGCCCGCGACGGCGAGGAGCCAGGCCGGGCGCACGACGGCGTCCCGCAGGAACGGCGATGAGAGGGCGAGCGCGCTAACCTCCGCGGGTCGCTCCAGGGCGTAACGCAGCGCGACGGCGCCGCCCATGGAGTGGCCGAAGAGCAGGATCGGGAGCCCGGGGTTGGCTGCGCGCGCCTGCGCGAAGACCACCGCCAGGTCGGCGATGATCCCCTCGAACCCCGGGACGCCGCCACGCACGCCGGGGCTCTTGCCATGGCCGCGCAGGTCGGGGGCGAACACGTCGTAGCCCACTGCCTGGGCGCTCTTGGCCAGGTCGAGGTGCCGGGTAGCGTGCTCCCCGTAACCGTGGACGATGACGAGCGCGCCGACCGGTGCTTCCGGTCGCCACCTGCTCAGCGACAGGCTGACGCCGTCACGGACCTCGAGCGTGGTGGCGGCAGCCGAGGCGGTCACAGTTCAGCCGGCCGCCGGCTCCAGCTCGACCTGGACGTCCTCCATGACCGGGTTGGACAGGAGGTCGGTGGCGAGCGCCGCGACCTGGGCCTCTACCTCGGCCAGCTCGCCGTCGATGGCGAAGGTGATGCGCTTGCCGACCCTGACGCCCCGCACGTTGCCGTGCCCGAGGCGCCGAACGGTCGCCTCGACCGCCCTGCCCTGCGGGTCGAGGATCGAGCGTCGCAGCATGACGTCGACCACCGCGTTGAAGGTCCGCGCGCCGGCGTCACCCCTAGCGCCGGCACTCGTGTGCCGGCCAGCGCCTGCGTGCGGGTGCTGATGGTCCTGATCGTTGGCGCCGCCATGCGAGTGGCCAACGTGCGCCTCGCCCAGCTCCCAGGCCTCGCGCTCGGCGACGTGCTCCCTGACGATCTCGGCGTCCTGCTCGGTACGCGTCAGCACGCGAGCGCGCACTTCCTGGTACGCCTCCTCGACGCCGCCGAGGTCGCGCCGGAAGCGGTCCTTGTCGAGCTTGTCTCCAGTCGCCGAGTCCCAGAGCCGGCACGTGTCGGGGCTGATCTCGTCGGCCAGCACGATGGCGCCGTCCGGGTCGACGCCGAACTCGAGCTTGAAGTCGATGAGGTCGAGCCCCCGAGCCGCGAAGAACGGCTTGAGGAGGTCGTTGACCTCCGCCGTCAGCTCGAACAGGGTCTCGAGCTCCTCGGGCGTGACGATGCCGAGGGCCACGGCGGCCGCGTCGTTCAGCATGGGGTCGCCGAGCGCGTCGTCTTTCAAGCACCACTCGACGACCACGGGGTCGAGCTCGCCGCCCTCCGGCACGCCGTAGCGCTTGGCGAACGAGCCCGCCGCGCGGTTGCGCACGACGACCTCGAGCGGCACGATCCGCACGGCCTTGACGAGCTGCTCCCTCGGCGACAGGAGCGCCTCCAGATGCGTCGGCACCCCGGCCTCCGCCAGGAACTCGAAGATGCGCGTGGCGACGGCGGCGTTCACCTCGCCCTTGCCTGCGATGCTGCCGCGCTTCTGCGCGTTGAAGGCCGTGGCGTCGTCCTTGTACTCGATGACGTGCAGCTCAGGGTCGGCTGTCGCGTAGACCTTCTTGGCCTTGCCCTCGTACAGCAGTTCGGTCCTCTGGACACTCACGGGCCGATGATAGCAGGGGCACCGGGGCCGCCGACCCGCGGCCGGCCTTCGCCGAGCGCCACGTGCTCAAATCCGCTGGTCCGGGGCTACAGCCCGTTCGCCTGGAAGATTCGGTCCACGAAGCGCAGGTACCAGGCGGGGTCGAACGCGGCAGCCAGCTCGGCCGGACTCAAGGGGAGCCCCGGCTCGACGGCGAGCAGGTCCCGCAGGTGCTCGCCGGTCTCCCAGCAGCGCAGCGACGCGCGCTGCACGAGGCCGTAGGCGGCCTCGCGGCTCATGCCGGCCTCGATGAGGAGGTGCAGAACGCGCTGCGAGTAGACGAGCCCCTTGAGCGCGTCCAGGTTCTCGCCCATCCGCTCCGGGTAGACGACGAGGCCCGCTAGGACGGAGGCCAGGCGCCTGAGGGCGTACGCGGCCAGCGTCGTGGAGTCGGGGAGGATGATGCGCTCCGCGGCGGAGTGGCTGATGTCGCGCTCGTGCCAGAGCGCCACGTTCTCGAGGGCCGCCTGCAGGTTGGCGCGCATGACGCGGGCCACACCCGTCAGGTTCTCGGAGGCGATCGGGTTCTTCTTGTGCGGCATGGACGACGAGCCGGTCTGGCCACGGGCGAACCCTTCCTGCGCCTCGCGGACCTCGGTGCGCTGAAGGTGGCGGATCTCGAGGGCCACGCGCTCGATGCTCGTGCCGAGGATCGCGAGCGCCGCCATGACCTCGGCGTGCCGGTCGCGCGCCACCGTCTGGTTCGTGACCGGATCGGGCGTGAGGCCGAGGGCGGAGGCGACCGCCGCCTCGACCTGCGGCGGCACGTGCGCGTAGGTGCCGACGGAGCCGGAGAGCATGGCGACCTCGATGCCGGCCTTGGCGCGGCGCAGGCGCTCCGCGTCGCGCCCGAAGGCGGCGGCGAAGTTGAGGAACTTCAGGCCGAACGTCATCGGCTCCGCATGGATGCCGTGGGTACGCCCGATGCACGGTGTGTGGCGGTAACGCTGCGCGAGCTCGAGGAGCCGCTCCCTGACGGTCGCGAGGTCGGCGAGGACGGTGGCGAGGGCGCGGCCGAGGACCAGGTTCTGCGCCGTGTCGACGACATCGGTGCTCGTGAGGCCGTAGTGCACGAAGCGCGCGGCCTCACCGAGCCGCTCCGTGAGCGCGCGGGTGAACGCGACGATGTCGTGACGCGTCTGGGCCTCCAAGGTCGCGACGCGAACAGCGAACTCCTCGTCGAGCGGTCGCGCCTGCGCCGCGCGCCTCAGCTCGGCCGTCGTGCCGGCCGGCACCTCCCCGAGCCGCTCCCAGGCCTCGGTGGCGGCCAGCTCGACCTCGAGCCACGCGCGATAGCGCTCGGCCTCGCTCCACAGGCGCTGCATGTCTGGGGTGGAATACCGTTCGATCATCGCGGGCAAGCTACCACGCTGAGTTCTTCACGCTAGAACCGGGCAGGGGGCGTGCCGGATGGTAAACTCTCCTGTCAGGCCGCCTGCCGGCTCTCCACGACGACCCATCCTTGCGAACGGCTCGGGGCGTGGTGTGCCCGCGCGAGCGTAGCGGCGCGGCACGTCGGCTGGACGCGTGGCGCGCGTCAGGGGCAAGCAAGCGGCATCGGAGGTCGCGTTGAACGAGGGTCAAGTCGTCCCCGTCCAGATCACGGACGAGATCAAGACGAGTTTCATCAACTACGCCATGTCGGTCATCGTTGAGCGAGCGCTCCCCGACGTCCGCGACGGCCTCAAGCCCGTGCAGCGCCGCATCCTGTTCGCGATGCACCAGATGGGCCTGGCGTCGAACCGCAAGCACATCAAGAGCGCCGGGGTCGTGGGCGAGGTCATCGGCAAGTACCACCCGCACGGCGACTCGGCCATCTACGACGCCATGGTGCGCCTGGCGCAGGACTGGAACCTGCGCTACCGCCTCGTGGACGGGCAGGGGAACTTCGGCTCGATCGACGGCGACCCGCCGGCCGCCTACCGCTACACGGAAGCGCGCATGACGAGCGTCGCCGAGGCCATCCTCGCGGACATCGACATGGAGACCGTCGACTTCCGCGACAACTTCGACGGCACCCTCCAGGAGCCGACGGTGCTCCCGTCGGCCGTCCCGAACCTGCTCGTGAACGGCGCCGCCGGCATCGCGGTCGGCATGGCGACCAACATGGCGCCGCACAACCTGGGCGAGATCGTCGACGGGCTCGTGGCCATGATCGACGAGCCGGAGATAGACACCTCCGGCCTGATGCGCCACGTCCACGGCCCCGACTTCCCCACGGGCGGCATCATCGGCCGCGACGGGATCAGGCAGGCGTTCGAGACGGGCCGCGGCAGCATCCGCGTGCGCGGGCGGGCGCGCATCGAGGACCACAACCAGCGCACGGCCGTCGTGGTCACCGAGATCCCCTACCAGGTCAACAAGACGTCGCTCATCCAGACGGTAGCGCAGCTCGTGCGCGCCAAGAAGATCGAGGACATCAGCAACATCCGTGACGAGTCCGATCGCCACGGCATGCGCATCGTCTTCGAGCTCAAGCGCGGCGCCCTGGGCGAGCTCGTCCTCAACCAGCTCTACAAGTTCACGCAGCTCCAGACGACTTTCGCCGTCAACAACGTAGTCATCGTCGACAACTCGCCGCGCATCCTCTCGCTCAGGGAGATGCTGCGGTACTTCCTCGACCACCGCGTCATCGTCGTGAGGCGCCGCTCGGAGTTCGAGCTGCGCAGGGCGCGTGAGCGGGCGCACATCCTCGAGGGCTACCTCATCGCCCTCGACAACCTCGACGCCGTCATCGCGCTCATCCGCGCCTCGAAGGACGGGCCGGAGGCCAAGGCGGCGCTCATGCGCGAGTTCGGGCTCTCCGACCCGCAGGCGCAGGCCGTGCTCGACATGCGCCTGCAGCGCCTGACGGGCCTCGAGCGCGAGAAGATCAACGAGGAGTACCGCGAGCTGCAGGAGCAGATCGCGAGGCTCGAGCTCATCCTCACCGACGCGGCCGAGCTCTGGCGCGTCATCCGCAAGGAGCTGCAGGACGTCAAGAAGCAGTTCGCCGACCCGCGCCGCACGCTCATAACGGACCTCACGGACGAGATCGGCAAGGAGGACCTCATCGCGGAGGAGAACGTCGCCGTGACGCTCACGCGCGGCGGCTACATCAAGCGCACCGCCCTGACGAGCTACCGCAGCCAGGCGCGGGGCGGGCGCGGCTCGACGGCGCAGAAGGCGAAGGAGGACGACGTCAACTCGATCCTCCTCGTGGGCAGCACCCACGACTACCTCCTCTTCTTCACCGACCGCGGCCGCGTCTACCGCGAGAAGATCTACGACCTCCCCGAGGCCGAGCGTGCGGCGCGCGGCGGCCACATCCGCAACCTCCTGCCGCTGGCAGAAGGCGAGAACGTCCAGACGGTCCTGTCTCTCAAGGACCTCGACCAGGACGGCCACTTCGTCTTCGCCACCAAGGGCGGCCTCGTGAAGCGCACGCGCATCCGCGAGTACGGCAACATCAACGCCGCCGGCCTCGTGGCCATCAACCTGCTGGACGGCGACGAGCTCGTGGCCGTGCGCATCACGGACGGCAACGCCGACGTGGTGCTCGGCACGCGCGACGGCCAGGCCATCCGCTTCGCCGAGGAGGACGCCCGCGAGACGGGCAGGGCCACCCAGGGCGTCATCGGCATACGCCTCAAGCGGGGCGACGCCGTCGTCAGCCTCGCGGTCATCCAGCAGGGCCAGAAGGAGCAGGCCGAGCTGCTCAGCGTCACGGAGAGCGGCCTCGGCAAGCGCACGTCCTTGGCCGAGTACCCCGTACAGGGCCGCGGCGGTCAGGGCGTCATCGGCCACCGGCTCTCCGACCGGACTGGCGCCATGGTCACGCTCTCTCCCGTCCTGGGCAGCGAGGAGCTGTTCGTGCTCTCGGAGAACGGCATCCTGATCCGCACGTCGGTCGCGCAGGTGAGCTCGTACGGTCGCTCCACGCAGGGCGTCACCGTGATGCGGCTCGACGACGGCGACCGCGTGGTGGCCGCCATGGTCATGCCGAGCGAGGCCGAGCTGGAAGCGATGAACTAGGGGCGGCGCGTCGTGACCCGGGTCGCTCGCTTTGCACCGCGTTATCATGCGCAGGTGCCCGTACCCATCTGGCTTGACTGCGACCCGGGTCACGACGACGTCATCGCCATCTTCCTGGCGGCCCAGCGGTCGGACCTGATCGGCATCAGCGTGGTGAGCGGCAACGCTCCCCTGGCCTTCACGGAACGCAACGGCCTCACGGCCTGCCAGGTCGCGGGGCTCGCCACGCCCGTGCACAGGGGCGCGGCCAAGCCCCTCGTGCGACCGGCGCAGCACGCCGAGTACATCCACGGCGAGTCCGGCCTGGACGGTCCGGCAATCCCGACCCTGACGAGGAAAGCGAGCGAGGTGCCCGCCGTGCGGGCGCTCCTGGACGCGGCCGAGAAGCACGCCGGCCTGTGGGTCGTGGCCGTCGGCCCGCTCACGAACGTCGCCCTCGCCCTGCTCCTCGAGCCGGGTCTCGCCCAGCGCCTCGCCGGCATCAGCGTCATGGGCGGCACGTGGGGCCCCGGCAACGTCACGGCCGCCGCCGAGTTCAACGTCTGGGCCGACCCGGAGGCGGCGCAGGTGGTGCTGGAGGCGGGCGCCAACGTCGTCCTCGCCGGTCTCGACCTGACCCACCAGTTCGTCATGGACCGGGGGCGCATCGCGCAGATCAGGGCGCTCGGCACGCAGACGGCGCTCTTCAGCGCCGACCTGCTCGACTACTTCGCGGCGGCGTACGCCCGCTCGTACGGCGGCCCGGCGCAAGGGCCCCTGCACGACCCCTGCTCGGTCCTCGCGGTGACCGACCCGCACCTCTTCGCTTCCGAACCGCGGCACGTGGCGGTGGAGTGCGCCGGCGAGTTCACCCGCGGGATGACCGTCGTCGACAGACGCACTGGCCCTCGTGTGCTGCCACCCAACGCCACGGTGTTGACGAACATCGACGACGAGGCCGCCTTCCAGGTCCTGATGGACGCGTTGGGGGCGTCGTTATGAGGCTCCGACCCGCCGAGCCTGACAGGAACGCGCCCGGGGCGCCGTCGTGAGGCCCGCGCCTGGCGGCCGCGGCGCCGCGCCCGTCTCCACCGGCATGGTCGAGTTCAGGCACGTCACCAAGACCTACCCGCGCACGCACACGCACGCCCTCAAGGACGTCGACTTCCACATCGCCAAGGGCGAGTTCGTCTACGTGACCGGCCACTCCGGCGCCGGCAAGTCGACCATGCTCGCGCTCATGCTGCGCAGGATCGTCGCCACCGAGGGGACCGTCGCGGTCGCCGGGCAGGACGTCGCACGCGTCCCTGACTCGCGTCTGCCCATGTTGCGGCGCCACATCGGCATGATCTTCCAGGACCACCGCCTGCTCGGCCACCTGTCCGCCTTCGAGAACCTGACGTTCACCCTGCGGGCCGTCGCGGCGCGCGGCAACCACGAGCAGCGCGCCATGGCCGTGCTCCGCCAGGTAGGGCTGGCGCACAAGCGCAAGGCCTACCCGATCGAGCTGAGCCTCGGCGAGCAGCAGCGAGTCGCCATCGCGAGGGCGATGGTGACAGACGCCCCGCTCCTGCTGGCGGACGAGCCGACGGGCAACCTCGACCCGGACACCGCGCTCGAGATCATGGAGCTCCTCGACGACATCAACCTGCGCGGCACGACCATCCTGCTCGCGACGCACGCCCGCGACCTCGTCGACAGCTACAAGCGCCGCACACTGGTGCTGCGTAACGGCGAACTCGTCCGCGACGACACTCGCGGCGGCTACTCGCTCTAGGCCCCGCCCCGGCGCGCGCTCGGAACTCGGCGCCGTTCCGGGCGAGGGCCCAGGCCCGCCAAGGTAACGGGCGCGTCAGGGTTGGGAGGCCGCCAGCGCTATCACGCTGAGGTCGAGCCGGTCGTCGTCGAGCAGCAGTTCCAGGAACTGAAGCTTGCCGAGGGCGTCGACCATGGCGAAGCCGTTCTCCTTGTCCACGTAGACACCGTCTTTCATGACGGTGTGCCCGTACACCCCGAAGCGGTGCCCGGCATGCTTGACGAGCTCCGGCTTGTTGAACCACCACGATTTCGTGTCGGGGTCGTGATAGAAGAAGTCGTCGAAGACCTGCATGCCCGGCAGCGGCCCGGCGTGGGCGAACTGCACGCCGTGGAACACGACCTCGCGCGGCATGGCCGCGAACCACGCGCGCAGGTCGTCGGGCAGTTCGACGCCGCCCTTCGTGGCGTCGAACTCCACGTGGCTCATCCCGCCACGCGTCGAGAGCTCGTAGCGGTGGTCGAAGGCGGCCTCGTCGTGGTTGCCGATGATGACCGAGACGTTGCCCTCGCTCTCGTCGACGTACCGCTTGAAGCGGTAGAGCTCCCTGATCTGCGCCTTGGCCGCCCGGCGCAGGTGGTCGGGGTCGGACGGGTCGTACGGTTCGACGCCCACGGCGTTGGCGTAGTCGCGAGCGTCCTTGTAGTGCACGAGATCGCCGACGCAGACGACGCGGTAGCGCCCCTCGATGACGGCCTGCGTCGGCTCGAGCGTGGCGGTGGCCGCGGAGGCGGCGCGCAGCACGCGCCAGAGCTCCGGCCACTGGCCGTGCACGTCGCCGATAGCGATGACCTTGATCACGCTTCCGCCCCGCGCGTCGCCGACGCCCACGCGCTCATGTCGGCTCCGCCTCCCGTCGCAGGAGGACGGCCCGCAGCTGCCCGTACAGTTCGCGCGACTCCTCCGGGGTGCGCCCGTAGCCGCCGTAACGAACGACGAGCTTGGCGGCATCCTTGCCGAGGCCTGCCTCGTTGAGCCGCTCCACGAGGCGCTCGATCACCTCGTGACCGCTTGGGTTGCCTGCGGCCTGCCGCGTCTGCCGCTCCGCCGTTCCCTCGGCGCCCGGGTCCGCATCCGCCCCAACGACGGACCCCACGCCGACGTGCGCGGTCGGCTGTGCCCGGCTGGAGCCTCGTGCGCCGGGGGCGGGCACGGGCTCCGGCTCGAACAGCGCCTCGCCAGTCTCCGGGTCGCAGTCGACCCAGTAGTCGGGAGCCTCATCGGCGTATGGCAGCCGCAGGCCGAACTGGGAAGCACAACGCGCCAGGGCGATCTCTCCCAAGCGCGCAAACGTGCGGCCTTCCGGCGGCCAACCGCCTGGCGGCGCGGCCGCCGCGCCCAGGGGCGCCGTGACGACGTCGGAGCGCGTGACGCCGGCGACGGTGAGGTTGGCGACGAGCGCGGACGCGCCCAGGGGGTCGAGGGTGAACGACCAGCCCCATGGGCCGCAGGCCACGTCGAGACGCTCGACCACGGCCTCGCGCACCGCGTAGGGCTCCAGCCGCGCCCTCGCGCCACCGGGCTCGATTTCGGCGACATGCCAGCGCAAGGCGTCGGACGTGAGAGGCGGAGCGAGTCTGGCGCTCAGCTCGGACTGCACCTCAGCACTATAGCAACGCCCACAGCGCGTAGGACGCGAAAGAAGCCACCCGTACGCCACCGGTCGGAGGGAGGCTTGCGGGGGTGCGGTAATGTTGAGACCATGTCCAGACCTAGCGCCGTATCGAACCGCGTCGGCGCGCGCGCTCGCGGCGCGCGCGCCGGCAAGTCGCCGTCGCCGTCCCCCGCGCGCCGACGGCGGGTCGGCGCGCTCCTGGCGGTCACGGCCGCCGCGGTCATGGCCCTCGGCCTCGCCTTCGCGCAGGTCGCGCCGGTGGTCGGCCTCGGCGCGTACGACCTCGAGGTCGGCCAGACGCTCGAGGTGAGCGGCGATCGCCTGACGCCGGGAGGCGACTACCGTATCGCCGTCGGCCCAGTCGGGGGCGCGGCGACCGTCAGCCTCGTGCAGGCCGACCGCAACGGCTCCATCCGCTTCGCGACCGTGCTCACGGAACCGGGCGATCACGGGGTCAGCATCGACGGCCAAGACATACACGCGGCGTTCACGGTGAGCGTGCGCGGGTCCGGTCCGGCGCCCGCCGCCGCGGACCAGGAGCCAGCGGGAGCTGGCGCCACGCCGCCTGCCGCCGCGGACGACACCGCCGGGCGAGGCGTCGAGGAGCCGACCACCGCTGGCGCCGCACCGGAGGCCCCGGCACCGGGAACGACCGCCCCCGAGACGGACGCCGAGACGCCTGAGCGGGCGGAGGGCCAGCCGAGCGCGACCACGCAGCCCGTCCAACCAGAGGCACCGACCGGGCAGACGCAGACCCCACCCGCCGCGACCGAGCCTCAGCAGGTCCCGATCCAGACGTACCCGACGGCGCGGCTCGCAGGCGGCGAGGTGCAAGGGGTACAGGGCGAGGAGGTCGTCTGGCGGCTGAGTTTCCCCGGCGGCTCGGGCGAGACGGCCGGCCTGGTCCAATCAGGGGTAGACGTCTACGTCGGGCATGGCAACCACGTGCTCAAGGTCGACGCCAGGACGGGCAAGGTCACGAAACGCCATCGCCTGCCGGCGCAGGTCACGGCGCTCCAAGGGCGCGCCGGGGCCTTGAGCGCGACGGTCACCTACTCCACCGGCGCGGAGGGCAGCTTCGCCATCCTCGAGACGTCCCAGGACCCGGAGGAGCCGTTCGACGCCGACCCTGCGCTCTACGGCTGG
>CAUJFI010000051.1 GCA_963170125.1 Deinococcota bacterium | reverse complement strand
GGGCAACTTCGCCGAGCTCTGCGCGCTCGGGCAGTTCAGCTACGGCCTCGGGGAGCGCACCCCTACGGGCACGCTCGTGAGCATGATCCTAGACGACGACCTCGAGCTCGGCGTCGTGCTGCACCCGAGCGGCGCGCACTTCGGGAGCGAGCTCGCGGGTCCGATGATCGATGAGCTGAACCTCGGCTGGAGCGCCTTCAAGGCCCGCGCCGCCGAGCTAGTGCGCGAGCGACCCGGCGCGCTCCCCTGGGGCGAGCGGTACCTGAACGTGCGCCGGGCGGCGCGCGACGGCGACCCGGGCGCCGCGCAGCTCCTGTCCGAGCTGGCGGCCGCGCTCGCCAGGCCCCTCGCCTGGGTCGTCTCCGTGCTGCAACCGACCAACGTGTCGCTCGTCGGCGGGGTGACGGACCTGGGTGAGGGGTTCCTCGCGCGGCTCGGCGCCGAGGCCACGGCGCTGCTCGGCGGTGGCGCCTTGGAGGACGTCTCACTCAGCATGGCCTACTCGAACCGGCTCGGCGCCATGGGCGCGGTCGCCCTGGCCAACCGGGCCGAGCTTGAGCTGATCGCGTGACCCGCTCTCGGGCGAACGACTCGCGCCGTCGCGCCGACCCGACGCGCTCCGGTGCCAACGAGACGCGCTACGGGAGCGACCCAGCGCGCGCGCGTGCCGGAACCGCATGGCAGGTCGGCGCGGGCCAGCCGGGCGTGCTCGTCGCCCTCCTCAACAACCTGGACGGGGTGTTCCAGCGCAGCGTCCTCCAGGGGGCGGGGGAGGTGGCGGCGGCGCATGGGTTGTCGCTAGAACCCGTGGCGCTGGGTGGGCTGTCCGTCGCGAAGTTGCGAGCGGTGCTGGACGGCGCCTTGGGCACCGCCTTGGACACTACCCAAGGACCCCGGGGTGTCCGAGGGGCGAAGCGAGCCCGAGGAGCGCAGGGCGTCCAAGGGGCGCTCGTGCTCTCCAGCGCCCTCGGAGACGGGGACCTGGTCAAGCTGGCCGCGGCCGGGCTGCCGGTGACGCTCGTCAGCCACCACTCCGCCGCTCCCGGCCAGCCGACGGTGATGTTCGACAACCACCAGGGCGTCAAGCAGCTCATGCAACATGTCGTCTCCGACTGCGGGAGACGCCGACCCGTGTACATAGGCGGCGACGCCTCGCAGCTCGACGGCAGGGAGCGCGAGCTCGCCTTCCGGGACGAGCTCCTGCGGCACGACCTGCGCGTGCCCGAGGGGCACATGCTCGTCGGTGGCTTCACGCCGGACCTGGCGCGGCGGGCGCTCCGGGAGTTCGTGGCGGCCGGGAACGACTTCGATGCCGTGGTCGCGGCGGATTACCTCATGGCCATCGCCGCGGCCGAGTCCCTCGGCCAGGCCGGCGTGCGGGTGCCGGAGGACGTCGTGGTCGTCGGTTACGGCGACGGTCCGGAGGCCGAGGCCGCCGGCGTGACGACCGTGGCGGCCGACGTCGTCGAGCTCGGCCGGCGCGCCGCCAGGCAGTTGGTCGCGCAGCTCTCGTCCGAGCGGGCCCTCGGCGGGCGCACGCTCCTCAGTACGCACCTCGTCAGGCGCGCGAGCAGCTGCCGAGCGCGAGCGCCTTCTGACCTCGTCTAGGACGCGGGCGGCGGGTCGCCGACGCCTTGGCCCTCAGGCGGCCTCCCCGCCCACGATGATCTCGCTGACGAGCAGGTGCGGCTGGCCCACCTCGACGGGCAACGACCCAGATATGGAGCCGCACATGCCGGGCGCGGTAGAGAGGTCGTCGGAGACGGCCACGATGCGCTTGATGGACTCGGGGCCCTTGCCGACGAGCATGGCGCCGCGCACGGGCTCCGCCAGCTCGCCGTTCCTGATCATGTACCCCTCGGTGACGGCGAAGTTGTACTCGCCGGAACCCGGCCGGACCTGGCCGCCGCCCATCGACTTGGCGTAGAGGCCGAGCTCGACGCCCTTGAACAGGTCCGCCTTGGGCGTGCTGCCGGGGAGGACGAACGTGTTGCGCATGCGCGACGTCGGCGCGAACGTGTAGTCCTGGCGCCGGCCGGAGCCGGTCGCACGGTAGCCCGTCATGCGCGAGCCCCAGCGGTCGACCATGTAGCTCTCGAGCACGCCGTCGCGGATGAGCACGGTGCGCTCGGTCGGCAAGCCCTCGTCGTCGAAGCGCGAGGACCCCCAGCCGTTGGCCGTCGTGCCGTCGTCGACGTAGGTGACGACCTCCGAAGCGATGCTCTCGCCGAGCTTGCCCGTGAGCGCGGAGGCGTTGCGTGCGACCGAGGTCGTCTCGAGCAGGTGGCCGAGGGCCTCGTGGAAGATGACCCCGCCGAAGGCGTTGCCGATGACGACGGGCATGGAGCCGGCCGGCGCCTTGCGCGCGCGCAGGTTCAGGAGGGCGACCTCGGCCGCGCGCCTGCCGATCTTCGCCGGCGGGTAGGCGTCGAGGAGTTCGAGTCCCAGCGACAGGCCCGGGCCGTCGTGGGCCGTCTGGGTGTCCTTGCCGTCAGACGCGATGGCCTGGGCGATCAGGCGTGTGCGGACGCGCCTGTCGTCCACCACGGCGCCGTCGGAGGTGGCGACGCTCACGTCCTGCTCCCACTCGAGGAGCCGCGCTTCTACTTGTTTGATCTCGGGCGCAAGGCGCGCGCCCGCGTCGAGCTCGCGGAGGCGTTCGAGGCGCCAGGCCTTGTCGCGCGCGTCGAACGGCACGCTGGGCGCGTGGATGTCCGGGCCGGCGTCCAGCCGGCGCAGGTCGAGACCGCCGCGGCCCTTCGCGTCGGGCGTCCCCGGCGCCCCGGGGACGCCTGCGCCCCCGCGCACGGCCACCAGGCTGCCGAGAAGCTCGGCCAGCGCCGCGTCGGCCAGGTCGTTCGTGTAGCCGTAGACGACGTCGGTGCCGAAGAAGAGCCGGATGCCGGCGCCGTGCTCGAGGGCGCTAGTGGCGTCCTCGACCTGGCCGTCGATGGTCCGCAGGTGACGGCGCCGCCAACGCTCGACGTAGACCTCGACGTAGTCCGCGCCGGCGCGCCGCCCCTGCTGGATCAGGGATGCGTACGTATCGTGGTTCAGCATCTGCCGATGGTACCGCGCCGACCGCGTGACCTACCGCCAACGACTCACTCTTGCCGCCGCGTGCAGTACATGTAGGGCTCGCCCGCGTACGCGTCGGTCCAGCACAGCGACTCCTGCCAGACCCCGGAGAAGTCGCGCACCTCGAAGTGGGTCGCGAAGTGACCGGTAGGCTGCCCGCCGGTCGGGAAGAACGCCAGCGTGTCGCCCACCGACGCCCATCCGCCCGTGCCCGCCCAGCTCGCGTAGCGATCACGCCACTCGCCGGGCGTCACTTCCACCACGCCGCCCACCGCGGAGGCGTCGATGTAGTGTCCGTTGGCTCCGAACACATACAGGTTGCCGGCGCTGCCGTCACTCGAGAACCACTCCCCGATCAGGCTGGACTCCAGCGCATGGTCGTAGACCGGGGAGCCGAGGTCGAGCGAGTAGAGGACGTTGGCGACGTCCACCCCGAACTCACCGTTGTAGCTGACGCAGCGCAAGGTGCTCATCGGCTCGACCGCTATGACCGGCACGGCCTGCGACCCGAACCGGGCCACGAGCGACAAGACGTCGTAGACGGAGCCGTCCGCCTGGATGAGCCGCATGGTCAGGGCCCGGTAGTCCCAGCCGTTACCGCTGACCCCGCGCGAGGCGCGCGACAACGGGTCCGGCCCCTCGAAGTCGTCCGTGAGCCGGTCACCCGGTTCCACGAGGAGAGCGCTGGCCGCTTCCAGGGCCTGCGCATAGCGCGCCTCTTCGCCGGTGGCGACAGGCCGCGGGGCCTCGACCGCGATCATGCATGTCGCGCCGAACCTGTCCGGCGGCGACTCCATGACGGCTCCGCCCCCGTTCGCCCCTTCCTGCCACCCTGCCGGCACCTTGAACGTCACGCTCCCGACCTGCTCGGTCGCGCCGCTCGGTTCCCACACGGGCGCGGCCGCCGTGAGGAGGGCTGCCGGTGTCTTGAAGGTTCGGGGCCCGCCGCCACCTCCGCCACCGCCGCCACCGGCGGGGCCGGAACCGCCGCACCCTACCGTCCACATCAGGAGACCCAACGCCAACAGGAACGAT
Source organism: Deinococcota bacterium (assembly GCA_963170125.1). Classification (GTDB taxonomy): domain Bacteria; phylum Deinococcota; class Deinococci; order Deinococcales; family Trueperaceae; genus JAAYYF01. The sequence goes on along the minus strand of CAUJFI010000051.1, from coordinate 13,810 downwards.
CTTCGGAACATCAGCACGACACCTCCCGTGTCCGGCCTCCCCCTCGGGCCAGCGCCTGCACCACAAGCATGGGAAGTTGAACGGCGCAGTGTAGCTCCGGCTCCCGGCGCGCGCTGTGCAAGTGCACCGGCGCGACGCGCCCCCGCTGGCTCACTCTCGTCCGCACGCGCCGAGCGCCTCCGACCTCCCGCGCCTGGGTAGCATCTCCCATGACCGAGGAACAGCCAAGCGCGCGGCCACCTGCCGTCTCGCCGTCCGACGTCCACGCGCTCGCCGCCTTCTTAGCCCTCCACCGCAGCCTGGTGCTGACGGGCGCCGGCATCAGCACGGACTCCGGGATCCCCGACTACCGCGGTGTGAACCGCCGGGCGCCCGCGCCCAAGCCGATGACCTACCAGGAGTTCGTGCGCGGCGAGGACGCGCGCCGGCGTTACTGGTCGCGCAGCGCGGTCGGCTGGGCGCACATGGCGCAGCGCGCCCCGAACGCGGGCCACGCCGCCGTGGCCAGGCTCGAGAGCCTTGGCAGGCTCACTGGCGTCGTGACGCAGAACGTCGACGGCCTACACCGCAGCGCCGGCACTCGGGAGCTCATCGAGTTGCATGGGGACCTCGCGCTCGTCGTCTGCCTGGACTGCGGTGCGCGCGAGGGACGTCGGGAGTACCAGCGGCGCCTGTTGGCGGCCAACCCCGGGTTCGTGCCGGACGCCGTGCCGCTGCTGCCGGACGGCGACGCGGCGGTCGACCCCGAGGTCGCGCGCTCGTTCGCGGTACCCGTCTGCGCGGTCTGCGGCGGCGTGATGAAGCCCGACGTCATCTTCTTCGGCGAGAACGTGCCGAAGGCGCGGCTTGAACGGGCCTGGGACCGACTCGCGGCGGCCGACGGGCTGGTGGTCCTCGGCTCGTCGCTGGAGGTCTTCTCCGGCTACCGCTTCGTGCGCGCGGCGCATACGCAGGGCAAGCCGATCGCCGTCGTCAACCACGGCCCCACCCGCGCCGACGGCGAGGTGGATCTGCGCCTGGAGGCGCGCATAGCGGACGTGCTGCCCGCCGCGGTCGCCGAGTTGGAAAGCGCGTTACCGACGTGAACATTCGCGCCACATTAAGCCCAGATGTGTGCGAGGCGGCGAGACCTCATCTTGACTCGGGCAATATCGAGGCATGAGGCCCGTCCAGCGAGTCGCCATGTTCGTCCTCATAGCAGTCGCCCTCGTCGCCGTCCTGTACACGCGGCTGGGCAACGGCGGCCAGCCGGCGCCGGCGGAGAGCGCGGTCCCCGGTGCTGCGTCGCAACAAGGCTCGACCGACGCGCGGCCCGACCTGCTAGCGGAGGCTGCCCCGGCCCAGGACACGCCGTCATCCGTCAGCCTCGGCTCCGCGCGCGACCAAGTCGCCACGGTGCCGGACGACGCCTTCGCGGGTCTCCTCGAGGGTTCGAGGTCCGGTGACGCTCGTCAGGCGGCGGCCGCGACCGGCGCTCCGGGCGCGGTCCCAGCGGGAGATGCCCAGCAGCCGGGGTCGCCCGTGACCGCGCAAGCCGAGGTGGCGCCGGCCCACGACGAGGAAGACGAACCGGCCGAAGAGGATCAGGGGACCGAGGCAGCTACGGACGCCGCCGCGCCGCCGAACGCCCTGACCCTGGCGGGAGGGGTAGTGACCCTCACGTACCCGACCGGGCTGGCGCTCGCCACGAGCGGACAGCCCGTGCAGGTCGCCTCGACCATCCCGCCGTGCGACGCCGGCTTCGACTACTGCTTCTACCTGCCCGAAGACGCCTTCGCGGGGACCAACTTCCGCGCCGCGGGCATGGGCGTGACGCTCCGCGAGGACCTGACGGCCCGGTTGAGCTGCCTGCTCGCCCAGCCTGACGGTTACCAGGCTCTGCAGCCCGGACTCGTCGTGCCCGGGCTCGAGAGCGCGCGCCAAGACGAGGGCGGCTCCGTGGAGAGAGAGTCGACCGTGGATGCGACGTCCACCGGACCCGCCACCTCCCGCTTCGGCGGCCTTGGCGAGGGCGCGGCCGGCACGTACTACAACGGCGAGGAGCGCCGCCTCTTCGTCGACGGTGCCTGCTATGCGTTCACGACGCGCGTGGTCGAGTCGCAGTTCGGCAACTACCCGGCAGGCGCGGTGGTCGAGTTCACGGCCGAGCAGCGTGAGGCGACCCTCGCGCGGTTCGACGACGTGCTCGCGAGCGCCACGGTGACGCTCGGCGAAGGCGTCGAGCCCGTGGCGTGGCCGCGCGCGGGCACGTCGGACCTCGCCCCCTTCATCCGGCTCGACGAGCCGGCCGCGGGCGAGCTCGTGACGAGCCCGGTACGGCTCAGCGGCGAGGCCGTCGGCCCCTGGTACTTCGAGGGCTCGTTCCCCGTGAGCGTCGTGGCGCAGGACGGCACCGTGTTGGGCAATGGCTTCGTGAGCGCCCAGGCGGAATGGCTGGTGGACGGCTTGGTCCCGTTCACAGGCGAGGTGGAGTTCGCGGTGCCGGCGGGCGGTTCGCGAGACCAAGCGAGCGCCGATGAGCAGGGCGCAGCCACCTCCGCCTTGCCGGTGACCCTCGTGCTGGCGCGTGACAACCCCTCGGATCTGCCGGAGCATGACGCCGCACTGCACGTGGGGGTCGGCTTGAAGTCACCTTCACTGCCATAGCACCGCGTCCTTGGGCCCCTCGCCGTTCACAGCGACAGATACGCCGCCCTCACCCCGGGATCCCCGAGCAGCTCCCGCCCGCTGCCCTCCTTGACTACCTCGCCGTTCTCGAGCACGTAGGCGCGGTCCGCGATGCGCAGGGACTGCTGCACGTTCTGCTCGACGAGCACGACGGTGACGCCCTCCGCGTTGATCTGCCTCAGGGCCCGGAAGACGGTCAACGACAGGGCCGGCGAGAGGCCGAGCGACGGCTCGTCGACGAGCAGGAGGCGCGGGTCGCTCATCAACGCGCGGCCGATGGCGAGCATCTGGCGTTCGCCGCCCGAGAGCGTGCCGGCGAGCTGCGCGCCGCGTTCGGCCAGGCGCGGGAAGAGGTCGAAGACGAGCTTGCGGTTGCGCGCCGCGTTCGGCTTGGCGCGGCTCAAGTACTCCGCGCCGCTCTCGAGGTTCTCGCGCACGGTCATGAGAGGGAAGAGCTGGCGCCCTTCCGGCACGTGCCCGATGCCGGAGCGGACGATGCGCGCCGCGCTCAAGCCGAGGAGCGACGTGGCGCCGAAGGCGCTCATGCTGCCCGCTCGAGCCTGCACGAGGCCGCTGATCGTGCGCAGCAGCGTCGTCTTGCCCGCGCCGTTGGCGCCGATGATGGTGACGAGTTCGCCGTCGTCGGCGTGCAGGTCGACGTCCCAGAGGACCGTGATCTTGCCGTAACCGGCCCGCAGGCCGCTGATCTCGAGCGCACGTCCCATCTAGGCGTCCCTTCCAGCCGTGGCGCCCGCGTCGTCGCCGGGCGCCTCGCGGACCGACCTAGCGTCGGCTGACTCCTCGCCGGCCCGGGAGTCGTCGTCCTCGACGCCGAGGTACGCCTCCACGACGCGTGGGTCGCTCGTCACCTCGGCGTACGTGCCCCTCGCGAGCTCGGCGCCGTGGTCCATGACGAGCACCCTGTCGGCGAGGTCGCGCACGACGGGCATGACGTGCTCGATGAACACCACCGTTATCCCCTCGTCCCGCACGCCGCGGACGAGCTCCACGGCCTGGCGCGCCTCCCCCGGCCGCAAGCCGGCCATCACTTCGTCCAGCAGGAGGACCTTCGGTTGCGTGGCGAGCGCCCGCGCTATCTCCAGGCGCTTCTCCTGCAGGAGGTTGAGGTCCTCCACCGGCTGGTCGCGCAGGCGGTCCAGGCCGGTGCGCTCGAGCGCCTGGTCCGCGCGGCGGCGCGCCTCCGAGCTGCTGACGCCCTCGGAGCCGAACTGCGCGCCCACCAGGACGTTCTCCGCCACCGTCATCTCGGGGAACGGCTGCACGACCTGGAAGGCGCGGCCCAACCCCAAGCGGCAGCGTCTGTAGGTCGGCATGGCGGTGACGTCCGTGCCCAGGAGCTCGAGTCTCCCGGTCGTGGGCGTGAGGAGGCCGGAGATCAGGTTGAGGAGCGTCGTCTTGCCGGCGCCGTTGGGGCCGATGATCGCGAAGATCTCGCCGGGCGCCGCCTCGAACGACACGTCCTTGACGGCGACCAGGCCCCCGAACGACTTGCTCAGGCCGGTGGCGCGCAAGACGGAGCTCATGCGCGCTCCTCGGCCGCGGCGTCGGCAGCCCCGCCCGAGGCGCCCCCGACCCGGCCCGAGGTGCTCGCTCCGCCGCGCTTGACCAGCTTGGACGCCAGGCCGACGAGCCCGCGCGGCATGAAGAGGATTGAGGCCACGAGGACGATGCCGTAGCCGATCAGGTACCCCTCTGAGAAGGTCCGCTTGAGCGTCTCCTCGATACCCGCGAGCACGGTGGCCCCGAGGATGGGGCCGAGGGTCGTGTACAGGCCGCCGAAGATGGGCGTCACGAGGGCGAGGACGGTCGTGTGGACCGAGAAGGCGCCGTCCGGGCTCACGCTGCCCAAGCGGTGCGCCTCGACGGCGCCGAGCAGCCCGGCGACGAAGCTCGAGAGCACGAAGGCGAGGAGCTTCATGCGCGCCGGGTTCACGCCCATCACGCCGGCCACCTGCTCGTTCGTGCGCACGGCCGTGAAGGCCGCCCGCAGGCGCGAGCGTTGGATCAAGACGGAGATGACGACGGCCACGACCAGCAGGCCGGCGTAGACCCAGAAGTACCCCTGGTTGCGTAAGAACGCGACCTCCCAGCGCTCCATACTGCCCGCGACGAAGGTCGGCCGGAAGAGGGCGGGCACGTTGATGCCGGCCGCCCCGCCCGCCACGGCCGTCGGCAGGCGCTGGACTGCGGCCTTGAGGACCTCCGTGAACGCGAGGGTCGCGATGGCGAAGTAGATGCCGAAGAGCCGGAGCGTCACCGAGCCGAGGCCGAGCGCAAGCACGGCGGCGACGAGGCCGCCCAAGGGGATGCCGAGCCAGAGCGGCGCGCCTGTGAGCTTGAAGAGGACCGCCACCGTGTACGCCCCGGCGCCCGTGAAGGCGGCGTGAGCGAGCGAGAGCTGGCCCGTGCGCGCGAGCATGTCCCACGACAGGGCAAGGACGGCGAGGACGAGCGCGTTGGTGGCGAGGGACAGGTAGCTGACGGAGGCCCGTCCGAAGACCTCGCGAAGCACGCTGGGCAGGAACACGAGGAGGACGGCGAAGGCCGCCGTGGCGACCAGGTCGCGCGTCAGGCCCCTCACGCGACCCTCCGCGAGCGCCACACGAGCACGACGAAGATGATCGCGAAGAAGACCATGTTGCGCAGCGCGTCGCCGTTGGGCACCAGCGTCGCGACCAACGACTCGGCCAGGGCCACGGTGAGCGCCGCCCCGACGATGCCCCGGATGTTGCCCAGCCCGGCGAGGACCACGATGGCGAACGCCTTGAGCGTGAACCCGAGTCCGACCGTGGGGGTGGGCGACTGTATGACGCCGATCATCACCCCGCCGAGCCCGGCCAGGAGCGCGGAGAGGGCGAAGGCGACGAGGTACACGCGGTCGACCTCGAGCCCTACGAGGCCTGCCCCGATGCGGTTCTGCGCGACGGCCCGCATGGCCCGCCCCAACGGCGTCGAGGCGAGCATCCAGTAGAGGCCGGCCACGAGCAGGAGCGAGATGACGAAGCTCCCGAGGGGCACGGCGCCGATGCTCACGCCGGCGACCTGGAAGCCCAACGAGCGGTAGGGCACGTTCGCGATGGTGCGGGGGTCACCGCCCCAGATCAGGAGGGCCAGGTTCTGCAAGATGATGCCTATGCCGAAGGTCAGGAGCATCTGGTTGAGCTCGGGCGCCCGCAGCACGAAGCGGATGGAAGATAGGTAGATCAGCGCGCCGATCACGGCGAGGGCCGGCGCCACGAAGAGAAGCGACAGCAGCGGGTCGAACCCGAAGCTGACGAACAGCTGGTAGGCGAGGAACGCGCCCACCATGAAGAACTCGCCGTGCGCGAAGTTGACGATCCCGATGACGCCGATGGCGAGCGCCAGCCCTACGGACACGAGCGCGTAGAGCCCGGAGGCGAGCACGCCGGACACGATGGCTTGGGGGAGGAGAGACAGGTCCATGGTGGTCTCGGGGGTCCCCGGTTGGGGAGGGCGTAACGAGAGCGCCCACCCCAACCGAAGCGATCTGCCTTACTGGCAGCTAGCCAGCGGCGCCGTGGCGCGCGCGAGCGGCCAGACGATCTCGCGGACGCCGTTCTGGAACTGGAAGACGTTCCACATCTCGGAGCCGAAGCCTTGGTGCAGGGCGATGACGGACGGCTTGAAGCTCCACGCGCCCATCGGCGACCTGAAGGTGCCGTTCTGCAGGGCCGCGATCACCGCGTCCTGGTCGGTGGTGCCGGCGGCGTTGATGGCGTCGGCGTAGCTCCAGAGCTGGGCGTACGCGAGCGCGGCCATGTAGTTGTCGGGCGCCCTGCCGTGCATGGCGACGTAGGCGTCCAGGAAGGTCTTCGCCTCGGCGTTCGGGAGGTTGGGCAGGTAGCCGATCAGGCCGGTGACGCACTGCGCCTCGGGGGCGGCGTCGAACTCGCTCGGCCATCCCGGAGGGGCGCCGAAGATGTACTGCGGGTCGTACTTGAGTTCGCGGATCTGGCTCGTGAGGGGCACGACGTCGGAGTCGTAGCCGATCCAGAAGAGGGCGTCGGCGCCGGACGCGGCCGCCTTGGCGATGGTCGCGCGGAAGTCGCCGGTGCCGCCCGTGAGGGTCGACTTGAACGCCTCGACGAGCGGGACGCTCATCCCGGCGTCCTGGAGCAGTCCGGCCGCGGCGATGGCGCCCGGACCACCGAAAGCGGAGTCCTCGTGCAACAAGGCGACGCTCTTGACGCCGGTGCTGGCCATGAAGGCCGTGCTCGCCTCGGTGTTCTGGTAGTCCCAAGGGTGCACGTGGAAGAACCACGGCTCCGCGCCCAGGAGCTCCTCGATGCCGTCGAAGCCGTCGATGCCTACGCCCGAGACGGCGCCACCGATCCACGACACGATCGGCTGGAAGGTGCGGAACGACTCGACGAGGGCGAGGGTCACGCCGGACGAGTAGCCGCCCGCGATGAACTCGACGCCGTCCTCGGTCATGAGCTTCTCGAAGGCGGCGACGCCGGTGGCGGCGTCGGCCTTCGTGTCCTCGATGATGATCTTGAGAGGCTGGCCGAGCACGCCGCCGGCGGCGTTGATCTCGGCGAGGGCGAGCTCGAAGCCGGCCTTCTGCGCCTGGCCGGTGCCGGCCGCGCCGCCCGTGAGGGGCGAGAGTACGCCGATGGTCACGCCTTGCGCCATGGCGATGGCGAAGAGCGCGACTACGAGGGTTGCGATGATGCGCTTCATTCTTCCTCCTTCGTTGCTCCGGGTCTCTCCCGGTGTGCAGTGGGGTCTGGGTTGCGACCGGGCTCGCCGGCGGTGTTCCGACCGGGTCTTCGGCGCGGTCTCGGGTTCGGTCTCGGATCGGGCGCCCTCCGGGCTCATGTCATGCGTTCCCCCTGCGAGAAGGTCTTCGCGAGCAGTTCTCGGAAGGCGGTCGCGGCATCGAGCGGCGGCGAGTGGCCGACCCCCTGCCAGGTGACGAGGGCAGCGTTCGGGTAGGCGGCGGCCGTGGCCTCGGCGGCCGCGGCGCCTATCAACAGGTCGAGGCTGCCGTGCAGGACGGTGACGGGCACGTGCACGGCCGCCGTGCGCCCGGACAGGTCGTAGGCGGAGAGGGCGCGGGCGTTGCCCTCGTAATGTCGCTCGCCCATGGCGAGCGCGTCGTCCACCAGGTCAGCCATGTTCTCGGGCACCCGCGTGGGCATGATGGCGGCGAGGGCGGTGGCAAGCAGGGTCCGGTCCAGCCGGTAGGCCCTGAGGGCGGCGTAGTGCTCTTCCGGGGTGGCGTAGCCGGCGGGCGGCGCCGAGTCGACGAGGAGCAGCCGCGCGACGAGCTCAGGGTGGCGCGCGGCGAGCGCCTGCGCGACGGCGCCACCGAGGCTGTGCCCCACGATGCCGGCTCGCGCCACGCCCAGAGCGCGCAAGAACGCGGCCAGCGAGTCCGCCCAGGCGTCCACCCACTCCGCGGCGGGCCACCCCTCGGGGAAGTCGTCGGAGTGGGCGAAGCCGGGGAGGTCGGGCGCGATGAGGTCGAGGCCTGGCGGGGCGTCGGCGAGGAACTCCCGCCACCACCGGTGGCTGGCGAAGTTCCCGTGGATCAGGAGGACGGGGGCGCCGGCGCCGGCCCGGTCGTAGCCGATCGCCAACTCGGCGACCTCGCCACGCCCAGCCGGTCGTCCGACCGCGACCGTGAGCGAACGGGGCGCCTGCTGCCTGGCGGTCGCGCCGCTCTCCTCGCGCACCGCGCGCTCGAAGCGTTGCCACAACTCCCGCTTGAGGATCTTGCCCGCGCCGCTCTTGGGCAGGCTGGTGGCGATCTCGATGTGCTTCGGCACCTTGTAGCGCGCCACGCGCGAGCGCAGGTGCTCACGCAGCTCGTCGCTCGAGGCGGCGGCCCCGCGCTTGAGGACGACGACGGCCAGGCCGACCTCACCCCAGCGCTCGTCCGGCACGCCGAGGACGGCGCATTCCGCGACGGCCGCGTGGTCGTAAAGAGCGCTCTCCACCTCGACGGGGAACACGTTCTCGCCGCCCGAGATGAACATCTCCTTGCGCCTGCCCGCTATCGAGAAGAAGCCGTCGGCGTCGATGGTGGCGAGGTCGCCCGTCCACAGCCAGCCATCCTTCAGGACCTCGGCGGTGGCCTCCGGCTGCTCGAAGTAGCCGGAGAACACGTGCGGGCCGCGCAGAGTCAGCTCGCCGACCTCGCCGGGCGCGCACGGGCTCCCGTCCGCGCGGCGGACGACGGCCTCCGCGTGCAGCAGCGGCTTGCCGACGGACTTCGGTCGCCTGGCCGCCTCGGCCGGCTCGATGGCGAAGCAGTTCACGCCCGCCTCCGTCAGCCCGTACCCTTGCCTGAAGCTGATGCCGCGCGCCGCGAAGGCGTGGCGCACGGGCTCCGGGCACGCGGCCCCGCCCGAGATGGCCCAGCGGACCCGACTCAGGTCACGCGTGGCGAAGGTTGGGTCGGCCGCGAGCATGCCGTACATGGTCGGGACGAGGAAGAGGATGGTGGCGCCGAGCTCCTCGACGAGCCGCAGGTACTCGGCCGGCTCGAACCGGCTCTGCATGACAGTGCGGCCGCCCAAGTGGAAGAGGGGCGTGAGGAAGACGTTGACGGCGGCGTGGTAGCACGGAGTGGCCTGCACGACGCAGTCGCCGTCGGTCAGCCCCCACGAGAACACCGTGTTGACCGCGTTGTAGCAGACCTGCCGGTACGGCAGCATGGCGCCCTTGGGCAGGCCCGTCGTCCCGCCGGTGAGGAGGATCATCTGCGGGTCCTCGGGGCCGAGGTCGGGCTCCGGCACGGCGTGCAGGGCGGCCGTTCCGAGCGCGTCGGCGGTCCCCTGAGCCCCGGCTCCGCCCGCCGACGCGTTCCGGGCCGCCACCGCGCGCTCGAAGGCGGCGAGGTCGAGGAGGGTCGCCGCCGCGACCCCTTGGGCAGCGGCGGCCAAGCCCGCATGCTCCGCGTCGTGCAGCACGACGCTCGGGCGCAGGTACTCTCCGAGGCCGCGCAGCTCCGCCTCGGAGAGGCGCACGTTGAGGGGGGTGTACACGAAGCCGAGCTTGGCGGTCGCCAGGATCAGGTCGACGTGCGCGATGTGGTTATGCGCCGCGATCATCACGCGGTCGCCCTTGCCGACGCCCATGCTCGCCAGGAGGGCCGCCGCGCGCCGCGCGCGTTCGTTCAGCTCGGCGTAGGTGTGCCAGCGGCCGCCCCACCAGAGGGCGTCGCGCTCAGGCGTCAGGTCGGCGCGGCGGGCGGCGACGTCGAGGATCACGGCTCCCCCCAGCGCAGCGCGATGGCGTTCCACACGTAGCCGACGCCGGCGGCGACGGCGACGGCGAGGTCGCCCGGGCGCAGCCGGCCCTGATCGCGCGCGAGCTCGAGGGAGAGGAGCTGGTCCACCTGCCCGAGGTGGCCGTAGTCGCTCAGGTAGACGCTCTGCTCGTCGCTGAGGCCCAAGCGCCGGAGGAGGTAGTCGTGGGCGCTGCGCTTGACGTGCAACATGGCGAGGTACGCGACGTCGGAGGCGGCCGCGCCGCTGCGCGCCACGGCCTCCTCGACGACGCGCACGAAGTTCTCCAGGCTGACGGGCTCGAGGCGCGTCTTCATGCCGGCCGGGTCGGTGACGCGCAGGCGGTAGTCGACGAGGTTCTCGTGCGTCAGGGGCGCCTTCGTGCCGCCGACGGGCACGAGGACGTCGAGCGAGAAGCTGCCGTCCGTCACGATGCTTGAGCCGAGCAGTTCGTGGCCGGCGTCCCGTTGCACCACCGCGGCCCCCGCGCCGGCGCCGAGGTTGTACATGAAGCGCACGTCGGGGTCCTCGAGGTCGATGAGGTCGGAGTTCCGGTAGCCGCCGGCCACCAGCACTACGTTCACGCTCTCGTCGGCCTTGAGGAGGTCGCGCGCCTGCTTGAGGCCGAGGACGGCCGTGCCGCACTTCTGCCCGATGTCGTAGGCGTAGGCGTTGCGCGCCCCTACGTCGTAGGCGAGCTTGATGCCGGCCGTCCAGACCGGGTACTCCTTGTGCTCCTCCGTGATCGAGACGACGACGTCCACGTCCTCCGGCCGCACGTTCGCGTCGGCCAGCGCGCGCTCGGCCGCCCACACCCCCATCGCGGTCGGGTGGTCGTCGGGGCCGGGCAGGACGCGCTGAGCGATGCCGAGCTTGTCCCTCACTACCCATTCGGGGAGCCCGCTGGCGGTGGCGATCTCTGCCGCCGAGAGCCTGCCGGCGGGAACGTACGTTCCGAGGCCGGTGACCCCTGGGCGGCTCATGCCACTGTCCCGGCGGCGGTGATCGGCGGACGGCTCAGGTTGGCCCCGTTGGCGGGCCGGTTCATGCCCCGCGCTCCCCGCCGGGCGCGATCCCGTGCGCGAGCAGGTCGAAGGTGGCGTCGAGCACGTGCCGCGGCGGGCGGGCGCGCTCCCAGATGGCGTAGCGCAAGCCCAGGAAGTGCGCGACCCCCATAAGCGACCACGCCTGGGCGCTGGCGTCGCCCCCGCGCAGCTCGCCGCGCGCCTGCGCGCGCTGCAGGTTGACCGTGTAGGAGTCGGCGAGCGTCTGGTAGTACTCGCGGTAGATGGAGTCGTCGACGAACTGCGACTCCATGACGACCTTGTAGAGGTTCTGGTGCTCGAGGGCGAAGTCGATGAACGCCTCGAGGCCGAGCCTCTCGACCTCTAGACGGTCTCTCGCCCCGGCGGTTCCCTCGGTGAGGGCGTGCCTGAGCTGACGCCCCATGTCCTGCACGAGCTGGCGCAGGGCGTCGGCCTTGGTGGGGAAGTAGAGGTAGAAGGTGCCCTGAGCCACCCCGGCCCGCCGCGTGATGTCGGAGACGGCGGTGGAAGCGAAGCCGTTCTCACCGAACTCGGCCTCGGCCGCGGCGAGCAGCTTGCCGCGGGTCGCTTCACCGCGCGCGGTGGTCGGGCGTGGGAGTGCGCTCAACTCTTCCCTTCCGTGCTCGGTGGCGCCGAGCCCAAGCCTGCGACTGGGGTGAGCACCACAATATGACTACTGACTCAGTAGTCATATTGTGGCAGCGACGGACCGGCTGTCAAGCGGGGTCCAGCGCTACCCGGAGACTCACGCGCCGAAACGAACGAGGCGCCTACGTGCCGGATCGTCGGTCGTCCCCCGAGACCTCAGCTCGGAGCGGGCAGCCTCAGGTGCACCGCGCGCCCGTCGGCCCGCTCGAGGAGTAGCCGGGCCGTCTCCGGGTGACACGTCAGATAGAGGAGCTGGTGCCGCTCGGCCAGTTTGGCGAGGACGCTCGCCAAGCGCTCCGCGCGCTCGGGGTCGGCGTTGACCAGGACCTCGTCGAGGGCCAGGGGCAGCGCCACGTGGCCGTCCGAGAAGGACTCGACGAGGCCGAACCGGATGGCGAGATAGAGCTGCTCTTGCGTGCCGCGGCTCAACGAGGCGACGTCGAACGGCTCGTCGGCGCTGGTGAACGCGCGCAGCGCGCTGTTCTCGGCGAGGTGGACGCGCACGTAGCGTCCACCCGTCACCTCGGCGAGGTGGTGGCCCGTCCTGCGCAGCACCTCGGGCACCTTCTCGCGTTCGTAGGCGGCCTTCGTCGAGGCGATGAGGTCCTTGGCGAGCTGGGCGACGAGCCACCGGCGCGCCTCCGAGCGCGCCGCGTGCGCCAGGGCGTCGACGGTGGCCAGGTAGCCGGCCAGGTCCGCCGAGCGCCCGAGGTCGCCCAAGGTCTGCTTCAGGGCGCCGGTCCTGCGTGTGAGGTCGTCGACCTGCCAGCCGAGGCGGCTGGCGCGAGCCTGGCTCTGGGCCAGCGCGTGCTCCCAAGTCCGTGGGTCGCGTCCGTCGAGCAGCGTGGCCGCCTCGGTCGCGCGGGCGCCGAAGAGGGTCTCGAGCTTCTGCTGCCCGGTTCGGATGACGGCGGTCAGGCGCTCGCGTCTCTCGGCCAAGCCCTGTTCCAGCGCCTCGGCACTCTCCACGGCCTGCAGCCACTCGCTCACCGCCACGGCGGGGCCGAGGCCGTCGAAGGGCCGCTCCAGCTTGTGCGCCAAGGCGCTCGTGCGCTCCTCGAACGCCCTGGTGGACGCGCGGGCCTCCTTGAGTCTCACGGTCACGGCGGTGAGCCTCATCACCTTGACCTGTAGGTCGGCGGTCCTCGCGAGCAGCTCCGGCATGGCCTCCGGCGTAGCCCCTATGGGCGCGCCGACGGACCGGCACCAGGCGTCCCACTCGGCCGCGCTGGCGCTCCTGGCCGCGGCCAGGGCCGCGAGCCGCGCCTCCCCCTGCGCCACGGTCCGGCGCCGGTGGGCGAGTTCGGCCGCGGCGCCAGCCTGCGCTTCGAGGACGCCGGCGCCCTCCTCCAACAAGGCGAGCCGGTCCTCTACCTCCCTGGCCGCGGCGCGGGCTTCCGGCGCGCCGGCGTCCGAGGCGAGCCCGAGGCGGGCCCGCGCCTCGCCGAGTGCGGCCTCGGAGCGCCCGAGGTCGAGGCTCGCCTCCGCGGCGTTCGCGCGCAGCTCCGCCAGGGCGGAGTCGGCCCCCTGCCTGCCACGCAGGGGCCAGAGCAGGAACCCGAGCGCGGCGCCTAGCGCCGCCGCGACGCCGGCGACGGTCCTGCGCGCCTGCCACTCGACGAACGCCATGCCCACCGCGCCGAGGACGGCCAGCGCCCACGCCGACCAGCGGGCGGCGAGCGCGCCCCGATCGCGTTCGCCCGCCGCCTGCAGCTTCGCGAGCAGGTCTGCGTGGCGCGAGCGCGCGGTGCTCAGCTCGTCGAAGCGGTCGAGCAGCGTCGCCACGCCGCGCTTAGCGCTGTGCGCCCTGGCGAGTAGGGTCTCCAACGCCCTGCGGGGATCGACGCTCGCACCCTGGGCGGGCCGGCCCGCCTTGGTCGCCCACGTCTCCACGCGCGCCGCCGCGAGCGCGAGGTCGCGCTCGGCGGCGCTCAGCTCGTGCTTCGCTGTCTCCAGCGCGCCTTCCGCCTGGTTGAGCGCGGCCGTGGCCGCGGCGGCGGCGGTCCGGGCCGCCTCGGCGCGCGCCTGCCAGGCACCGGCCTCGGTGAACGCCGCCAGGCGCGGCGGTCCCCACTCCGGCCCCAGGCCCCGCAACCCGTTGAGGCTTGTCTCGACGAGGCCGCGCTGCTCGGTCTCCAGCTCCGTGACGTCCGCTCGAGCGCGGCGGTA
>CAUJFI010000050.1 GCA_963170125.1 Deinococcota bacterium | reverse complement strand
CGTAGTGCCGCCCCATGACCGCGGCGGCGTTCACGCCCGTCAGGAGCGTCGTCTGGCCGGTGGCGGACTGGGGCAGGCCCTCCACCCCGAGCGTCGTGTCCAGGCGCCGGTAGACGAGCTCGCGCTCGGTCACGGGCTCGGTCACGGCCGTCAGCTTGGCGCCGAGCAGTCCCTCGATGAAGGGCATGGCCGCGGCCGCGACGGGGTTGATGGCGGGGTCGTCCGCCCCCAGGCCGACGCCGTCGAGGAACACGAACAGGACGCGCGCGGCGGTCACGCCGTCGGCCGCGCCAGGCCGGCCCCTTCCGTCAGCCGACCCCCATGGCGGCGCGCACGCGCCGCATGGTGCCGGCGGCGACCTCCCGCGCCCGGTCGGCACCCGAGGCCAGGAGCGCGTCCAGCCCGGCGCGATCGTCCATGTACTCCCGGTACCGGGCCTGGATGGGCTCGAGGGTGGCCATCACTGCCTCGACGAGCGCCTTCTTGAGGTGCCCGTAACCCGCCCCTTCGAACTCCGCCTCTACCTCCTGCATGCCCTTCTCCGTGAGGACCTGGTAGACGGCAAGTAGGTTACGCACGCCCGGCGAGGCGTGCTCGAACCTCAGTTCCCTTCCCGAGTCGGTCACCGCGGCCATGACGGTCTTCTTGACCGTCTTGGCATCGTCGAGGAGGTTGATGGCGTGCCCTGGGCGGTGGGCAGCGATGCTCTTGGACATCTTGACGGTCGGGTCGTCCATCCCCATGACGCGGGCCCCTAGGGTAGGGACCTGGGCCTTGGGGAGCTTGAAGACATCGCCGAAGAGGACGTTGAAGCGCAGGGCGATGTCGCGGGTCAGCTCGATGTGCTGCACCTGGTCGTCGCCGACGGGGACGAGCTCCGTGTCGTAGAGCAGGATGTCCGACGCCATGAGGACGGGGTAGTCCAGCAGGCCCGCGCCGACGCTCTCGCGCCCCTCGGACTTCGACTTGAACTGCGTCATGCGGTAGAGCCAGCCCAGGGGCGTCACGCAGTTGAGGAGCCACGTGAGCTCCGTGTGCTCCCGGACGGCCGACTGAACGAAGATGACGTTCCGCTCCGGCTCGATGCCGACGGCGAGGTACAGCGCCGCCACGCTCCGCGTCTGCTCACGCAGGCGCGCCGGGTCGACGGCCTCGGGCACGGTGAGGGCATGCAGGTCGACTACGCAGAAGACGCTGTCACGCTCGTGCTGCTGCTTCACCCACTGTTGCAGGGCACCGACGTAGTTGCCCAAGTGGAGCACGCTGGTGGGTTGCACGCCTGAGAAGACACGCGGTCTGGCCGCGCCGGTCGTTGCGTTCATGAAGACCAAGTATACGAGAGCGTCGCACGGGCGGCGTCACCAGGCCCGGAGCACGTACAGGCTCAGGCCGGGCAGCGAGAGACCGCCGCCGGCGCCGGCCTGGAGTTCGGCGCCGGTGAGAGCGTCCGCCAGGAAGTACCCGGCCAGCTCATCGGCCCCCAGCTCGACCGCGCGCGCCGCGAGGTTAGCCAGGACGAGGAGCGTCTCGTCCGCGCCAACCCTCTCGACGGCCAGCACGGCGCGCGACGAGGTCCTCAGCACGCTCCAGACGCTGGAGCGTAGGGCGTCGCGCTCGTTGCGCATGGCGATGAGGCGGCGGTAGCGGTTCAGGAGCGAACCCGGCTCGTCGACCTGCTCCGCGACGCTCACCCCTGGCTGGCCTGGCCCAGGGTCCGTCCACGGGCTCCCGGTGGTGAAGCCGAAGGCACCGTCCGGGCCCACCGGCGCCCAGCGCATGGGCGTGCGCTTCTCGAGATCGCCCGAGCCAGGGCCATCGGGCATGCCAAGCTCCTCGCCGTAGTAGACGAACGGCGTGCCGGGCAGCGTGAGGAGGAGCCCGGCCGCCAGGGCCAGCCGGGGCTCGTCGCGCCTGGGCACGGAGAGGCGCGTGGCGTGGCGCGTCTGATCGTGGTTCGTGAGGAACGTGCCGCGCACGGCACCGTACGGGTAGAGGTCGCGCTCCTGCGCGAGCGTGTCGGCGAGGTCGGCCGCGCTACGTGACTGCAAAGCCGCGAGCACCGCCTTCCAGAGCGGGTAGTCGAACGACATGTCCAGGTCGGCGTCGCGGTGGTAGCGCACGATGGCCGGCATCTCCGTCCACGTCTCCCCGACGAGGAACGCGTGGGGCGCCACCGCGTGCAGGTGCTCCTCGAACCCCTTCACCCAGGCGTACGTCGCCGCCGTGTTCGAGATCTGCCCGTCCTCGCCTTCGACGAGGTGCTGGATGGCGTCGATGCGGAAGCCGTCGACGCCGAGCTCGAGCCAGAAGTCGGCCGCGCGGTACAGCGCCGCCGTCGCGTCCGGGTTCGTCAGGTTCAGGTCCGGCATCCCCGCCCCGAAGAGGCCGAGGTAGTAGTCGCCGGCCGGCGTGGCATGCCAGGCGCTGCCGCCGCGCGTGCCCCGGATGGGCGGCGGGTCAGGCTCGAAGCGGTAGAAGGCGCGGTAGTACTCGTCGCCGCCCAGGGCGGCGAGGAACCACGGGTGTAGCCGCGAGGTGTGGTTGGGCACGAAGTCGAGGATGACGCGTAGCCCGCTGGCGTGCGCCTCGGCCAGCAGCTCGCGCATGTCGGCCACCGTGCCGTACTCGGGGGCGACCGCCTCGTAGTCGGTGACGTCGTAGCCGTGGTAGCTCGGGCTCGGGTACGTGGGCATGAGCCATAGCCCGCCGACGCCGAGCTCGCTCAAGTAAGGCAGCCTGGCCATGAGACCGCGCAGGTCGCCGATCCCGTCGCCGTCGGAGTCCTGGAACGAGCGGACGAAGACCTCGTACCACACGACCTCGTCCCAGCCCAGCCGACTGGCCGGCGCTTGGGAGCGCATGGGGGCGGACGCCATGGCGAAACCGAGTAGCGCGCAGAGCAAGGCGGCCGGCGTGCGCAGGCTCACGGGAAGGTCTTGCCCACCCAGGCCAGCGGGTTGCTGGCGGCCTGGCGCACCCGCATCTCCCAGTGGAGGTGCGGGCCGGTGGAGAGGCCGGTCGTGCCGACCTCGCCGATGACGTCGCCGCGCTTCACGACGTCGCCGACGGCGACGAGGATCTTCGACTGGTGGAAGTAGTAGCTGAACACGCCGTCGCCGTGGTCGATGGCCGTCCAGCCGCCCTTGATGGGGTACGGGCCGGCCACGACCACGACGCCGTCGTTCGTGGCGTGGATGGGCGTGCCCTGGGGCGCGGCGAGGTCTAGCCCGTAGTGGAACGACACGGGGCCGCCCTGCGCGTAGCGCCGGGCGTCGCCGAAGCCGCTCGATGTCACCCCTTCGATGGGCTGGACGAACGGCTCGGTCCACAGGGGGTCGGGCAGCGCGTTCTCCCAGGCCGCGGCGATGGTCTGCGCCTCGAGGTCACGGCCCTCGGGGGTGACGACCGCGAGCACGGAGGGTGCGATCTGGAGCTGCTCGACCGTGACGGGCAGGCGCTCGAGCACGACCTGGCGCCGGGCCGTGACCACGCGCCCGAACTCGTCGACGACGCTCATGTCGACGTCGAGCGTCGCCGGGTCGACGGTCATGACGGTCGCTACCGCGCCGCGGTACTCGGCCGTGCCATCCTCCGCTTCCAGCCGGCGCAAGGGCACGCCCTCACCCGCCACGGTGAGGCTGACGTCGGTGACGGTGGCGCCCAAGAGCGGGTCGGCAGCTGTGCCGGGCAGCCCACGGACCCATATCCCGATGGGGTCACCGGATACCGCCCCCTCCACTACGGAGAGCACCGGCTCGAGGGCCGGCACGCCTATCACGAGCGCGTCGTACGTTGTCTCGTTCCCTGCCCCATCCACGGCCATCAGATGGGCGACGTTGGCGCCGGCGGCCGCTGGGACGTCGAAGGTCGTCTCCTGTTCGACGACCTGGACCGTGCCGCCCGCGTACTCGAGGGTCAGCGTGACGGGTTCGTCGGCGCTGGCGAAGAGCGCGAGTGGGGCGCCGACGGGGAGGCGCGCCGGCGCCTCGACGTAGAGCTGGGGCGGCGTCGTGTCGCGCAGGGCGGCGTAGACGGTGAGGCTGAGGAGCACGGCGGTGAGGACGACGAGCAGCACGACCGCCCGGCGGCGGTACCGCAGCATCAGGTCGCCTGGCTCGTGACGAACGGCAGGTTGCGCAGACGGTGGTCGACGTCGAGACCGTAACCGTACACGTAGGCGTCGGGAATCGTGAAGCCGACGTAGTCGACCTGCACCTCGACCTTGCGCCTCGAAGGTTTGCTGAGGAGGGTGGCGACTCTCACCGACCTGGGCGACCGCCCCTTGAGGTACGCGAGGAGGTACTGCATGGTCAGCCCCGTGTCGACGATGTCCTCGACCAGCACGACCTGGCGGTCCTTGAGGCTCTGGTCGAGGTCCTTCACGAGGCGCACCTCGCCGCTCGACTCCGTGCGCGAGCCGTAGGAGGAGACGCTCAGGAAGTCGACCGTCAGGGGCCGATCGATGGCGCGCACCAGGTCGGCCATGAACATGAAGGCGCCGTTCAGCACGCAGATGAGGTGCAGCTCGCCGGTCGGGTGGTCCTCGGCGATCTGCGCGCCGAGTTCCTTGACGCGCTCGGCGATCTGCTCGGCGCTCACGTGCACGGGACCCGTCCCCAGATGGAAGATGCTCTCGCTCACCTAGAACTCCAGTTCCTCAAGGCGACGGCCGCCTTGGGCGCGCGGCCGGCGCCGCGCGAGACCCCCAGGGTACCGCCCTGCCGCTCGCTGTGGTACGGGGTCGCGACCGTGGGCCCCCGGCTCGTCCGTCGGGGCGGGCCCGGCCACGGCCGCGGCCCACCGGCGCGGCCTCAGGCGTCGCGCTCGGCCGGCACGTAACCGAGGGAGCGCAGCTCCTTCTCGCCGAGCTCGCGGAACGCCCCGGAGGCAAGGTCGCCGAGCTTCACGGTCCCAACGCGCACCCTGACCAGCCGCTCGACCGGGTAGCCGAGGGCCTTGAAGAGGCGCCGCACCTCGCGCTTGCGCCCCTCCGTGAGGACCACGACGGCCCCGCCGGGCGCGGGGCGGACGCTGCGGGCGGCCGCGATGCCGTCCTCCAGCTCGATGCCGACGAGGAGCCTCCTGAGCGTGACGCCGTCGAGCCGACCCTCCTTGGTCCACACCCGGTACTCCTTCTCCAGCTCGTAGCGCGGATGGGTGAGGCGGAGCGTGAGGTCGCCGTCCGTCGTCAGGAGCAGCAGCCCCTCGGAGTCGCGGTCGAGGCGGCCAACGGAGTGCAGCCCGGGGGTCGGGGGGAGGAGGTCGAAGACCGTGGCGCGGCCCCGCTCGTCGCGCGCGGTCGTGACGTAGCCGGCCGGCTTATTGAGGACGTACGTGACGTGCTCCTGCGCCTCGCCGACCTGCTTGCCGTCCACGCGCACGTCGTCGCCGCGCTCGGCGCGGTCGCCGAGTTGGGCCACGCGCCCGTTGATGCGCACGCGCCCCCGCCTGATCAGGTCCTCGGCCCCGCGCCGGCTGGCGATGCCGGCCCTGGCGATCAGGCGCTGCACGCGCTCTCCTGCGAGGTCATCCTCGGCCTCGCCAGGCGCCTGCGGCCGCTTCCGCTGAGGCGGTCGGCGCTTGCGCGCGTCCGCGCTCGGTTGCTTCCTACGCTGTCTATCGTCGCTCATCCGCCAGCATGATAGCGGCACCCGGCGGATCGCGCGAGCGCCGACCGCCACGGGCGCCGTCGACGCCGAGGCCGTAGCCGCCGTGGCGGCCCCAGGACATCGTTGCCGGCGGGGAGCGGTGTTACCGTTCGCCACATGATCCACCCCACCCTTGAACGCCACGCAGACCTGCTCGTGACCTACTGCACGAGCATCGCCCCGGGTGATCAGGTGTTCGTGCAGGTCGACGTCGCCGCGCTCGACCTGGCGCGCGCCGTCACGCGCCGCGTCCTGAGTGCCGGCGGCGAGCCGCACTTGCGCCTCGTCTACCCGGAACAGACCGCCGACCTGCTCGAGTTGGCCGACGACGAGCTCCTCGCCTCCGAGCCGGCCACCCTCCTGGCGGAGATGGAGCGCATGGACGCCTTCATCCGCGTGAGCGCCCCGACGAACGCCTTCGAGCTCGAGGGCGTCGACCCGTCACGGCAGGCGGCGCTCGGGAAGCGGCTGCGTACGGTGACCAACCGTAGGACGCGGCACACGCGCTGGGTCGGCACCCTGTACCCGACGCCGGCCGCGGCCCAGGCCGCCGGCATGAGCAGCGCGGCCTACGAGCGCTTCGTGTTCGGGTCCATGTTCCTGGACGACCCGGACCCGGCCGCGCGTTGGCGCGAGCTCGGGGCGGCGCAACAGCGCTTGGCCGACCGCCTGACGCTCGGCCGCGCGGTGCACATCACGGGTCCGGGCACCGACCTGCGCCTGGAGGTGACGGGCCGCACGTGGGCCAACTCGGACGGGAAGCGCAACATGCCCTCCGGTGAGGTCTTCACGGGCCCGATCGAGTCGTCGGCCGAGGGCGTCATAACGTTCGAGATCCCGTCGAGCGTGTCCGGCACGATCGTCGAAGGCGTCACCCTCCGCTTCGCGGGCGGCAAGGTCGTCTCCGCGAGCGCGCGGCGCGGCCAGGAGCTGCTCGACGCGCGCCTGGCGGCGGACGCCGGCGCGCGCTACCTGGGCGAGCTCGGCATCGGCACGAACCCGCACATCACGGTGCCCAGCCTGCAGACGTTGTTCGACGAGAAGATCCGCGGGACCGTCCACCTCGCGCTCGGCTCCTCCTACCCGGAGACGGGCGGCAAGAACGAGAGCAGCATCCACTGGGACCTCATCTGCGACCTGCGCGGCGGCGGCGGCGTCACGCTCGACGGCGAGCCCGTCCTGCGAGACGGCGAGCTCGTCGGCTGACGGCCCGCCGTCGTGCCCCGAGAGGGGAAGGACACCACCCCTTGCGCGCCGTCTCGTGCGTGTTAGTATCAACAGCCGCGGCCTCGAAGGACCGCGCGCTGGGGGCGCGCCGAAGTGGCGGAATCGGTAGACGCGCATGATTCAGGGTCATGTGTCCGCAAGGACGTGTGGGTTCAAGTCCCACCTTCGGCACCAGCCGTTGCGCCCAGCACCTAGAACGCCATGTGACAGGCCCCGGGTTCGCGCCCGGGGCCTGTCACATGCGCCAGAACGCCTCGCGGCTCAGCCGACCGCGAGCTGCTCCAGGCTCCCGAGCTGACGCAGGATCCGCACGACCTCGCCGAGCAGGGTCAAGCGGTTGCGGCGCACGTCCAGGTCGTCCGAGAGCACGTGCACCGAGTCGAGGAAGTCGTCCAGCGGCGCCTTGAGGCTCACGACCGCCTGCATGGCGCCCTCGAGCCCGCTCAGGCGGACCGGCGCCGCGTCGCGGATGTCCCAGCCCGGCAGCTGCGCCTTGGCGGCGCCCAGGAGCGCTTGCGCTCCGGCGAGGGCGGCGGGCAGGGCCGCGAGCAGGCGCGGCTCGGCCTCCTCCTGGAAGAGCTCCGGCTTCACGCCTTGTCCCGGCGCGACCGGCTGCGCCGAGGAGCCCACGGGCTCCGGGAGGGCCTCCGAACGCGAGAGGTTCGCCGCGCGCTTGTAGAGGGCGAGCAGGTCGGGCATCTCCTCGCGCTGAAGCAGCGCCTCGAGGAGGAGGGCTCGTCTGGCGGCGCCCACGACCGTCACGGAGCCGAGGACGGCGGCGCGGACGACCGGGACGCTCGCGCCGCGGTCCGTGAGCAGCGAGGCGGCGCGGTCCCACAGGAACTCGACGACCGCGTCTTGCACCTCGGTCGTCACGCTCACGGGGCCGTCGGCGTACGCGGCGGCCGCGGCCTCCACCACCGTGGCGACGGGCAGCGGCCAGCCGCGCTCGGCCAGCACCCGCACGACGGCAAGGCCGTCGCGGCGGAGGGCGAACGGGTCGGCCGAGCCGCTCGGGCGCTTGCCGAGCGCGAAGAAGCCGACGAGCTTGTCGACCTTGTCCGCGACCGAGAGCACGGCCCCGGCCGGCGTCGTCGGCACGCCGTCCTCGTGGGTCTTGGGCCTCACACCGCCGTACAACGCCTCGGCGGTGGCGGCGGGCAGCCCCTCGGCGAGGGCGTAGGCGCGCGCCATCACGCCCTCCAGCTCGGGGAACTCGAACACCATCTCAGTGGCCAGGTCGGAGCGGAAGACGGGCAGCGCCTGCTTGGCGGCCTCCGCCTCCGCGCCCTCGATCCCGAGCGCGTCCATGAGGAGCCTGGCGGCCACACCGACGCGAGCGGCCTTGTCGGCCATGCTGCCGAGCTCCTTCTGGAAGGCGATGCCGGAAAGGCCCCAGGCGTGCTGCGACAGGCTCTTGCGCCTGTCGGAACGCCAGAAGAACCGCGCGTCGTAGAGCCGGCCGGCCAGCACCTGCTCGTAACCGGAGCGCACGACGCCCTCGTCCGCCACGTGAGTGTTGGCCACGCCAACGAACGCGGGCGCGAAGGCGCCGCCCGCCGCCCTGGTCGGGAAGAACCGCTGGTGCTTGATCATCACCGTGGCAAGGACCTCTTCAGGGAGCTCGAGGAACTCGTCGCCGAACCGGCCGAGGATGGCGAACGGGCTCTCGACCAGGTCGGTGACCTCGTCGAGCAGCGCGGGCGCCTCGTCCGCGGTGACACCCGCGTCCCCCGCCGCGGACCGCACGGCCTGCCACGTCGCGGCCCGCCGCTTGGCCCTGTCGGCGACGACGAACCGCCGCGCCAGCTCCCCTTCGTACTCCGCCCCGCCGCCGACCTCGAACTCGCCCGGGGCTAGGAAGCGGTGGCCGCGCGAACGGCCGCCGGCCCGCACCCCGGCGACCTCGACGTCCAAGACCCGACCGTCGAGGAGCGCGACAAGCCAGGCGATCGGCCTGATGAAGGGCGTGGGCTCGTCGCCCCAGCGCATCTTGCGGGGGGCGGGCAGGTCGCGGACCACGCCGGCGAGCAGCTCGGGTAGCAGTTCGGCGGCCAACTCGCCCCCGACGGGCACGTTGGCGTAGACGTAGCTCCCCCTGTCGTCGTCCAGCCGCACCAGGTCGGAGGCGGCGACACCGTTCTTGGCGGCGAACGCCGAAGCGGCCTTGGTCAGCCCGCCCTCACTCGTGAACGCCACGTTGGCCGGTGGCCCGCGTCGCTCCTCGACCCGCCGCGGGGTCGACTCGGGCAAGCCCCGCACCCAGGCCGCCAGGCGGCGGGGGGTCGCGTAGACGCGGACGCTCTCCGGAGCGAGCTCGGCAGCGGCGAGCCGCGAGCTCAGCAGGTCGTTCAGCCCGACCTCGCCGCGCGCCACGTACCAGCTCGGCAGCTCTTCCGTGCCGATCTCGAACAGCAGCTCGGCCACGGCCTACGCCCCCTTCCCGCGCGCCGTCGTCGGCCCGGCCTCGGCGTCGTCGGCCGGCTGCAAGTAAGTCCTGGCCGTCGTCTCAGCCATGCGCCTCACGCGCTGGACGTAGCCCTGGCGCTCCGTCTGCGACAGAACGCCGCGCGCGTCCAGGAGGTTGAAGGCGTGCGAGGAGCGCAGCACGAACTCGTAGCCGGGGTAGACGAGTCCCTTGCCGAGCAGCCGGTAGGCCTCCACCTCGAACTTGTCGAAGAGCAGGCGCTGGAGCTCGGGGTCGGACTCCTCGAAGTTGTAACGGGAGTGCTGGACCTCCATGTCGCGCCTCAGGTCGCCGAGCGTCACGCCGGGCGCGAACTCGACGTCGAACGCGTGGCGCTTGCCCTGCAAGTACATGGCGAGGCGCTCGAGCCCGTAGGTCAGCTCCACGGAGACCGGGCGGCAGTCGAAGCCGGCCACCTGCTGGAAGTACGTGAACTGCGTGATCTCCATGCCGTCCATCCAGACTTCCCACCCGAGCCCCCAGGCGCCAAGGGTAGGCGACTCCCAGTTGTCCTCCACGAAGCGGATGTCGTGGGCCTTGGGGTCGATCCCGAGCGCGTATAGCGAGTCGAGGTACAGGGTCTGGACGTCGTCGGGCGACGGCTTGAGGAGGACCTGGTACTGGTAGAAGTACTGGAACCGGTACGGGTTGTCGCCGTAACGGCCGTCGGCGGGACGACGGCTGGGCGCGATACCGGCCACCCGCCACGGCTCCGGGCCGAGCGCCCTGAGGAAGGTCGTCGGGTAGAAAGTGCCGGCGCCGACTTCGGTGTCCTGCGGCGGGGCGACCACACAGCCGCGGTTGGCCCAGAAGCGGTCGAGACGCGAGAGGATCTCTTGGAACAGCATGCGACTCCTAATGGCCGCACGGCGACCGTTCGCGAGCGCCGTGCCGACCTTCGGATTCTAAACGCAGGGCGGGGCGTCGCGCCGCGCACGGGGTGCCGGCGTTCGCCGGGCTCGCCGGCCGGCCGCGAGCCGGGCGCGCGCGAACCTGACGGCTCCGTGAAGGAAAAGGTAACGAAGTCGCAGCCGCCGCAGGGCCCGTGCGGGTACTATTGCGGCATGTACACGCGGCGCAGTCCGCTTTTGGCGATCCTGCTTCCAACGACCCCGCGTCAGGCGGGCTCCCCCTCGACCGCTTACCCGGTGGGTGCATGAACAGGTACGACGACCGCTCGAAGCTCGTCTTCCACTACGCTCGCGAGGAAGGCACGCGGCTCGGGCACGGCATGATCGGCCCCGAGCACCTCCTGCTCGGCCTGATGCGGGAGGGGGGCACGGCCAGCAAGATCCTCGAGGAGTTCGACGCCACCCTCGACAACTTCCGGCTCCTCGTCGAGGAGATGGTCGGCCGCGGCGACGGCCTGCCCAAGAACGAGGCCGCCATCACGCCGCGCGCCAGGCGGGTCATGGAGCTCGCCGGCTCCGAGGCGCGCAGCCTCGGCTCCAACGTCATCGCCACCGAGCACATCCTGCTCGGCATCATCCGCGAAGGCGACGGCGTCGCGTACCGCATCCTGCAGAACCTCACGCGCGACGTCGACGCGGTGCGCTGGCGCATCCTCGCGGCCGCCGACCCGAAGAACCAGGCGGGCGCCGTCAACACGCCGTTCCTCGACGAGTACGCGCGCGATCTCACGCGCGAGGCGCACGACGGCAAACTCGACCCCGTCATCGGGCGCACGGAGGAGATCCGCAGGGTCATCCAGATCCTCTCGCGCCGCACGAAGAACAACCCGGTGCTCATCGGCGAGCCGGGCGTGGGCAAGACGGCCATCGTCGAGGGGCTGGCCCAGGCCATCGTCGAGGGCCGCGTCCCACCCACGCTGCTCAACGTCCGTGTCCTCTCCATCGACCTCAGCAACGTCGTGGCCGGCACGAAGTACCGGGGCGAGTTCGAGGAGCGGCTCAGACAGATCATCGAGGAGCTCAAGAACGCCCGCGTCGTGGCCTTCATCGACGAGCTCCACACGCTCGTCGGGGCCGGGGGCGCCGAGGGCACGCTCGACGCCGCCAACATCCTCAAGCCGCCCCTTTCGCGTGGCGAGGTGCAGGTCATCGGCGCGACCACGACGGGCGAGTACCACCGCTACATCGAGAAGGACGCGGCGCTCGAGCGGCGCTTCCAACCCGTCATCGTCCTCGAGCCCTCCCCCGAG
Source organism: Deinococcota bacterium (assembly GCA_963170125.1). GTDB lineage: Bacteria > Deinococcota > Deinococci > Deinococcales > Trueperaceae > JAAYYF01. The sequence goes on along the minus strand of CAUJFI010000050.1, from coordinate 12,600 downwards.
GAGTCCCTCGAGATCCTGGTTGGCCTGCGCAACAAGTACGAGGCCCACCACGGCGTCGTCATCCCGAAGGAGATGCTGGAGCTGGCCGTCCGCTTCGGCGAGCGCAGCCTGCCGGGCCGCAACTTCCCCGACAAGGCCATCGACCTGATCGACGAGGCGGCCGCCCGGACGCGCCTCAACAAGTCGCTCGGCTTCCCCGTCCTGGAGGAGCCGGACGGCACGCCCATCGTGAGCCGCGAGGACCTCGAGGCCGTCGTCGACTCCTGGGGCGGCATCTACGTCGACGATCAGGACAACGAGAAGCTCGCCCATATCGAGGAGCACCTCAAGCGGCACGTCGTTGGGCAGCGCAACGCCATCCGCGCCCTTAGCGCGGCGCTCAGGCGCGCGCGCGTCGGCCTCGGCGGGCGCACCCGCGTGGCGGCCTCGTTCCTGTTCGTGGGCCCCTCCGGCGTCGGCAAGACCTACCTCGCCAAGCAGCTCGCCACGCTCCTCTTCGGCAGCGAGCGCTCGCTCGTGCGCCTCGACATGAGCGAGTACCAGGAGCCCCACTCGATAAGCAAGCTCATCGGCGCCCCTCCGGGGTACGTCGGCCACGAGCAGGGCGGCAGGCTCACGGAGGCGGTCAGGCGCCAGCCCTTCAGCGTCGTGCTCCTCGACGAGATCGAGAAGGCACACCCGGACATCTACAACACGTTCCTGCAGGTTCTCGACGATGGCCGCCTGACGGACGGCCTCGGCCGCACCGTCGACCTCCGCCGCGTCATCCTGATCATGACGAGCAACACGGGCTTCAACCGCTCGGGTAGCCTCATCGGGTTCCAAGACGGCGCGCCGCAGAGCACGGAGCCGCTCAAGGGCATCTTCTCCCCCGAGTTCCTCGACCGGCTCGACGAGGTCATCGCGTTCGAGTCGTTCACGAAGGAAGACATCGTCATCATCACGAACCAGATGCTCGACGACATCCGTCACGAGCTCCAGGGCCGGGACGTCCACGTGACGTTCGGACCGGAGGTCGCCTCCTTCCTTGTGGAGCACCTCCCCAAGGGGGAGAGCGTGCGACCCCTGCGAGGCGTCATCCGCGAGTTCATCGAGGACCCCCTCTCGCTCGAGTTGCTCGAGCACGGCGGCGAGGAGCCGCTGATCGTGACGATCGAGGACGGCGCCGCCGTGTTCGCCCGGCCGGTCTCCCTCGTCTAGGCGTCAGGGCATGCCCCCGCAGGCTCGACACCCCGCCTGATGGCGCGCTCACTCGGCTACGTGTGTCAGGAGTGCGGCGCGCGCAGCCCCGTGAGCATGGGCAGGTGCCCGTCGTGCGGCGCCTGGGGGAGCCTCGTGGCGGAGGAGGCGCCGGCGCAGATCGTGAAGGGCGGGCGTGGCGGCTCGCCGCGCGCGCTCACCACCACGCGGCTCGGCGACGTTGCCGACGCCGAGCTGGTGCGGTACTCGAGCGGCGACGCTGAGATGGACAGGGTCCTCGGCGGCGGCTGGGTCGTCGGCTCCGCCGCCCTGCTCGCGGGCGAGCCGGGCATAGGCAAGTCGACGCTCCTCCTCCAGCTGGCCGAGCACGCCGTGAGCGCCGGCCGCACCGTCTTGTACGTGGCCGGGGAGGAGTCGCCCGCGCAGGTCCGCATGCGGGCCGAGCGCGTCGGGCTCGCTTCAGGCATGCAGCTGACGCGCGAGAACGACGCCACTGTCATCGCCGCCCACCTCAGCGCCGCGGCCCCCGACCTCGTGATCGTCGACTCGATCCAGACGCTCACCACCGAGCCCGGCGGGGTGCCAGGCACGCTGACGAGCCTGCGCGACTCGACGGCGCTCCTAGTCGAAGCGGCCAAGTCCGCCGGCTGCGTGCTCGTCCTCATCGGCCACGTGACCAAGCAGGGCTCCATCGCCGGGCCGAAGGTGATCGAGCACGTGGTGGACGCTACCTTCGCCCTCGAGTCGGCCGCCGGCCTGCGCGTCGTCCGCGCCATCAAGAACCGTTTCGGTCCGGCCGGTGAGGTCAGCGTCTTCGAAATGACCCGCTCCGGCATGCTCGCCGTGACCAACCCGTCCGAGGCGTTCCTCGCCGAGCGCCCCAAGGGTGCCCCCGGCTCCGTCGTCGTGGCCGCGCTCGAGGGTCAGCGCCCCCTGCTGCTCGAGGTGCAGGCGCTGGCGTCCAAGAGCCCGTACGCGGCGCCGCGGCGCGTCGTCCAGGGCCTGGACGCGCGCAGGGTCGACGTCGTGCTGGCCGTGCTCGAGCGTCGCATCGACCTGCCGCTCGAGGCGCTCGACGTCTTCGTCAACGTCGCCGGCGGCCTGCGCATCACCGACCCGGGGGCCGACCTGGCCGTCGCCGTCGCCGTCTACTCCGCCGTCACGAACCGGGCCGCGCCCGAGGACGTGGCCTTCGTGGGCGAGATCGGCCTGGCGGGCGAGCTGCGTTCCGTCGGCCAGCTCGGCCGGCGCCTCGAAGAGGCGCGGCGCGCTGGCCACCCCCGCCTCGTCGGGCCCCGGTCCGCCGACCTCCCCGACGGTGTAAGGACGCTGCAAGAGGCCCTGTTGCTACTCTGGGGTCCACGATGACGACGGCCGACAAGAGCGACAGGGTCCGCCTGCAGGCGGAAGGCGAGGGCGCCAAGGGCGACGCCGGCAGCGTCGCGGTCGGCAGGGCCGTCGCCAGGGGGGCGCTGACCCTGCTCGGCGGGCTGGTCGGTTACGTCCTGGGGAGCTGGCTCGTGGGCCGCGGCGTTCTGCTGGGCCCCAACAACCTCCTCTTCATCACGATCCTCGGGGCGCTCACGGCGTACCTCTTCGGCGGGGGGCCGGCGGCGCGCGCTGGCCGGGCCTGGGAGTCCGTCGTGGAGCGCGCCTCGCACATCCGGCCGGACGCAGCGCTCGCCGCGCTCGCCGGCGCTACGCTCGGACTGCTCGTCACGGTACTCATCAACAACATCCTCGCCAGCGTGCCCGGCTTCACCTGGTACTGGTCGCTGCTCGTCGCCGTGGTGCTGGTCGTCGGGCTCGGCGGCTTCTTCGTCGCCAACCGTAAGCTCCTGCCCTTTCTGCCGAGCGTGGACGGGCGGCAGGCGCCGGCGCACTCTGGCGCAGCCAACAGCAAGGTCCTGGACTCCTCGGCGGTGATAGACGGCCGCCTCCTAGCTGTCATCCATGCCAACTTCCTCGAGGGGAAGCTGGTCCTGCCCCACTTCGTGCTGACGGAGCTGCAGCGCATCGCTGACTCCGACGACGAGTTGAAACGCCAGCGCGGCAGGCGCGGCCTCGAGACGCTCGACCTCATCGCCGCCACCGACGGCATCACCATGGAGGTCACCCAGGAGGACGTCGGCAAGGGGCCGGTCGACGACCGGCTCGTGCGCCTGTGCCAGCTCCTGGAGGCCGACCTCATCACCACCGACTACAACCTCACGCGCGTCGCGGCGCTGCAAGGGGTCAGGGTCCTGAACGTCCACCAACTCGCCAGCGCCGTCAAGGCGTCCTACCTGCCCGGCGAGCGGCTGGCTCTCAGCATCGTCAGGCAGGGCCGCGAGTCTGGGCAGGGCCTCGCCTACCTCGAGGACGGCACGATGGTCGTCGTCGAGGGGGCCGGCGACCGCGTCGGGACCACCATCGACGTCGTGGTCACGTCCAGCCTGCAGACGAACATGGGCCGCATGATCTTCGCGCGGCCGACCGGGCACGAGTAGCGCGGCTGGCACGGCGCGCACGCTGCCGCTCGCGCTCTGCTAACATCTACTCGCGTGGGCTCGGGGGGCCTTAGCTCAGCTGGGAGAGCACTCGCTTTGCAAGCGAGATGTCGCCGGTTCGAGTCCGGCAGGCTCCACCATGAGGGAGCGCGTCTGGGGCGGTGAGGCCCCGTCCCAGACGCCTGCTCTCGCCCCGCCCCCCCTCGCAGTCGCCCATTTCCTACTCCCGGGCCCCTCTCCGCACCGACCGTCGCGCCGTGGGAAGAATCACCCTGAGCCTGGGGCGCGAGCCCGGGACAATGGTCCCGAAAGGGTCGGAATTGGGTTTGTGATAGATTCGTGACAGTTTCAAGCCGTCCCGACCAGCCCGGAGAGTGACCAGGACGGGCTCGGGGGTCGGTGTTCCATAGGGAGGTCGATCGGAGCATCATGAACTGCGTTTCACAGCGGCCAGCGCCAGCCAGAGCGATCTGGCCCGTAGTCTTCTTGCCCCCCGCGGCAGGACCGAGCCGGCAACGCGCGGCGCGCACAGGGGTGCGCGGCTGATGCCTCAGCTCTTCCCTCCCAACTCGAACTCGTTCGTCACGTGGGCGGTATGGGCCGGCGGCATCTTCGCCGTGCTCATGATCGTTGCCCTCCCCTTCTACGCGCGCGTCTCCAACAACGCCGTCGGCGTCCCGGTGGCGCAGCCGATCGACTACCCGCACAACCTCCACGTCGTCCAGGTCGGCCTCGACTGCCGCTACTGCCACACCACGGTCGAGACGTCCAACACGGCCAGCGTTCCCCCGACCGAGACCTGCATGGGCTGCCACTCGCAGCTGCGCGTCGGCACCCCGCAGGTCCAGGCCGTCGTCGACTCCTGGAACTCCGGCACGCCGATCGCCTGGAACCGCGTCAACGAGCTGGCCGATTACGTCTACTTCAACCACAGCGCCCACGTGACCAACGGCGTCGGCTGCAGCACGTGCCACGGTCGCATGGACGAGATGGCGCAGGTCTGGAAGAACGAGCCTCTGACCATGGGCTGGTGCCTCGAGTGCCACCGGAACCCGGCGACGGCTCTGCGGCCCGTGAGTGAGGTCTTCAACATGGCGTACCAACCGCTCGCCGACCCCAAGGCGCAACTGGCCCTGGGCGCCACCCTCGTGGAGGCGTACCACATCGACACCGACAAGCTCACCCAGTGCTCGACGTGCCACAGATGAGCGACGTCCAGATCGACTTCAGCGCCATCCGCGCCAAGCTGGCCAAGCAGGAAGGCCCCGACTACTGGCGCAGCATCGACCAGCTCGCCGAGACGGAGGAGTTCAAACTCTTCTTGCAGCGCGAGTTCCCGCGCCAGGCGGCCCCGATCGAAGGCAGCTTCGAGCGGCGTGACTTCCTCAAGCTCCTCGGGGCAAGCATGGCCCTCGCCGGACTGAGCGCCTGCGCCAGGCCGCCCCTCGCCCACGAGAAGATCGTGCCGTACGTCAAGCAGCCCGAGCAGATCACGCCGGGTCGGCCCCTCTACTTCGCGACCGCCGTCACTTACGCGGGGTACGCCGAGGGGGTCCTCGCCGAGAGCCATCAGGGGCGGCCGACCAAGCTGGAAGGCAACCCCGACCACCCCGCGAGCCTTGGCAGCACCGGCGCGATCACGCAGGCGCAGGTCCTGACCCTGTACGACCCCGACCGCGCGCAGGAGGTCCTCCTCCGGGGCCAGTCCAGCACGTGGGCCGACTTCACCTCCGCCCTCTCCAGCGCCCTAGCGGACCTGCCCCGCGGCGAAGGCTTCGCGCTCCTCACCGAGAACGTGACCTCGCCGACCCTGGCCTCCCAGGTCTCCGACTTCCTCAGCCAGTACCCGCAGGCGCGGTGGTTCCAGTACGACCCCGTCCATCCCGACAACGTGGTCGCCGGCGCCCGCCAGGCCTTCGGCCAGGACGCCACCCCCGTCTACGACTTCCGCGCCGCGGACGTCGTCGTCGCGCTCGACGCGGACTTCATGAACTCCGGCCCCGGCAGCCTGGCGCACGCCAGGGCGTTCGCCGACGCGCGCCGCCTGAGGCGCGCCACGGACACCATGAACCGCCTCTACGCGTTCGAGACGGGCCCGACGCACGCCGCGTCGCTCGCCGACCACCGCGTGGCGCTCAAGCCGAGCGATGTGGCGGCGCTGGCCGCCGCGTTGGCCGCGGCCGTCGGCGCCTCCGCCCCCGCCGCCCAGCGCCCCTCGGGCGTGAGTCAGGCGCTCTTCGACGCGCTCGTGGAGGACCTGGAGGCGAACCGCGGCAAGTCGCTCGTCGTGGTCGGCCAGGACCAGCCGCCCGTCGTGCACGCCATCGGCCACGCGCTCAACGCCGCGCTCGGCAACGTCGGCACCACGGTCAGCTACCTGCAGCCGGCCGCCGCCAGGCCGGCCGTGCACCGCGAGGAGCTCGCCGAGCTCGTCGCCCTGATGAACGGTGGCTCGGTCAAGGCGCTCGTCATCATCGACGCCAACCCTGTCTACACGTCCCCGGCGAGCCTCGACTTCGCCGGCGCCCTCGCCAAGGTCCCGTTCTCGGCCAGGCTGGGCCTGTACGACGACGAGACGACCGAGGCGGTCACGTGGAGCCTGCCGGAGTCCCACTTCCTCGAGACGTGGGGCGACGCGCGCGCCTTCGACGGCACCGTGACGATCAGGCAGCCGCTCATCCTCCCCTTCTACGCGGGCAAGAGCGACGTCGAGCTGCTCGGCGCCCTCCTCGGCAACCCGAGCACTGCCGGCTACGACGTCGTGCGCAACTACTGGCGCGCCAACGTCACGGGCGCCTTCGACGACTTCTGGCGTGAGAGCGTCTACCGCGGCGCGGTGGCAGGCAGCCGCTCACAGGCGGTCGCCGTCTCCGCCGCCCCCGTCACGGGGGCGCTCCCGGCCGCGGCGAACATCGAGCTCAAGCTCGTGCTCGACGACTCGCTGCAGGACGGCCGCTTCGCCAACAACGGCTGGCTCCAGGAACTGCCGAAGGCCTTCAGCAACCTCACGTGGGACAACGCGGCGCTCATGGCGCCAGCCACCGCGGAGAACTTGGGGGTCAAGACCGGCGACGTCGTCAAGCTGACGAGCGGCGGCAAGGACCTGAGCGCCCCGGTCTGGGTGCAGCCCGGCCACGCCGCCGGCGCGATCACCCTGGCGCTCGGCTACGGCCGTTCGCGCGCGGGCAAGGTCGGCACGGGCGTGGGCGTCAACGCCTACCAGCTCCTCGACCACGCGGCGGCCGGCGCCCAGCCGGTCACGGTCGCGAAGACGAACGACTCGCACGCGCTCGTCAGCACCCAGACGCACCACAGCCTGGAAGGCACGGGCGAGGCCCGCCACATCGTGCGCTCCGGCACGCTCGCGGAGTTCCGCGCGGCGCCCGAGCACCCGCACTTCGTGCACCCGGTGGCCCACCACGAGGCCGACCTCTACCCGAACTTCGAGTACAAGGGCTACAAGTGGGGCATGGTCATCGACCAGACGGTGTGCACGGGCTGCAACGCCTGCGTGGTCGCCTGCCAGTCGGAGAACAACATCCCCATCGTCGGCAAGGCGCAGGTCGCGCGTGGCCGCGAGATGCACTGGATCCGGGTGGACAACTACTACTCTGGCAGCCTCGACGACCCGCAGTTCTTCCACCAGCCCATGCCCTGCCAGCAGTGCGAGAAGGCCCCGTGCGAGCCCGTGTGCCCCGTCGGCGCGACGGTCCACGACTCTGAGGGCCTGAACGTGATGGTCTACAACCGGTGCGTCGGCACGCGCTACTGCTCGAACAACTGCCCCTACAAGGTGCGCCGCTTCAACTGGCTGCAGTATGCGGAGCTCGCCACGGACGCCACCCCTCTGTCCCTCGCCAACAACCCCGACGTCACCGTCAGGTCGCGCGGCGTCATGGAGAAGTGCACGTACTGCACTCAGCGCATCGCGACGGCCCGCATCGACGCCTCCGTCGAGGACCGCAAGATCCGCGACGGCGAGGTGGTAACGGCCTGCCAGGCGGCCTGCCCCACCCAGGCCATCGTCTTCGGCGACCTCAACGACCCTACCTCGCAGGTGGCGGCGGTGAAGGCCTCGCCACTCAACTACTGGATGCTCGAAGAGCTGCAGACCTTCCCGCGCACCACCTACCTCGCCAAGGTCAAGAACCCCAACCCCGCGCTCGGTAGCGCGGAAGGGAGCCACTGATGGCAGTCGCTGCCGGCAAGCGCAAGGCCCCCTTCAAGGAGACGAACCGCGTCATCCGGCCGGGCGAGACCTACGGCGGCATCGACGACGCTGTGCTCACGCCCGTCCTGGCGCCTTTCGGCAAGACGCCACTCTGGTGGTGGATCGGCTTCGTCATCTCGGCGAGCGTGCTCCTCGTGTACCTGGTGTCCGTGGTCAAGCTGATCACCACGGGCATCGGCATCTTCGGCAACAACATCCCCGTCGCCTGGGGGATGCCCATCATCAACTTCGTGTGGTGGATCGGCATCGGTCACGCCGGAACGCTCATCTCCGCCGCGCTGCTCCTCTTCAGGCAGCCGTGGCGCACCACGGTCAACCGCTTCGCCGAGGCGATGACTATCTTCGCCGTGGTCTGCGCCGGCCTCTACCCCATCCTCCACTTGGGCCGACCGTGGGTCTTCTACTGGCTCGTCCCGTACCCCAACACGCTCGGGCTCTGGCCGCAGTTCCGCAGCCCGCTCGACTGGGACTTCTTCGCGATCGGCACCTACTTCACGATCTCGCTGGTGTTCTGGTTCATCGGCCTCATCCCCGACCTCGCGACGCTGCGCGACCGCTCCAAGACGCGGTTCCAGCAGCTCCTGTACGGCATCCTGGCCCTGGGCTGGAACGGCTCGGCCAAGGCGTGGCAGCGCTACCAGCGGGCGTACCTCCTCCTGGCGGCCGTCAGCTTCCCGCTAGTGCTCAGCGTGCACAGCACGATCGCCATGGACTTCGCCGCGGCGCAGTTGCCCGGCTGGAACAACACGATCATGCCGCCCTACTTCGTGGCCGGCGCCGTGTTCGCGGGCTTCGCGATGGTGCTCATCCTCGCGGTGCCCCTGCGCAAGGCGTTCCACCTCGAGCACCTCGTCACCTTGCGGCACCTCGACAACGCCTCGAAGCTCATGCTCGCCACGGGCATGATCGTCGTGTACGGTTACTTCATCGAGATCTTCACCGCCTGGTACTCGGGCGTCGAGTTCGAGCGCTTCATGATCTGGAACCGCATGTTCGGTGATCACGCCGTCTTCTTCTGGGCACTGATCTTCTGCAACTTCGTGGCCATCCAGCCGCTCTGGTTCCGCAAGGTCAGGCAGAGCCCATGGGTCCTGTTCTTGATCTCCATCATCGTCAGCGTCGGCATGTGGCTCGAGCGCTTCGTGATCTTCGTCGTCTCGCTCACGAAGGACTTCCTCATCTCCTCCTGGGCCGACTACGTCTCGACCGTCTGGGACTGGTCCTTGTTCATCGGCAGCCTCGGCCTCTTCTCCACCCTCTTCTTCCTCTTCATCCGCTTGCTGCCGTCGATCGCCACGGCCGAGACGAAGGAGACGGCCTACCACGACCACCATCAGGGCAGCGACGCCTTCGAGCATGCCCGTATGGAGTACTTCCACGCTGAGGAGCCGGCATGAGCAGCGCCACCCTCGCCCACACCGCCTCGCCGTCGAACCTCTACGGCCTGGTGGCCCAGTTCGACAGCGTCGAGGCCATCAGGGAGGCCTCGACGCGTGTCCGCGACGCCGGTTACACGCGGATCGACGCCTACACGCCCTTCCCGGTCGAGGGGCTCGACTTCGACCTCGGCATGAAGCAGACCCGGCTCGGCTGGGTGGTGCTCATCATGGGCATCGCGGGCGGGCTCGGCGGCTTCTTCATGCAGTGGTACGCGAACACGACCCACTACCCGCTCGTCTCCGGCGGCAAGCCCCTAAACAGCTGGCCGAACTGGATCGTCATCATGTACGAGTGCACGATCCTCTTCGCCGGCCTCACGGCCGCCATCGTCATGCTCGTGCGCAACGGGTTGCCCCGGCCGTACCATCCGATCTTCAACACTCCGGGGTTCGGCAACGCCATGCGCGACCGCTTCTTCCTCTGCATCGAGGCGCGCGATCCCAAGTTCGACTTGGGCCCCACCCGCGCGTTCCTCGAGGGGCTCTCCCCCCTCGTCGTCTCGGAGGTGGAGCGGTGACGCACGCACTCACACCGGCCGCGCCGCGCGCCCGCTCCCGGGTCGAGCGCGTGAGACGCGGTCTCTTGGCCGCCTGCCTCCTAGGCACGCTGCTGCTCACGGGCTGCGGCCGCAACATGTACGACCAGCCACAGGCGAAGGCCTTCGAGTCATCTCCGTTCTTCGCGGACGGGTCGGCCATGCGCCCACTCCCGACCGGCACGGTCTCGCGCGAGTTCGGCGCCCTCGACCCCGCTTACCTGACGGGCATGGGGCCCACGGGGTTCCTCTCGGAGCTGCCCGTCGAGTTGACCGCCGACCTCCTCCAGCGCGGCCAGGAGCGGTTCAACATCTACTGCTCGCCGTGCCACAACTTCAACGCCAACGGCCTCGGGGCGACGGTCCTCAAGGGTTTCCCGCAGCCGGCCGACTTCACGACGACCCAGCGCTTACTCGACGCCCCGGTCGGCTACTTCTACAACGCCATGACGAACGGCTTCGGGCGCATGTACAGCTACGCCTCGCGCGTCCCGGTGGCGGACCGCTGGGCCATCGCCGCGTACGTCAAGGCGCTGCAGCTCAGCCAGAACGCGAGCATCGCCGACGTCCCGGCCGACGCGACGCTCGCGCCGAACGCAGCGGAGGCCAACCGATGAGCTCCCTAAAGCTCCCACCCGTGGGCACGGGCAAAGCCCAGATCGGCGGCTTGGTGGTCGGGGCGGTGGCGCTGCTCGTCGCCGTCATCCTCGGCTTCGCGGGCCACGCGGAGGGCTTCTTCCAGTCCTACCTGTTCACCTACCTCTTCTGGCTCGGCATCTCGCTCGGCTCGCTCGTGCTGCTGTTCATCGTGCATCTGGCGGGCGGGTCGTGGGGCGCCCTCATCAGTCGGCCGCTCGAGGCGGCCGCCGGCGCCGTGCCGCTCTTCGCCCTGCTCTTCTTGCCGATCGTCTTCGGCATGCGAGACCTCTACCCGTGGACGGACGCCGCCTACGTCGCCGCCGAACCGACGGTCGCGGCCAAGACGGCCTACCTCAACACCGCGTTCTTCATCGTCCGCGCGGTGATCATCTTCGCGGTGTTCACGCTGGGCGCGTTCCTGTACCGCCGCCTCGGCAAGCGCCAGGACGACGACTCGGCGACGTCGGCACGCACGGGCTATCGCATGAAGAACCTGGGCGGCCTATGGGTGGTCGTCTACATCCTCACGATGACCTTCGCCGCGTTCGACTGGGCGATGTCCGTGACCCCGACCTGGTTCTCCGGCATCTACCCGGGCATCATCATGGCAAGCCAGGTCATCTCCGCGCTCGCCGTGGTCATCCTCGTGATGGTCAACCTGGCGCGCGTCAACCCGACCATCGACAAGCTCCTCACCCCGAAGCGCCTCCAGGACCTCGGCAACCTCCTCATGGCCGTCACGATGTTCTGGGCGTACACGCAGATCTCCCAGCTGATCATCCAGTGGTCGAACAACGTCGTCGAGACGGCGACGTGGTACACGCTCCGCCTGGGCCCGGAGTGGGTGGGCCTGAGCGCGTTCCTCCTGTTCTTCGGCTTCTTCGCCCCGTTCATGATCCTCTTCTCGCGCTGGGTGAAGCGCACGCGGCGAGCGCTCTCGGTCGTAGCGGTGTGGGCGCTCGTAGTGCAGTGCCTCAACTACTACTGGTTCCTCGTCCCCGCGTTCGGTCGGGCGGGCTTCCAGGTCAGCCTGCTCGACGTGCTCCTCCTCGTCGGCCTCGGCGGCATCTGGGTGGCCGTCTACGCGCGCGCGCTCGCCGCACGCAACGTGGTGCCCGCGAACGACCCGCGGCTCCTGAAGGTGGTCGAACACCATGCCTGACAACAGCCGCGACTACTTGTTCAGCGAGGGCCAGGTCCGCTCCGCCGTCGCCCTGGGGTCGGTCGGCATGGGCGTCATCCTGCTCGCACTGCTCTTCCTCGCCACGTCACGGCCGCAGGGCAAGTACCAGATCCTCGACGGCTCCGCTCATCAGGCCGACCTCCAGGCGGCTGTCGCGAGCATCACGGGCTACGAGGACTTGGGTGGCGGCAAGGCCCGCATCGACATCAACCGCGCCATGGAGCTCGTCGCCGAGCGCGGCGTCGTGAACCCCGGCTTCCACTCGGCCGCGCCGGCGACGCCCCCTCAGGTCACGGCGCCGGTGACGCCGGCCGAAACGCCTGCAACGGGCGGCACGCAGGCCGGCGGCACGGAAGCGCAGACGAGCGTCCCGGCCCTGCCCGACGGCGAGCCGCTGTACATGAGCACGTGCTCGGCCTGCCACCAGGCGACGGGCATGGGGATCCCCATGGCGTTCCCACCCCTCGCCGGGCACGCTCCCGAGCTGTACGCCGCGGACCGCGACTACCCCGTCGAGGCCGTCGCCTTCGGCCTCCAGGGCAGCATCAGCGTCCACAACACGACCTACAACGGCGTCATGCCGTCGCACCTGCACTTGCAGGACGCCGACATGGCGGCCATCCTCAACTACGTCATGACGGCCTGGGGCAACGAGGCCGACCTGCCAGCCGGCTTCGAGCCGTACACGGCCGCCGACGTCGAGGCGGTGCGCGGCATGATGCTCATGGCCACGGAGGTCCACGCCAACCGCGTGGCTGCCGGGCTGGACTGATCCCGCGATCGAGATCCTCTAACGAAATGGAGGGGGGCCGCGCGGGTCACCGCGCCGGCCCCCGCCGCCGTGCGGCCCGCCGGCGGGGGCGGCGCCGGAGGCCCGGGGGGC
>CAUJFI010000049.1 GCA_963170125.1 Deinococcota bacterium | reverse complement strand
AGCGGGCCGCGCTCCTCGCCGATGAGCCGGCCGCCTCGCGCCGGGGGCGCAAGGCCAAGGACGGGCCGCTGAGCTCCGCGACCGTGGCGTTGAAGGTGGCCGCCGCGCGGGCGCTCTACTCGGCCCTGGCGTGGGCCGGGGCGACCGAGGCGGACCCGTTCCGCGACGTGCGCATCGGGCGCGCGGCCAGCCACGCTGCCGAGCACGGTGGGACGCGCCACTACACCGAGTTCGAGCTCATCGAGCTGCAGGCCGCCACCCGCGACCAGCAGGAGCGGGTGCTGCTCCTGCTCGGCTCGCACGCCGGGCTGCGCGTCAGCGAGATGGTGGCCCTGAAGTGGACCGACCTGGACCTGGGGGCCTTCGAGCTCACCGTGCGCGGCGGCAAGGGCAACAAGACGGCGACGGTCGAGCTGACCCCCAAGCTCGCTGCGGCCCTGCTCACCTACCGGCGCGCGATGGAGGCTGCGGGGGCGCCGCGCGAGCACGTGCTGGAGCTGCGCACGCAGTTCGGGGTCTTCAACCGCCTCGAGAAGCTCTGCCACCGTGCCGAGGTGGCCTTCAAGGGCGTGCATGCCCTACGGCACTCGGCGGGCACGCGCCTCTACCGCCAGACGGGCGACCTCGGTCAGGTGCAAGACCACCTGCGCCACGCGACGCTCGACATGGCGAGGCACTACGCCAAGAGCGATCGCAGGCGCCTCAAGAGCAACCTCGAGGACTGGGAGTAGCTGACGGGCCGGGCGCACCCAAGCGTGCCCGGCCCGCGTCAGCGACGCCGGAACGTCGTTACGCCGCGGTGGTCGCCAACGCCCGGGTCAACGCCCTGCCTAGGCGCGCAACGCCGTCGCGGACGACGTCGGCCGGGGCATGCGTGAAGTTGAGGCGCATCGTGTTAGCGCCGCCGCCGTTCGGGTGGAACGGCGCGCCGGGAACGTAGGCGACCTTCTCCTCCGCCACGACGCGGGGCAGGAGCGGCGCCACGTCGACGCCGCCAGGCAGCTCGACCCACACGAACATCCCGCCGGCGGGCACGGTCCACCGCGAGCCCTTCGGGAACTCGCGGGCGAGCGCCTCGAGCATCGCCTGGCACCGCTCGTGGTAGACGCCGCGCAACACGCTCAGGTGCTCGTCGAGGATGTTCGACTTCAGGACCTCGAGGGCGACGTGCTGGGAGAGGGTCGAAGTGTGCAGGTCGGCCGCCTGCTTCACCTGCGCGAGGCGGGCCACCCACGCCTCCGGCCCGACGACCCACCCGAGCCGCAGGCCCGGGGCGAGGGTCTTCGAGAAGGTGCCGAGCGCGAGCGTGAGGTCGGGCGCGAGGGAGCGCAGCGACGGCCCGGCCGGCTGGTCGAAGTAGATGGCACCGTAAGGGTCGTCCTCGACGAGCGGGACCTCGTAGCGCGTGAAGAGCTCGGCGACGGCCTTGCGCCGCTCGGCGCCCATGGTGCGGCCCGTGGGGTTCTGGAAGGTGGGGAGCACGTACGCGAACTTCGGCGCGCGCGCGAGCGCCTCGGCGAGCGCGGCCGGCTCGGCGCCCTCCTCGTCCATGGCGACGGGGTGGTAGGTGGCCTGGAAGAGCCGGAACGACTGCAGGGCGCCCAGGTAGGAGGGGTTCTCCGTGGCGATCAGGTCACCCGGGTCGAGGAGGACCTTGGAGATGAGATCGAGGGCCTGCTGCGACCCGGTGGTGAGGATGACGTTCTCCGGCTTCACGGGAGCGCCCGGCTCGTCGGCGCTCACCTTGGCGGCGATGTACTCTCGCAGCTCGCCGACGCCCTCGGTGGCGTCGTACTGCAGGGCGAGGCGGCCCCGCTGGGTGAGGACGCGATCGGCCGCGGCCCGCATGGCCTCGATCGGGAAGTACTCGGGGGCGGGTAGACCGCCTGCGAACGAGATGATGTCGGGGCGGTTGGCGACCTTGAGGATCTCGCGGATGGCAGAAGAGGTCACGCCACGCGAGCGCGTAGAAAGGCGCGTGGTGAATGGGTCGGTCATGTTTCCTCCGTAGCCTGGGGCTCCGAGGACCCAAGGAGCGCCATGCCTGCGATGTTACCAGGGTCGGTCGGTGCATCTTGCGGTCTCACCATGAGAACAGGCTCGGTCTCACCGCGACGAACGGTTGCCACCGAGCTCGAGCATCCAGCTCGTGCCGACACGTGGCGAAGCTGGGGAGGTCTCACGGCGACACGGGCACCGAGCCCCACGCCGTAGCATCACGAAGATGGAAGCTTCGAGCATTGCCGTGGCCCCGCACGTCGCGCGGACGGCCACCTTCACCTTGGCGCCGCCGCAACCGTTCCGCCTCGACCTTACCGCCATGGCGCTGCAGCGCCGCCGCAACAACCAGGTCGACGTCTGGGACGGCGTCACGTTGCGCCGCGTCCTGCCGGCGAGCGCGAGCGGCGGAGCACTGAGCGGCCCGTTCCTACTGGAGGTGACGGGCACGGACGGCGGTGCGGCGCGCACCCGGGAGCTGCGCGTCTCCGTCACGGCCGAGGGCGCGAGCGAGGCCGCCATGGCCAGCGGCGGGGAGCGCGCCGTGCGCGACCTGCTCGGCACGGACACGGACCTGACAGAGTTCTACGCGCTGGCCGCCGCCGACCCGCACCTGGCGCCCCTCGTCGACCGGCTCCGCGGGCTGAAGCCGCCCCGTTACCCGGGGCTGTTCGAAGGCCTGCTCAACGCCGTGCCCTGCCAACAGGTGACGCTCACGTTCGGCCTGCAGCTCGTGGCGCGCCTCGCGCGCGCCTACGGCCCGCAGCTGCCGTTCGCGCCGCTC